>WFXA01000221.1 GCA_015490835.1 Flavobacteriaceae bacterium | reverse complement strand
GTATAAATTGTTTTGTAATGTATTTGTGCTGTTGTTGTTTTTAACCGCAAGTTTATATTCTCAGAAAAGAGTTGAAAAAAAATTGATGGTAAAACCATTGGCAAGATACGAATTGTATCTCAAAATATTTCTTCATTAACGATAAATTCTACTGAAACAGATGTGATTTTAATCAATGCTGTATTTCATGGCGAAACGGCTTCCAATATTGTGTTAACTTCAAAAACTGAAGCTGATAATCTAATCATTGGTACTGCGTTTACTCCTTTTTTTATTCCGGAAAATGATAAATTGGCTGCGCATAAAGTGTTAGCAGGCGACGTGAAAATAGAAGTTCCCAAGGGGTATTCGGTTTCTATTGAATTAGAAAATGCTTCGGTGTTCGTTTCGGGAGATTATAATAAAGCGCAGGTTGCATTGCAAAGAGGAAATTTAGAGTTAACAACTTTTAAAGGAAACGCCATTCTTTCTACTATAGATTCAGATATAAAAGTAATAGCGTTAACCGGTGTTAGAGGAATAGGTGTGTCTAAAAACGGAAAGGTTATAAACGAGATGGAAGGGAACGGAAGTTTTTTAATTGAAGCATATTCAAAAAACGGATCTATTAGTTTAACCCGCAATTAGTTGTTTTTCCTTATGGTTTCGGCTATGCAATACCCTCCTGTCCAAGCATTTTGAAAATTAAAACCGCCGGTTACCGCATCGATATTTAATACTTCGCCTGCAAAATATAAATCGGGGTGTATTTTACTTTCAAATTTTTTAAAATTTATTTCTTTTAAATCAACACCTCCGGCAGTTACAAATTCTTCTTTAAACGTATTTTTACCTGTGATATCCATAGAGAAAGCAACTAAATTTCCGGTAAGTTTTGCTAAGGTTTTGTTAGAAATGTCTGCCCATTTACAGGTTTCTTCAATTCCGGTTTGTTTTAGCAGATTTATCCATAATCTTTTGGGCAAGCCAAAGCGGCTGTAGCTGGTTATTTGTTGTTTTGAAAATTGAACTCTGTATTTTTTTAATTCCGTAAGGATGGTTTCTTTGTTTGTGTCGGGCAACCAGTTAATACGAATTGAAAAACGATAATTAACATCATAAAAATATCGCGCTCCCCAAGCCGAAAGTTTTAAAACAGCCGGTCCGCTTATTCCTTGATGGGTGATTAACAAATCGCCGTGAGAAGTTAATGTTGTGTTAGCCACTTGTATTGTTACTTTCACCGAAATCCCCGACAAGTTATTAAATGTTTTATCTTTACAAACAAAGGTGAATAGAGAGGGTACAGGCGGAATAATGGTATGCCCCAGTTGGCTTAATAAATTCCATATTTTAGGATTGCTTCCGGTGGTAACAATTAGTTTTTTGGATGTAAAATTACCTTTTGAAGTGTGGATTTGCCATTGGTCTTTTTTTTTGTAAAAACCTTTTACCGAGTGGTTCTTTAATACTGTAATGCCATACTTTTCGGTTAATCGTAAAAAGCAATCTATAATAGTTTGTGATGTATCTGAAACAGGAAAAACCCTTCCGTCTTCTTCAATTTTTAAGGGTACTTTATTTTCTTCAAACCATTGCGTGGTATCGCCTGTGCAAAAACGATGAAAGGGACCCCGTAATTCTTTTCCGCCACGAGGATAGTTTTCAATTAATTGGTTTGGTGTAAAAATAGCGTGGGTAACATTGCATCTTCCGCCTCCCGAAATTTTTACTTTACCAAGTACTTCATTTCCGCGTTCTACTATGGCAATACGTAAGTTGGAATTAAAAACAGCGGTGTTTATAGCGGTAAAAAAACCGGCAGCTCCACCACCTATAATTAATACATCATAGTTTAACATTTGCACTTTTCTTTAGCAAAACTTGCACAAAGATTAAGCGTGTCTTTTACATCTTGCAACGAAGTTCGAGGATTAATTAAACACATTCGTAAAACGATTTGGTTGTTAAGTACGGTGGTAACCAAAAGTGCTTGTCGGCTTTCCATTACTTTTTTTGAAATGTATTCGTTTAATTTATCGAGTTCTTTTTCAGAAAGATTAGCCGAAATAGGATTGTATCTAAAATTAATAACCGCCAATGTTGCCGGCGAAATTACTTCCCAATTAGGACTTTTGCGTAGTAAATCTTCTACCTGTTCTGCAAGATGAATGTTATAGGAAATAGCATTTCTAAAGGCTTTTAATCCAAAGGTTTTAATACTCATATAAAATTTTAACGCTCTAAACCTTCGGGTAAGTTGGACACCATGGTCGTAAAAGTTAATTTCGGATTGATTGCCTTCTACATCACGCAAATATTCGGGTTTTTCGGTAAAAGTTCCTTTTAAGTATTTGTGATTTCTAATAAGCAAACATCCCATTTCGTAGGGTTGAAAAAACCATTTATGAGGGTCAACGGTAAGCGAATCTGCTTTTTCAATTCCTTTTAATAGTTTTTTTCCTTCTTTTGAAAGAATGGCAGCGCCTCCGTAAGCACCGTCTATATGAAACCAAAGATTCTCTTTTTTACATATTTGGGCAATTTTTGTTAGAGGATCTACCGTTCCGGTATTGGTGGTTCCGGCGGTTGCTATTACGCAAAAAGGTTGTAAGCCTTGTAGTTTATCTTTGGCAATGGCATTTTTTAATTTGTTTATAGAAAACTCAAACTCCAAATTGGTTGGGATGATTCTTATTTGGTGCTTTCTAAAACCAAGAATTCGAATTGCTTTAATGTTGGAAGAATGTGCTTGGTCTGAAAGGTAAATAACCGCTTTCGAAAAGTCATCACCGCATTTAATATTTCGTGCCGTAACAATAGCGGTAAGATTTGCCATAGAGCCACCGCTGGTAAAAATTCCGCCTCCTTTTTTTGCCGGAAATCTAAAAATTTTCAGCAACCACTGTAGGGTTATTATTTCCAATTCGGCTGCTGCCGGAGAGGCTACCCAACCGCCGGAAAAAATATTAAATCCGGTAGCAAGAGTATCTGCCATAGCACTAATATAGTTGCTGGGTCCCGGCACAAAAGAATACGCCTTTGGGTGCGAAACGATGGTGCTTTGCGTCATTACTTTGTCCAATACAAAGTCTAAAACTTGCTTGGGCTGTGTAGGATTTTCGGGTGCTTCTTCGAGAAACATGTTATCCATTTCTTCTCGAGATGCAATTGCAACCGGAAGTTTGTTTTTTTGTTCACAAAAATGCCCTACTACAGCGTCAACAACTTGGTAACCATAGGATTTCATTTGTTCTTCAGGTAATTCTAACGTACTGTTTTTCCTATACATTATTCCTTTTATTATCGTTGCAAAAATAAGATTTAAAAGTTGAATTTAGATGAAAAAACACGGGTGTTTTGTATCGATTTTAAAGAATAAACTATTTTTTGTAACTTGTTACCGCTAATCAACTAAAAAAAATATCGTATGCTTTCTAAAAAAAATCTTTTAAGTGCGCTTGTAGCCGCTATTTGGTCATTTTTTGGCGGTTACTTGTTGTGGGGTATTCTTGCCAATAACTTTTTGCTTTCCAATTTAGGTTCAGCCAGCGGAGTTGATAAAGAAATGCCCGATTTTATGTTTTTGGCAATAGGGTGTTTAATTCAAGGATTACTCTTTTCGTCTATTTATCAAAAATGGAGTGCAGGACGACACAGGTTTAAAAGTGGTTTACGTTTTGGAGTACGTATGGGAGTACTCTTTGGTTTTGGTGCCGGAATGATAGATTATGCCACAACAAATGTCTTTAATTTAAATGCACAACTCGTTAATGGAGTGATTTACATTGTGTTTTTTGCAATAATGGGAATCTTGGTAAGTTTGGTTTCTCGAAAAGTGTAGAAAGTTTCGGTAGCAGACAATATTTTTTTTCTAGCATTTACTCTTAGCAGGATAATTATTACAATTATTCCTTTGGTAAAATCATTATGTAACTTTTTTCTACAGTTTACGACTAATCGTGTCAGAATTTTATCCTAAAACTATATTTTTTTAACAAAAAAGCAGATAATCATCCATTTCTGTTTTACAAATCAATTTTTTTACCGAAATTGACGCTTCAAATTTTTTACATTAATTATTCATTTAAAAACTAACTACAATATGTCTGATGATTTTGATTTATTAGAAACCGAATCTACTTCAAACGAAAAAGAAAAAGTAGATATAAACTGGGGGAAAACCGTTGACCAAATGAAAGCCAAATTGGCACTGGAAGACGACCCGCAAATGCGTCAAAAAATTCTTAATGCCACACTTGACGATGTGGTGACAATGGCAGAACAAGACAGAAAATCACTGCTTGATGCAATTAAAGATCTTACCGATTACCAAGATGAGGTTGGAATTATATTTGAAAAATTTTCAACCTTAAATGCAGATGAACAGAAAGTAATAGACAATGCTCAAAAAGCATTAGAAAGAGCCAAAATAGCCCTTGAAGATGCCGAAAATGTAAAAGACAATTGGTGGAATAACCTTTGGGGACGAAAATCAAAAATTAAAAAACGCCAACAAGAATTGGAAGCCGCAAAAAAGGTGCGAGAAGGAGCCGATTTAAAAGCCAAAGAAATGTTTCAGCAACGTATTGAAACTGCCGATGTAAAAACGCTCCTTAGCGAATTGTCATACAAAAGTCAAGCAGCAGTTTCGCGTTTAAAAAATAGAGAAATCGAAATCAAAGAAGTAGAGGATAAACTACAAGATGCAATTGTTGAGACAAGTAAAAATCACACTAAAGCCTTACAAAAGAAAAAAGAAACCGAAGAAAAACTCGAAGAACAATACGCACTTTTAAAACAAGCCAGACAAGCTTTAGAAGAAATTTCAGATAAGCAATCTACAGAATATTCAGAAGCGATTGGGAAAATCACAACCATTGAGCAAAAGGTAGAAGAATTAGAAGGTTTAAAAAATGCCTATACCACCTTAGCAGCCAGTAAAGACAGTTTTGTACACAAGCATAACTTAACCATAAAAGTACTTACTTCTTTACGTAGTAACCTGCAAACACATCGCGCCAAACTAAAAAGTGATACCGACGAACGTTTAAAATATTACGATGGCTATGTGGTGGCATTAAAGGCAAGAACCGACCAAGAGTTTGCAGCTATTCTTGAACATCTTGGTGTAAAAACCGACGAACATATTGGTAAAACACTTGCTTCTATGCATTCTGCCAGTGCAAAAGCACGCCAAGAAATGATGGACAACATTCCGGTTCACGAAAAAATTATGCAAGGAGTTTATTCCAGTTATGCCGAAGCCTTACAAGAAATTAGAGAAAAAGATAAACTTATTCAAGAAGAATTTGCCGATAGATACGGAATCGATATGAAAGAAATTTTTGAAGAATATTATGCCAATAAAGACAACGCACCGAATGAGTCCGGAGAAACACCCAACACACCCGAACCACCAAAAGAAGAAGATGATTTGTTAGGATAATAACTCATGTCAATAAATCAAATTGTTACGCCACTCGATAGTGCGGTTTTAGAAACCAAACAACAGTACAAGGTATATTTTAAAATTGTTAAACACGCTTTTAAAGAAGTAATAACAGCCATTACCAATCATAAAATATGCAATGCTATTGAAGCCAAATTTATAGAGCAATATTGCGAGTTGTTACTCTATTCGCTTGAAGCGTTTCGTATTAAATATTTGTATGATGAAGAGGAAAAAATGCGAATCGATTTAACCGAATCGGGTTTGCCTAACTATTTGGAGTTCCGGTATTTGTTAAACGATCTGGAACTCAAACACGAATTTCTTTCAAAACTACCTAAAATTGAAGACCTAAAAAATCAATTTTTAAACAGTTTGTTAAAAGAAAAGAAAGAAATACCCGAGCACAAATTATCGCAAGCTGCTTCGGTAATTTATTATAAATCGGTTGATAAAAAATACATCTTTAAACGATTTATACAAGGCAAAATAATTGAAATAAAAAACAATCCGGAAGCACAATATTTGGTGAGTTGGGCTTTTTACGACGTAACTCTTAATCGTCCTTTTATTTGTTTTATGTATTTTAATTTGCACAAAACCACATTAGATGATTACACTCAAAATATATACGAAGTATTAGAAAACGTAGCCGATCGCAACATGAGTTTAGATACCATGGCGTATGCGATAGATAAAAAACTTAAAAAAGTGTTTCCGAAACGAGTAAAAAAAATAGATTTGGGACCCTTGCATACGGTTTTTGCCAAAGACGAATTGCTCTTTACACACGCTTTATTAAAAGCTATTGTAAATAAAACCCTTCCGTTGGAGAGTGTTGCCGTTTCATTAAAAATTGACGAAATACAATCTACCGGAAAATTTTCTGAAGGTAATTTTTTTAACAAACAATACCTTCAAATTTGGGAATCGCAAAAACAACAAAAATACTTGTTTGCTACGCATCAAGTACAACAAGTTTTTTACGATTCGGTTACAAACGAACTGGATAAACTATCTAAAAAACCCATAGAAATAGCTCCTTTAAAAAAATAATGTATGGAACGAAACAGTACTTTTCCCATTAAACTTTCAGAACTCGACACGCTAAGAGACGAGGCTACTTCGTATCTTAAAAGTATTGAATGGGAGCAAGGTTTTAAAGCAAAAAGCAGAGATAATAACAAAGACAACGATTCCATTCTTTTATACCTTTCTAAAGCAAACGGAAATCATACCTCCAATGTAGTTTCGGTTTCAAAAAGTATCTTAAAACTTAAAAAGAGATTGTTGCCTAATTCGGTGGCAATACCTTTGCACCTCAACCAGTCGTTATATGCCTTGCAAGAAGGAATTACATTGGCTATTTGGTTAAAAGACAGCTATTTTGATGCTTCCGGATTAACGATGCTAAACGAACGAAAAGCAACCTTCGATAGCCAACAACGAAGAGAATACGACTCTAAATTACAAACCGCTACGGCATTTATGCTTTTTGGATTGGCATACTACACCTTGCATTTAATAAAACCCTATGCTTCTGATGATTTAAGTGTAATGAAAAATAAATTTTCGGGCATTCCCGAACTTTCATTACTCTCGCCGTTAAAAGGAATTTCAAGTATGTTGTTTTATTACGATAAATACATTAATCATCCCGAAATCATCACTTCCGATGTTGCTATGGCAGATTTCACCGTTGTGTTTTTTGAAGCCGTACTATCCGAAATTCAACAACGCGTTGCATCGCTTGAATACACCGAAGTAATAACAGACCGAACCTATAAACTTGAAAAAAGCGAATTTACCATTTCGGGTTGGGAAAATATATTTGAAGGAACAGCCAAAAGTGTTGCTTTTAATGAAATTAAATTTGAAGAAATTGTAGGTAATCGTGATGCCAAACACTTTGCACGTCGTTTAACCGAACGCTTAATGAGTTACGATTTTCAAGCAAAGAAAAACCCGTTTCAAGAATTAGGTGGTTTTATGCCGGTTTTTATGGGATACGGAATTCCCGGAACCGGAAAAAGTATGCTAATTGCCGCTATTGCAACCAAGCTAAAAGAACATTGTGATGTTTTGGATATTCCTTTTTTGTTTCACCCTATGCCCGATACATTAATCTCAACGTTTCAAGGAGGTTCTGCCGAAAAGATGGTGCAATGGATGAAACCCATGCAAGACTCAACCAAACTAATTTTTGCACCCATAGACGATGCCGAAAACAATTTGCAAGAGCGTACAGAACAAGGAGTTTCTGCCGGTGTTAAAGAAGTAATAGGTGTGTTTTTACGGTACACCGAAGGAGCTTACGCCGTTAATTACGGCAACAGTGCCATAGGGCTGTTTACCAACTTACCCGAAATGCTGGATAAAGCGGTAATTTCTAGAGTACAGGCTCGTTTTAAAATAGATGGGGCGCGTACCATTCCCGATTTTATTGATCAAGATTATTTATGGTGGCAAAAATTGGAAAAAACGATGCCCGGTTTTGTAAATATGAAAAATCCGCCCGATTATACTTTTTTAAGCCAGCAAGGCTTAGCTAAAAATCTGGGCGAAATATTAGATGCTGTTGAAAAACCTTCAGAAGAAAAAGTGTTGGAGATTTATAATAAAACCGAAGCTAAATATCAAGACAACCAACACCTTTTTTATGCTCAGTTGTATAAAAACATGCAAGAAGCATTTCCGTTTTTCTCCTCTAGAGACATTCGTAATATACAAAGTGCAGTTTCACTTCGGTTAACTGATTTTGACCTTCCGGAACAATGGTTTGAAAATCCGGAACATTATTTTAAAAAGGATTATGATACCAAGTTTACGATGCTTCAAGATTTAATGAATCAAAATATGAAAGGATTAAGTTTTTCGGATATTAGACGCCAAGAAGTAATACGTTATATCGATAACGTGGCAACCATTGCAGATACCGATTTTAAACGCAAAGTAGCACAACGCATTCACGAAATGCAAGTGCAATTAGAAGCAAGAAAACAAGTAGATAAAATTTAGTAAAACCCTAAAATTTTTCACAAACAAATACCAATGGAAAAGTTACAACAAGCGGGATTATTTGGGAGAGAGCTGGTAACGCTTTCCGGCTCGTTGGTAAATCGGTACAACGATTGCTTGGCAGTTTTAGGTGTTACACCTACGGCATTAAAAAACATTTCTATAGATGCAATGGGGTGGAGTCCAGAGGTTTCAGATGAAAAGAAAAACGCTTATTATTTGAATATTGGTGATGCCAATACCAATGCCATTATTGTTTCGCCACAACAAGAAAACAAACCGGTGTATATGCCGTTTCATAGCTTTGATAAAGATTTAATGCGAACGGTTTTTTCGGCTTACCGAAAAGAAATACACGACATTACCAAAGACAGTGCCATTTGCATCAATTTTGACCAACATATCGATACGTATTACCAAGCTTATGATTTACTGGGTTATAACGACATTACCATCACGTTTAAAATAACCAACGATCTGGACGTAAAACAACAGCAACAAAAAAAACTTATAGCGGATTTTTATGAAGAAAATAATTTTATCGATAAAGATTTGCATAAAAAACTCTTGCAATCTGCTCAATCTTATGGCGATTTGCGCGATAGAAAATTAGAACTTCAACCCATTAAAGTACCTATTACTTCGTTCTACACAAAAGCATTTGGTGGCGTATTTGTGCTTAAAGATTTTATTAAAGACATCATTGTTTTTGAAGATAAAAAAGTGTTTCAAGAATCGATAAAAGATACGGTACACGATGTACTAATTTTTCATAAAGACCACGACGAACTTATCGATTTGTTAAACGAACACATCATCACCGAGTGCAAGTTTAAAAAAGAAGCAAAAACACCGCGTTACAAGCGAATTAAAAATCACATCTTTGTTTCGTATCTAAAAGAAGTGGCTCACCCTATAAACGAAGTGCTTTCCAGTACGTTTTTATTTAAAAAGTATTTAAACCAATTAGACACCAAAACCCGAAAAAAAGTAATGAGTGTCGAGTTGTACAATCAACGTAAAATTATTGAAAGAGACCTAAATCCCAAGGCAGAGATAGATAAACGATACTATAAAGCCTTGCAAAAACCACATTCTTCGTTGGAAGAAGAACAACAAGAACTTATCTGGAAATTACTTACATTAATTACTCCGTTAGATCCGGTTCATGTTTTTTGGTACGATAAAGAACTTTTTTACGAGCAATATAAAACTTGGCGAGAAGGATATCAAGATTGGGTAATAAGTTGTATATTAGACAATAATAAAATATAAATTATGACTTTAGAAATAATAGTTTTTACACTTGCCATCGTATTTGGTATTGTATTGTATTGGCGTGAATCAAAAAGCAACAGTTTATATCGGTTTTTTAACAAGCTAACCCACGCTAAAAAACTACAACTAAAACCCGAAACAAAAAAAGGCTTTATTTATGACCAACCTTTTTTAATGCGTTTGGTTTGGATAACCTTATTGTTTGTTTTAGGAGCTGCAATTGTAACTGCCGTAACACCTATTAATGTGTTTTTTGTGCAGTATTTTGTTTCGGCAATTGTAGGCGTTTTAATAGGAAGTTATTTAGCAACACTTATTGTAAAAACCGGAAATACTTTTAAAAAAGAAAATATTAAAGAAGTCTTTGAAAAAGGGAAAGATTATATCGAAGATTTTACCGAAGATATAATACCCGAAAAAGAAGAAATACCCAACGAACCCGAACTAAAAGAAAAACCTGTTAAAAAAAGTGCACGAGAGCGTTTTAAGGATAAGGGGATGATAAAATAAATTAAAAGTTGAAGTAGATTTTTTAAAAACCAGTTGGTCTTAACAACAACATTATTATGATTAAAAACTATTGGAAAAAAGGCAAAAAACAAAAAAGAATTGTCATTACTATCGGTATTATTCTTTTCTTAATGCTGTTTTTTTTGCGAGACGATTACCAACCGGCATTATTATTTGTACGCAGATACATATTTGTAATTTTACTTGGTATTCTCTTTTTAAGTTTTATGATTTACCGTTTCAGAAATGCTGCAAGTGCCGGAAAAAGAGTTTTGTATTTAATTGGGATGGTCGCATTTTTTGGCATCTTTTGGTTTATAGGTTGGAAGCTGGAGCTGTACAATTATATGCAATTGTATAATGTATACCGAAATCTGGATTTAGTCGAATTAAACGAACTACCGCTTACTCAAAACGAACGAATACAACCTTACAATAACATTGTAACAATGGCATACGAGTCTATTGGTGAAACACAAGAAGTTTCGCCACCGCAATTGGTACGATTAGACTCACTAAACAAATGGACGATGGCAGTACAACCGGCAAAAGAATATTTTTACCAACGTATGAATGAGGATATCGAAGAAATATTTGCTGTAAATAGCACCTCACCCTTTCCCAGGTTTTCGGGTGAAAACCGAATACCCGCAGTTTTTTCTATAGGAGAGTCTTTAGCTTTTAGCCGAAATACCTACAACGCCGTTGTACAACGATTTAATATCTTTCAGCTATTTACCCTGCAACCCAACGAAGTTTTTTATATGAAAAACGATGAAGGAAAATGGGTAGAAGTGGTGAGTTTAATTAGATGGAAAGGTTTCTTTTTCCCATATCCTACTTATGGAGGCGTGATGATAATCGATCCAGGGAAACACGATGTAAACGATTATATAGAGCGTGTTTTAATAGGAAAAGGAACATACGTTCCGCAAGATAAAATTAACGATTACCCTTTTTTAACTCGACAAAACACCCTTCCCGAAAAAATTTCCCGATTGCAAGCGCAATCGCTTCAGTTTTTAGCCGGATTTACAGATCCTTTACCTTGGAATAAAAAAACAGCAGTGAAAATCCCCGATTTATCCGACGATCAAAATCAACAGCCCTTTGTTACCGATTTCGATTTTAGTAATATGCAAACACAAACCTATAGCGGATTGTATCATTGGTTTGGTCTAGAACCCATTGGTGAAGAACGTACCAGCTTATCG
Organism: Flavobacteriaceae bacterium; assembly: GCA_015490835.1. Lineage (GTDB taxonomy): Bacteria > Bacteroidota > Bacteroidia > Flavobacteriales > Flavobacteriaceae > Marifrigoribacter. The sequence continues at coordinate 16,513 of WFXA01000221.1, read as the reverse complement.
TTTAGCGTGATGATCCCGGCAGACGGAACACAAAAATTATACTATTATAATCACGCAGCAAAAAAGGAAGGACTGGCAGGCGTATCGGCGATGCCGTTGAAAGTAATGGAGTCTCGTAAAGAATACGATTGGTCAGTTAATAAGCCGGTGGAATTTAGACCATTTGTTAAGTTTATAGCCGGAAAAAAACGATTGTTTGTTTTGTGCACCGTTGCTTCAAAACGGGAAGGAAACAAACGCTTTGACGGTGCCGCAACACCCGATTTGGCTTTGGTAGATGTACAATATAGAGATGTGGTTTGGATAGATGCCAAACATCCTTCGCAATGGAATGAATCCATTTTAAAACAATTAGGAGAAACTTGGAAAGCTTCGGAAGGACTAACCGATAACGATTTATATCCTAACAAAGTTGAAAAAGATGTATTTGTTAAAACAGAAAAGGATTCTATCGTGATGGATTCACTTTCTAAAATTTCGGAAGTAATAAAAGATTCGATTAATTAAACCAAATTTTACATAAAGAAATTCCAAACCAAACCAAATCGCAGAACACCGTCTCGATAAGGATATCCCGGAGCCGAAAAATATTCTTTCTTGTTACTGAAAAGTGAAGTTAGATTTTCGTATTTAAAGTAAATTCGGGTTTGTCTTACTTTTGCATTAAAGAAAACGCTTAAAAGCGGAAAACCACCTATTTTCTCTGTGTTTTGAACATAAAACTCGCCTAAAACAGGCTGGTAGGCATTCATATTAAAAGCGGTAAAATATTTTAAAGTTACACCGGTTTGAAGAAATAACGCCTTTTTAAACCACTGGTCTTGGTAATAAAAACTGTTGCGAGTTAGTAGTTGCGGTACGTTAAAGACTTCTTCTCCGGTTACTACTTGTTGGTACATTACCGTATTAGCAAGAGCAAACTTTTTGTATTTAAATTCTTTTTCGGCTTTGATTTTTAAATAGTTAACTCGGCTATTGTATTGCTGTGGTGTGGGAGTAGAGTCGTTGGGTTTTATTGTAAAATAAGCAAAATCATCTATCCCTGTGTAGGTTGCAGAGATAGCACCGTATTTTTTAGATTGTAATTTAAAATCAACTATTTGTTGCTTAACGTTATTAAAAGAATTTTGCCAATTTAAGTTAACATAATCGCTCTGATGGAGTAGAAAATTAAAATTGGGTGCTGCGCTTTTAATGCTGATTTTTGCTTCAATATGGTTATCTTTATCAAAACTGTAACCGGCTTTTCCGCTTAGGTAATTTCCTGTTAGATCTCCCGAAAGCAACAAACTGCCTTCTCCTGATAGTTCAAAACCTTTGTATTTTTTTTGGTACCTTCCGCCTAATTGTACGGTAGTTCCTTTTAGTTTATTGTTAATGGTTTGGTTGTTGAGTAAAAGTACGGAGTTATATCCGTAATCATATGAGGAATACTCTAAATAGCCGCTTATTTTTCCCAAAATACCGTTGCTAAAACGGGTGTAAAATCGGGAAGTAAATTTATCTAACGATGTTTTTTTATTTAAGTTTGAAGGTTTGTAGGAAACACCGTAATCTTCAAAAGGAGTGTCTTGTTTAAAAGTAAACCGTTTTATTTCGTAATAGGTTTGGTTTCCTATTACAAGTGCTGTTTTGGAAGTTGTGTCCGGTTTAATAAATCGGTATTCATTTTCAATAAAAAAACGATTTCCTTTTAGGAGCGTTTCGGCATCTTCATAATTAACATCTAACCTGCCACGGTCTCTAAATTCGGGATTATCATCTACAAATAATTGTATTGAGTTTTGATTTAACCCGCCGTTTTCTTCATTTAAAATATCTTGCGAAGTAAGGTGCGCTCGCACAAAGTATTTTTCGTTTTTTGTATGGTAACCGGTACTTGCCCAAAAATTATCGGTACTGGTTAAAATATGTTGGTACGCACCCAAAGAACGAACACCTTTGTATCCCACGGCTATGTTAAATTGTCGCGATGTGTTAACGGTAAACATCGCATCGAGTTGTTGCCCTTGCTGGAAAGCAGTTTTAAAATACAATTCGGTTAAAGGAGTAGGTACTTCATAATAGTACACATCATCTACTTCTTTATAACTGTAATGTCTGGCACGGGCACCAAAAAAAGGAATTAGATTTTTCCGATTATAAGTGTATGCCAAATTAGAGTAAGGTTGCCCGACGTTAGAAAAAGGCATAAGCTCAAAGTCATCTTTTCGCAAATAGTTAAATCGGTAATCTTTGGCTATTGAAAGTGAGGTATCAACAAAAGTAGTATCTCTTTCGAGTGAAATTATTTTATATAAATCGATTGGAGGTTTATTTTCAAGATCCTTAATACTTGCTTTTTTTGTCTTTGAAGTGTCGTTAGCAAAATTATCAACAAATCTTTGTTTTTCCTGTTTTAAAGTTTTATCCACTTGGCTAAATAGTGAAGCCGAATAAATAAAACAAAGTAAAACAATTATTTTTTTCATGGAATATTTAATAGAAACACAAAAGTAAACTTTTATAACAAAAGATTAGTTAATATAATGTTGAAGTTTTAATTTTACCGGAAATTCAGATATTTGTTTTTGTTAATGAAAAACTATTTTTCTTCATCGTTTACTTTAGGAATACTCGGAGGCGGACAATTAGGGAAAATGCTCCTCTACGAAACCCGAAAATGGGATATAAAAACTGCCGTTCTTGATCCTGATAACGAAGCTCCTTGTCGCATTGCTTGCAATACTTTTGTGCAGGGTGATTTTAATGACTTTGATGCGGTTTATAACTTTGGAAAAAAGGTGGATGTCCTTACTTTTGAAATAGAACATGTAAATGTAGATGCACTCGAAAAACTGGAAAAAGAAGGCGTAACGGTTTATCCTTCCTCACAAACGCTTCGTATTATTCAAGATAAATCCAAACAGAAGCAGTTTTATAAAGAGAATCAAATCTCAACAGCTGGATTTCAAGTTTTTAAAAATAAAAAACAATTGCTGCAAGCTGTTGAAAATGGAGAATTCACCTTTCCGTTTGTTTGGAAAAAAAGTACGGGAGGTTACGACGGGATGGGCGTAAAAATGATAAAAAATACAGAAGATTTACAACAAATACCCGATGCACCTTGCATCGCTGAAGATTTTGTAGATTTTAAAAACGAATTAGCCGTGCTTGTTGCTCGAAATGCTTTAGGAGAAATAACAACCTATCCGGTAGTAGAAATGGAATTTCATCCCGAAGCAAATCAGGTAGAATATGTTATTTGCCCGGCACGAATTAGTGATTCTGTTGCTCAAAATGCGCAAAGAGTGGCTCGTCTAATTTCCGATAAATTACAACACGTAGGTTTATTAGCTGTTGAAATGTTTCAGACACAAAAAGATGAAATCATCGTAAACGAAATGGCTCCTCGTCCTCACAACAGTGGTCACTATAGCATTGAAGCAAGTTTTACCAATCAGTTTGAACAACACCTGCGTGCCATTTTAAATCTTTCGTTAGGTAGTACAAAAAGTAAAGTAGGAGCGGTTATGGTAAATCTGGTAGGAGCAGAAGGCTTTACCGGAAATCCTGTTTATAAAAACATAAATGAGATAGTATCTTTACCGGGAGTTACACCGCACATTTACGGAAAAAAACAAACACGTCCATTTCGAAAAATGGGACACATTACCATTGTTAATCAAGACATAAATAAAGCTAGAGCTTTGGCTGAGAAAGTTAAAAATACCATAAAAGTGGTAAGTGAACTTTAAAGTGTTTATGCTTTCACCTAATTTTCCCTACTTTTGCTAAAATAAAATACCAACAATGAGTAAAGTAGCCGTAATTATGGGAAGTACCAGTGACTTATCCGTTATGCAAGAAGCCATAGATGTTTTAAAAGGATTTGATATAGAAGTAGAAACAGACATTGTTTCGGCACATCGAACTCCCGAAAAACTATTCGATTTTAGTAAAAATGCCCATAAAAAGGGAATTAAAGTTATTATAGCGGGTGCCGGAGGTGCGGCACATCTTCCCGGAATGGTGGCATCCCTTTCGCCATTACCCGTAATAGGTGTTCCGGTTAAATCAAGAAACTCAATAGACGGGTGGGATTCTATTCTTTCTATTTTACAAATGCCCAGAGGGGTTCCCGTTGCAACCGTTGCCCTTAACGGAGCTAAAAATGCAGGAATTCTGGCAGCACAGATTATAGGTGCTTCCGATACGTGTGTTTTGGATAAAATTGTTTTTTACAAAGAAAGTTTAAAATTAAAAGTAGAAGAAGGAGCAAAAAAATTGAAATAAATAATACGTTTTTTCGACTCACTCTATTATTTGAATAACCTTTTTTGGTAAATTTCCTTTTCTATGAATCAAAATCCCCTACTACAATCTTTTGACACCGCACCGTTTTCAAAAATAAAAAATCACCATTTTTTACCGGCTATCAAGCAATTGATTAAAGAAACCAAAAGCGAAATTGATGTAATTGCGGATAATCCCGTTGCACCCGATTTTAAAAATACTATTGAAGCGTTGGAATATACCGGTGAACAACTCAATCGGGTAACCGGTATTTTCTTTAATCTAAACAGTGCCGAAACCAATGATGAAATGCAACAAATAGCGCAACAAATATCACCATTACTTTCGGAGTTTAAAAACGATTTGTTGCTCAATAAAAAACTTTTTAAAAGAATAAAAGAAGTTTATCAAAATAAAGATAATTTTAATTTAAATCCGGAACAAAATCAACTACTCGATAAGCAGTTTAAAAACTTTTCGCGAAACGGAGCCAACCTTTCTGAAAAAGACAAAGAAAAGTTGCGAAAAATCGACACACAATTAGCGCAATTATCGCTTAAATTTGGCGAAAACGTATTGGCAGAAACCAATGCTTTTCAGCTTCATATTACAAATGAGGAAGCACTTTCCGGTTTACCGGAGAGTGTTATGGAAACGGCTGCCCAAACTGCTAAAGAAAACAATAAAAAAGGATGGATTTTTACGTTAGATTATCCCAGTTATGTTCCTTTTGTAACCTATGCAAACAACAGAGAACTTCGTAAAAAAATGAGTGTGGCATATGGAGCGAGAGCTTTTAAAAATAATGCTTTCGATAACCAAGAAATAGTATTAAAAATAGTTAATCTGCGTCACCAACGCGCACAACTTTTAGGCTATCCGTCACACGCTCATTTTGTGTTGGAAGAACGAATGGCAAAATCGCCCGAAAATGTTGTTGAATTTTTAAACCAACTTCTTGAAAAAGCAAAACCTGCAGCCGAAAAAGAATTTTATGAGTTAGAAAATTTTGCCAAAAAAACAGATGCCATAAACCAACTTCAAAAATGGGACGGAGCCTATTATGCCGAAAAGCTAAAAAAGCAACGCTTTAATTTAGACGAAGAAAAATTAAAACCGTATTTTAAATTAGAAAACGTTATTAACGGCGTATTTACCGTTGCAAATAAATTATACGACCTTACTTTTACCGAAGTATTTAACATAGATACCTACCATCCCGATGTAAAAACCTATCGAGTAACGCAGGAAAATAATGAGTTGGTAGCTATACTGTATGCAGATTTTCATCCCAGACCCGGAAAAAGAGGAGGAGCGTGGATGACTTCCTATAAACCGCAACAAATAAAAAACGGTGAAAATGAACGCCCACACGTTTCTATTGTTTGTAACTTTTCAAAACCAACGTCGACCAAGCCTTCATTATTAACCTTTAATGAAGTTACCACACTTTTTCACGAATTTGGACACGCACTTCACGGAATGTTGGCAAACACCACTTACGCATCACTTTCGGGAACTAGTGTATTTTGGGATTTTGTAGAACTTCCCAGTCAAATTTTTGAAAATTGGTGTTATGAAAAAGAATCCCTTGAGTTGTTTGCAAAACATTACAAAACAGGAGAAGTAATCCCTATGGAATTGGTTGAAAAAATAAAACAAACCTCCAATTTTCACGAAGGAATGAAAACACTACGCCAACTTAGCTTTGGAATTTTAGACTTGACTTGGCACAGCAAAGACCCTTCAAATAGTAACGATGTAAAAAGCTATGAAAAACAAGCCTTTTCTTCAACCCGATTATTTCCCGATGTAAAAGAAAACTGCATGAGTACTTCCTTTTCGCATATTTTTCAAGGAGGATATTCGGCAGGATACTACAGTTATAAATGGGCAGAAGTACTTGATGCCGATGCTTTTGAATATTTTAAAGAAAACGGGATATTTAATAAAACCATTGCTTCAAAATTTAAAGAAAACATACTTTCTAAAGGTGGTACAATAGACCCTATGGAGTTGTATATAAAGTTTAGAGGGAAAAAACCACAACCCGATGCCCTTTTAAAAAGAGCGGGGTTGTTAAAAAACAACTAAATTCATTAGTGAAACTATTTAAAATCTGTTATACCAAAAAGGAGTTATTTTAGACGAAAAAATGTTGTTTTTGGTATTATATTTAAAAAAACCATTCTCACTATATTTTTTCACATAAAAAAATTATTAATGCCCATATTATAGGTACAGCTTCTACCCAAAATGAAGCATAATATTGTGTTTGACTTTTTTTAGAAAAAATAATAAACCACGAAAGGAGTATAGTGGTTAAACTTATTCCAAAATCAAAACATTTACCGGCAGAAATCATTTTAGTTATCCATAAAACAAGCACTAGAAGCAAGACACCAATAAACTTAGTGGTTAAAATCCCCATTCGCTGAGGAAGCGTTCCTAATGCCAAATCATCATTGGTTAAATCTCTTATTTCAAACGGAAGAGTTAGTGCAATTACAAATAAAAACCGGCGTAAAAATAACAACCAAATTGTCTGGTCTAGTACACGGTTTTCTGAAATTGAAGGAAGCAAAACAGTAACCCCTGCCCAAACCAAAGCAACAAAAAATAATTTAAGCCCGGTTATTCCTCGTAAGTTTTTTTGTTTGTAAAGCGGAAAAGCATAAAAAAAAGTAAGTGCAATTAATACACCTATAAGGAGATACGTGTTTTTAGAAAGAAACAATGCAAAATAAATTGTAGCCAAACCACAAACTGCCGAAAAAACCTGAATCAAACGTAGTGATTTAGATAGCCTAAAATGGTTAAGACCGGAGATTGCGGAATATTTAATAAAATTGTACCCGCTCACCGAAGCAAAAAAAATAAAAGCCAATAAATTCGGGTTGTTGTCTATGTGTAGTTCTTTGGCGGTTATCCAAACCAATGAAGTAACAGCCAGTGCCACATGAACACTTGCTTGAATATAAAAACGGAATATTTTTTTTATAATCTTCACAAAGCAAATGTACTATGTAAATTTTAAAAAAATTACTCAAAATCCGTTTTAAAGAAATTACAATTCTTCGATTAAATTATAAAGATAAATTACGCTTGTTTTTATCAAAAATTGTAGCTTTGTTGTCTAATTTTAACCCGAGAAAAATGCATACAGACTCTTTTGCTCTTAGACATATAGGGCCTCGAAAAAAAGATCTTCCAATGATGCTTCAAACCATTGGAGTTGATTCGTTAGAAACCTTGATAAACCAAACCATACCGGACGATATAAGACTGCAGGATTCTCTCGATTTACCTCCGGCAATGACAGAGCAAGAATACCTGGAGCACATTCATTCATTATCTTTAAAAAACAAACAGTATAAAACGTATATTGGGTTAGGATACCACCAAGCTGTTTTACCTCCGGTAATTCAACGTAATATTTTAGAAAATCCGGGTTGGTACACCGCTTACACGCCGTATCAAGCCGAAATTGCTCAAGGACGACTCGAAGCTTTGCTCAATTTTCAAACCGTAGTAAGCGACCTAACCGGAATGGAGCTTGCCAATGCCTCACTACTCGATGAAGCAACTGCAGCAGCCGAAGCTATGATTATGCTCTTTAATGGTAGAGAAAGAGTTCAAAAAAAGGAAGGTGTAAACAAGTTTTTTGTTTCGGAAGAAGTATTGCCACAAACCCTTGCCGTGTTACAAACCCGTGCTACACCTATGGGAATTGAATTGGTCGTAGGAAATCACACCCAATTTGATTTTTCATCTCAATTTTACGGAGCCCTCCTTCAATATCCCGCAAGTTCAGGAAAAATTTTTAATTATTCTTCCTTTGTACAACAAGCACATCAAGCACAAATAAAAGTTGCCGTAGCAGCAGATATTTTGAGTTTAGTACTATTAGAAGCTCCCGGAAAATGGGATGCGGATGTCGTGGTGGGAAGCACCCAACGTTTCGGAATTCCTCTATGTTACGGAGGTCCACACGCTGCCTACTTTGCCACTCGTGAAGATTATAAAAGGCACATTCCCGGACGCATCATAGGAGTAACTAAAGATGTTGATGGCAATTCGGCATTGCGAATGGCTTTACAAACCCGAGAGCAACATATTAAACGCGATAAAGCAACGTCTAACATTTGTACCGCACAAGTTTTATTGGCTGTAATGGCAGGAATGTATGCTGTTTATCACGGACCGGACGGATTGCGATACATTGCTAATAAAGTGCATCAAAGTACTGTAACATTGGCTTCCGAAATTAAAAAATTAGGCTATCAATTGGTACATGAATCTATTTTTGATACCCTTCAAATAAAAGCCGATGTTTCAGATATTAAACCCATCGCAGAGAAACACAACATAAATTTTTATTACCCCAATAAAGAAACCGTACAACTTTCGTTAAACGAAACCACCACTCTTTCCGATTTAAATAACGTTATTGCTGTTTTTGCTGAAGCGGTAAATCAACAACCTGAAAAAATTAACGGGTTGTTAGATAATTCGCATATTCCGGAGGAATTAAAACGAAAATCCGAGTTTATGACGTATGATGTTTTTAATTCGTATCACAGCGAAACCGAAATGATGCGTTATATTAAAAAACTGGAGCGTAAAGATTTATCCTTAAATCATTCTATGATTTCGTTAGGCTCTTGTACTATGAAACTCAATGCTGCTTCCGAAATGCTTCCGTTAAGTAATCCAAATTGGGGAAACATTCATCCGTTTGTACCGGCAGAGCAAGCTAAAGGATATCATGAAGTGTTAACCGCTTTAGAAAAACAACTTAGTATTATCACCGGATTTGCAGCTACATCCTTACAGCCCAACTCCGGTGCACAAGGTGAATTTACCGGATTAATGGTAATTAGAGCCTATCACGAGTCCAGAGGCGAAGCGCACAGAAACGTATGTATCATTCCATCTTCAGCACACGGAACCAATCCCGCAAGTGCCGTTATGGCAGGGATGAAGGTAATTGTAACCAAAGCCACTCCCGAAGGTAACATAGATGTAGAAGACCTTCGTCAAAAAGCCGAACAGCATAAAGAAAACCTTGCTGCTTTGATGGTAACGTATCCATCTACGCATGGTGTGTATGAATCGGCAATAAAAAAAATAACCGAAATAATACACCAAAACGGCGGGCAAGTTTATATGGACGGAGCTAATATGAATGCACAAGTAGGGTTAACCAATCCAGCTACCATTGGTGCCGATGTGTGCCATCTTAATTTACATAAAACATTTGCCATTCCGCACGGAGGCGGAGGACCCGGAGTTGGACCCATTTGCGTAGCAGAACAATTAGTGCCTTTTTTGCCGTCCAATCCCATTATAAAGACAGGAGGCGATAGAGCCATTCCGGCGGTTTCGGCAGCACCTTTTGGCAGTGCATTGGTTTGTTTAATTTCGTATGGATACATCTGTATGTTAGGAGCCGAAGGAGTAACGCAAGCAACTAAATTTGCCATTCTAAACGCTAATTATTTAAAAGAAAGACTACACGGTTCTTTTGAGGTGTTGTACTCCGGCGAAAACGGAAGATGCGCTCACGAAATGATTGTAGATTGTCGTTCGTTTAAAGAAAAAGGAATAGAAGTGTTAGATATTGCAAAAAGATTAATGGATTACGGATATCACGCCCCAACTGTATCGTTTCCCGTTGCAGGAACCTTAATGATTGAACCAACCGAAAGTGAAAGTAAAGAAGAACTGGACCGATTCTGTAATGCAATGATTTCAATAAGAAAAGAAATTGAAAACGCTACAAAAGAAGATACAAATAATGTATTAAAAAATGCACCCCATACCCAACAGATGGTAACAAATGACGAATGGAACTTGCCTTATAGTAGAAAAAAAGCTGCTTTTCCGTTACCGTACTTGTATGAAAATAAATTTTGGGCTTCGGTTCGCAGGGTAGACGATGCCTATGGAGATCGAAATTTAATGTGTACATGCGAACCTTTAGAAAACTATGCCGAAGCCTAATTTTTTAAATAAAACAAAAATAGCACGTTAAGTTTTTTATATTTGTAAACCTACAACACAAATCAATGAAAGAATTACTCGCCAAGTACGAAAACAAACCACCTGAAATAGTTTTTAACTGGAAAGATCCCGAAACCGAAGCCGAAGGCTGGGTAGTCATTAATTCTCTTAGAGGAGGTGCAGCAGGAGGAGGAACCCGAATGAGAAAAGGACTGGATATAAACGAGGTGCTCTCACTTGCCAAAACAATGGAAGTAAAATTTACCGTTTCGGGACCTGCCATCGGCGGAGCTAAGTCGGGTATTAATTTTGATCCGGCAGACCCTCGTAAAAAAGGCGTGTTAGAAAGATGGTACAAAGCCGTTGCTCCGTTGTTAAAATATTATTATGGTACCGGTGGTGACTTAAATGTAGATGAAATTCACGAAGTAATCCCCATTACCGAACAAAGTGGCGTTTGGCATCCCCAAGAAGGTGTATTTAACGGGCATTTTTCTCCTACCGAAGCAGATAAAATTAATCGGATTGGTCAATTAAGGCAAGGTGTAATCAAAGTAATTGAAAATCCTGCATATTCGCCTGATATTTCTCATAAATATACCGTTGCCGATATGATTACAGGTTATGGTGTAGCCATTGCCGTAAAACATTATTATACTATTTATGGAGGTGATATAAAAGGAAAACGAGCTGTAGTTCAAGGGTTTGGAAATGTTGGGTCTTCTGCAGCGTACTATTTATCACAAATGGGAACAAAGATTGTAGGAATTATCGATAGAGTAGGCGGAGTAATTAACGAAGAAGGTTTTTCGTTTGAAGAAATAAAAGAATTTTTTGAAAAGAAAAAAGGAAACACACTTATTGCCGATAATCTCATTCCCTTTGATGAAATGAACAAACGCATTTGGGAGCTTCAAACCGAAATATTTGCACCTTGTGCCGCATCAAGACTTATTACTCAAGATCAAATTTCAACCTTGATTAATACCGGATTAGAGGTAATTAGTTGTGGTGCAAATGTACCATTTGCAGATAAAGAAATATTCTTTGGTTCTATTATGGAATACACCGATGAACGAGTAAGTCTTATCCCCGATTTTATTAGCAATTGCGGTATGGCACGTGTATTTGCCTATTTTATGGAACGCAAAGTGCAAATGACCGACGAAGCCATCTTTAATGACACATCATTAACCATTAAAAAAGCGTTAGAAAACACCTATAATCATCATCGATCTAAAACCAATATAAGTAAAACAGCTTTTGAAATAGCTCTTTCCCAATTAATTTAAAAAATCAAAATATTTATGGAAGCAATTATCATTTTAATCTTCATTTTAGGATATCTGGCAATTACTTTAGAACATCCGTTAAAACTAGATAAAACAGTTCCTGCATTAATAATGGCTGCACTAATATGGGCTTTATTAGCTGTTGGATTTAAAAACGGATGGTTTAGTGTAATCGATAGTCATGAAAGCGTTTTTAATTTTCTTACCGGTGGCGAAAAAGCAGAACATGGATTTGAAAACACCTTACTGCATCATTTGGGAAAAACTGCTGAAATATTAATCTTTTTAATTGGAGCTATGACCATTGTAGAAATCATAGATCTACATAGAGGGTTCGAAATATTAAAAGGAGCTGTAAAAACAAAAAGCAAAAGAAAACTACTTTGGATTATTGGTATTCTTGCTTTTTTTCTCTCGGCAATAATCGATAATTTAACAGCAACCATTGTTTTGGTTACTTTACTTCGAAAATTAATTCACAAAAAAGAAGACAGACTTTGGTACGTAGCTATGGTTGTAATTGCTGCCAACGCAGGAGGTGCTTGGTCACCCATTGGAGACGTTACCACCACTATGTTGTGGATAGCCAAAAAAGTAACAGCAGCCGGACTTATTGAGTTTGTAGTACTTCCTTCAATACTTTGTTTTGCACTTCCATTTTTTATTGCCAGTTATATGAAACCATTTAAAGGTACTATTGAAGTAGATACAAAAGAAGATGTAGTTGCCGAAAAATTATTAAGTAGCAAAACCATGCTTTTTTTGGGTTTAGGAATGATAGTTTCAGTACCCGTTTTTAAAACCGTTACCCATTTACCACCATATGTAGGAATGATGTTGGCTTTGGGTGTAGTATGGTTGGTTTCAGAGTACATTCATCCTGAAGAAGATTTTTCGTCAGAAAGAAGACATTTATATTCTGCACACAAAGCACTCTCCCGTATAGAAATTTCAAGCATCTTATTCTTCTTAGGAATACTAATGGCAGTAGCCGGACTAGAATCATTGGTGTACGGAACCATAAATGATACGGAAATGGGAACTTTACGATATTTGGCAGAAGTGTTACAAAAAGCTATTCCAAATCAAGATATTGTGGTAATTTTCTTAGGAATCCTCTCCGCAATAATAGATAACGTACCCTTAGTAGCAGCCTCTATGGGTATGTATGATGCACCCATCGATGCTGTTTTATGGCATTTTATTGCATACTCTGCCGGAACAGGTGGAAGTATGTTAATAATTGGATCTGCAGCCGGTGTTGCCGCAATGGGTATGGAAAAAATAGATTTTATTTGGTACCTAAAAAAAATAACATGGCTTGCATTTATTGGTTTTATTGCCGGTGCTGGTCTCTTTCTGTTTATTGAAAGAGTGCTATTTCATCACGTATAACAATTTATTTTTTTAAACACCGTTATTCATACTAAACAAATTTCTACCATGCTTAACCTATTAATTCAGGAAAAGGTAAATACAACCCAAGATTTAGACCCTGAAGTTCAAGAAAAAACGCTATCTGTTATGGAACTCCTCTTTAGTGGAGGACTAGCCGGACAAATAATTATAGGAGTACTCTTTATTCTACTCTTTGTGGCTCTTTATATTTATTTCGAACGGCTTTTTGCTATAAAAGCGGCAACCGGAGTCGATAAAAATTTTATGAATCAAATTAGAGAACACATTGCCAGCGGAAATCTCCAAGCAGCAAAAGTACTTTGTGCTCAAAAAAACACTCCCGTTGCACGTCTTACCGAAAAAGGCATTTCGCGTATCGGAAGCCCTTTAGAAGATATTAATACAGCAATCGAAAATGCCGGAAGACTTGAAGTATATAACCTCGAAAAAAACGTAAGTGTATTGGCAACTATTGCCGGTGCTGCACCTATGATAGGATTCTTAGGTACCGTAATAGGAATGGTTTTAGCTTTTTACCAACTGGCAACCAGTAGCGGACAAGCAGAAATGGGAAGCCTAGCTGAAGGAATTTATACCGCAATGACCACAACCGTTGCTGGACTTATTGTAGGAATTATTGCTTATATGGGATACAACCATTTGGTAGTAAAAACCGATAAAGTAGTACACCAAATGGAAGCAACCACAGTAGATTTTCTAGACCTGTTAAACGAACCCGCTTAGTATGAATTTGAGAGGACGAAATAAAGTAAGTGCCGAGTTTAGCATGAGCTCTATGACAGACATCGTATTTCTGTTGCTGGTTTTCTTCTTGCTTACTTCTCCGGCTATCACACCCGATGCACTCGATCTTATTTTACCCAAAGCAAAAGGAAAAAGCACCAATCAACAAAAAGCATCGGTGAGTATTACCAAAGACGGAGCCTTTTACGTAAATAAAGAACGAGTGAGTGAGTACAGTATCGAAAACGAACTCAAAAAAATATTAGCAAACCAAGACAAACCCACCATTATTCTTAGAGCCGAAGAAGGCGTACCCATAGAAGATGCCGTGAAAGTCATGGATATTGCCAATAAAAACAATTATAAAATAGTTTTAGCTGTACGACCTAATTAATTTTTGGGCGTTTCTCCCGACACCTTAAAGGTCGTCGGGGGTCGGGCTTTCACTACTACAAGGTAGTTTAGTTCAATCCCTAACGCAAATACAAATGAGCCTCTTAGACACTAAATACAAACGAAAAAGTATGAAAATAACCGTAACCATTAACGTGTTATTAATACTTTTACTCTTTCTATTTGGCTTTACTTATTTAGACCCGCCTCCGGAGAACGGAATTGCCGTAAATTTTGGAAACATGGATACCGGAACGGGAAACAAGCAACCTCGACAGGAAGTAAAAACCGCACCAAAACAAACTAAAACTACCCCGCAAACCACAACAGAAACCCAAATTAAAGAGGAAGTAATAACACAAAATAACGAAGAGGCTCCGGTTATTAAAAAAGAAAAGAAAAAAGAAGTTTCTAAAACAGAAACTAAAAAAGAGGAAAAACCTAAAAAAGAAGAAAAACAACCCGAACCGAAACCCGATAAATCTACCACAGATGCTTTAAATAGTATTTTAAACGGACCCAAAAATGACGGAACAGCAAAAGAAGGTGAAGGAAACGATAAAACCGGAGGTGATAAAGGCAACCCTAACGGCGACCACAACTCAAAAAGCTATTACGGAACAGGAAAAGGATTAGACGGTGACGGGAATTACTTATTAGGTGGACGAAAAGCACTTAAAAAAGAAAAAATTATACCGGATTGTGAAGAATCAGGAACTGTTGTTGTGAGTATAGAAGTGAATAGAGAAGGTAAAGTAATTAATGCTACTCCAGGAGTTAGGGGAACAACCAATAATTCTAAATGTCTTTTAGGTCCAGCAAAAAGAGCAGCACTAGCTACAAAATTCAATAAAGACCCCAACGCACCTGCCAAGCAAATAGGAAAGATAATTTATCATTTTAGTGTATCAAAATAAATTTTGAACCATTAATTATTCAGAAACATTACAATGGATGTATGAGCAACTCCCTATGTATCAACGCATAGGGAAAGCTGCGTATAAAATAGATTTGTCTAATACTCAAAAACTTGTCAAACATCTTGGCGAACCGCAAAGAAAGTTTAAGTCTATACATGTTACCGGAACCAATGGTAAAGGTTCTACAAGCCATATGTTGGCTTCGGTTTTGCAAGAAGCGGGTTATAAAGTCGGGCTTTATACCTCGCCACATCTTAAAGATTATCGAGAACGAATTAAAATTAATGGCAAGCCCATTTTAAAACGATATGTTTCAAGTTTTATAACTCGCCATAAGCTTTTTTTTGAAGCGAACAACTTGTCTTTTTTTGAAATGACCGTAGGTTTGGCTTTCGATTATTTCAGAAAAGAAAAAGTAGATATCGCTATTATTGAAGTAGGACTTGGCGGAAGATTAGACAGTACTAATGTTATTATTCCAGAGGTTTCGGTAATTACCAATATCGGATTAGATCACACCCGGTTTTTAGGAAATACAATTAAAGAAATAGCATTTGAAAAAGCAGGAATCATTAAACCAAAGATACCGGTGGTAATTGGTGAAAGTACTCCCGAAACAAAACCGGTTTTTATTAAAAAAGCAAGTAATGAAAAAAGCCCTATTGTTTTTGTTGAAAATGAAAAACCATCGTATTTTAAAACCGATTTGCTTGGAGATTATCAACAAAAAAATATAAAAACAACGGTAATAGTTTTTAAAGCTTTACAAGATAAAGGTTGGAAAATATCTGAAGAAAACATAAAAAATGGATTGCTAAAAGTGGTTAAAAATACCGGCTTACAAGGAAGATGGCAACTATTAAAAAAACACCCTAAAGTCATTTGCGATACGGCGCATAACCCCCACGGATTAATACCGGTGATGCAACAATTACAGAACGAAAAATACAAGCAATTACACATTGTCTTAGGAGTGGTAAACGATAAAAATTTAGAAACCATTCTGCTTTTGTTCCCGAAAAATGCCAATTATTATTTTTGTAAACCTGATATTGCAAGAGGATTATCGGCAAAAGTTTTAAAAAATGGAGCCAAAAAATTTGGCTTACAGGGTAGCGATTACACTTCTGTAAAAAAAGCCTATCAAGCTGCTTTACAACAAGCAAATAACGAAGATGTAATTTATATAGGAGGCAGTACCTTTGTAGTAGCCGAAGTTTTGTAATTTTTTTTAACGAATAGTTTGTGAAGAATAAAAACTAACTTATATTTGCATCCGCTAACAGCAAGGGCGCATAGCTCAGTTGGTTCAGAGCACTTGGTTTACACCCAAGGGGTCGGGGGTTCGAATCCCTCTGCGCCCACCAAAATTAACTCCCGATGCAAAATTGTGTTGGGAGTTTTTTAATATGGAGTATTACGTTTATATATTGTATTCAGAGAAGTTAAACAAGTATTATATCGGCTATACTAAGGGTGTTGCAG
>WFXA01000220.1 GCA_015490835.1 Flavobacteriaceae bacterium | reverse complement strand
GGATGTTCTCTAAACCCGTCTCCAAAAGTATTTTGAAAATGTTTTTCAGCTTTCTTTGCCAAGGATTGCATCATATAGGGCATAGCGAGGCGAAATAAAATTTTTAATCCGTAAAACACCAAAAGGATTATTAATATCGTTTTAAGAAAAGTCATCGTTCGATAAAATTTATATCAAAAATAAACATTGTGGTATAAAAACCTGAATTTTTTGGGTTAAATAAATGATAAAATTATATATTTGAACTCAACCTATATTCTATGAAACGAATTGCTAAATCTCTAACAGTATTATTGTTACTTATTTCTGTCTCTTCTGTTCAAGCCCAATATACCGAAACATTAAACTCCAACAAGCCGGGAGGATCGCAAGGAGCATTTGCTGTAGGTATTAATGTGCTACAATTAGAAAGCGGAATTAGTTTTGGAAAAGAAAAACACAGCTTATTAAACACTAATACAAAAGCAACCACAATAGATTGGGGTGTTCGATACGGTTTTTGGAAAGAAGAGCTGGAAGTAAGTTGGATTGGACAATTCGATTTTCAAAACGTAACAATACCCACCGGAACTTTTAAACAAAGCAATTTTAGAAGTAATACACTTGGAGCAAAATATCTTTTTTACGATCCATATCGAAAAATGGAAGAAAAAGGTCCCAACCTGTACAGTTGGAAAGCAAATCATAAGTTTCAATGGGCAGATTTAATTCCGGCTGTCTCTTTTTACGCCGGTGCCAACATTGATTTTAGCGATAATCCTTTTACTCCTGAACAACAAGGAACAATAAGTCCTAAATTTGTACTTGCCACCCAAAATAACTGGGTAGGTGGCTGGGCATTCGTTACCAATATTATTGTAGATAGAATTACAACAGATTTTCCAACCTATGGTTACATCATTACCCTTACCCACACACCCACCGATTGGTTTTCGGTATTTTTAGAAAATCAAGGTTTTAAGAGCGATTTTTATGCAGACCAAATCTTGCGTGGTGGTGCCGGTGCATTAATTAACGAAGATTGGCAAGTAGATCTTTCGGCAACAGTTAACTTTAAAGATACGCCCTCTTTGTTTTATATTAGAGTAGGTACATCGTATCGGTTTGATATGCATAAAAAGGATGAGTATATTGAAGAAAAAGGAAAAAAAGGAAGAGAAACTAAAAAAGAGAAAAAAAACAAGAAGAAAGACAAAAAGAAGAAAAAGAAAAAACGCAAAAAGCGTAAAGATGATTTTGATTTAGATGAAAATGATGGTGATAAATAGTAGTTTGCAAAATGATTGAAGTTAAACAAGTAACCGAAAAAAAAGGATTAAAACAATTTGTAAAATTTCCTTTTTCCCTTTATAAAAATTGTAAATATTGGGTTCCTCCTCTTATAAGCGATGAACTTGAAACGTTAGATTTAAAAAACAATCCCGTTGCTAAAAATGCAGAAGCTTGGTATTTTCTTGCTTATAAAAACAACGAAATAGTTGGTAGAATAGCTGCCATTATTAACCATATTGAAATAAATGAACAACATAAAAAGAAAATGCGCTTTGGTTGGATTGATATGATTGATGACATAGAAGTTACCAAAGCTCTACTCAACAAAGTAATAGAAATAGGAAAATCGCATAACCTAGAGTATTTAGAAGGTCCCGTAGGTTTTTCAAATATGGAAAAAGCAGGTATTCTCACCAAAGGATTTAACGAAATGAATACCCTAATTACTTGGTATCACTACCCTTATTATGCAGAACATTTTAAACAATTGGGTTTTAAAAAACAGGCTACTTGGGTAGAATACAGATTGCTTAATCCTAGAGATACTCCTGAAAAAGTTAAAAAATTTGCTAAAATTATTCAGAAAAGATACAATCTGAAAGTCATTAGATTCAATCATAAAAAAGAAATACTTCCGTATGTAGATGCTATGTTTGGTCTGCTAAATAACACCTACAATTCGTTACAAACCTTTGTACCCATTAAGCAATACCAAATAGACTATTACAAAGAAAAATATTTTAATTTTATTAACCCACACTACATTACTTGCATCAAGGATAAAGATGGTAAACTCATTGCTTTTTCGGTAGTGATGCCTTCCTTTTCAAAAGCATTAAAAAAAGCTAACGGAAAATTATTTCCCTTTGGATGGTATTATTTATGGCAAGCACAACGTAAAAACGATACCGCTGCTTTTTATTTAATTGGCATTGACCCCGAATACCAAGGTAAAGGAGTTACTGCCATTATTTTTGAAGAAATGCGCGCTATTTTTCAACGCAAAGGTATTGTACAAACCGAAACCAATCCCGAATTAGAAGAAAACACTGCCGTACAACAACTCTGGAAAGCCTACGACCCGGTTCAGCATAAAGAAAGAAGCACGTTTAGAAAAGATTTGAATTAACTGAAATTAATCAAAAAAAAATGAAAAATAATTTAATCTTTCAGATATTAAAACTTGAATTATCTAAATTAAAAAAAGGAATAGTAATAGAAGATATAGACCTGTCTCTTATACACAT
>WFXA01000219.1 GCA_015490835.1 Flavobacteriaceae bacterium | reverse complement strand
TATTAATACAAGCACAAAGAGAATTTACAAGTAGAGGTTTAACAGTGCATACTGTAAATTCAAGACATGAATTTGTAGCAGACATTAAATCTAAAGCAGCATTACACAACGAAAGAGGTAATGCCGAAATTACGGTTGTAAACATTCAAAAATTTTCTGAAGATGCACAAGTAGTTACCGAGCAAGACTACGATATAAACATACAACGTATTTATTTTTTAGATGAAGTTCACCGAAGTTATAATCCAAAAGGAAGTTTTTTAGCCAATTTAGAGCAATCTGATAAAAACGCCATTAAAATTGGTTTAACAGGTACGCCATTATTAGGTAATGAGTATAATTCAAAATCATTATTTGGTGGTTATATTCATAAGTATTATTACAATGCGTCTATCGCAGATGGTTATGCTTTAAAACTGATAAGAGAAGAAATTGAAACCAACTACAAAATAGTATTAGAAAAAGTACTTAAAGAAATTGAAGTCTTAAAAGGCGATGTGCCTAAAAAAGAAATTTACGCACATCATAAATTTGCCGAACCAATGTTAGATTACATTGTAGAAGATTTTGAGAAATTCAGATTAATGAATACCGATGATAGTGTTGGTGCAATGGTAGTTTGCGATAGTGCTAATCAAGCAAAAATGCTTTTTGAAGTCTTTCAAAATAAATACGCAAAAACACAAACTTTGGATATGGTTGCCGAAGAAAATGAAACTTACGGTAAACATAAAAAAGAAAGTTACAAATTAAAAAAAGCAGCGTTAATATTACACGATATTGGTACTAAAAACGAACGCAAACGGCAAGTAGAAGATTTTAAAGATGGTAAAATAGACATCTTATTTGTATTTAATATGTTACTAACAGGTTTTGACGCCAAACGATTAAAAAAATTATACATTGGTAGAGTAATTAAAAAACATAATTTATTACAAACCCTTACCAGAGTTAATAGAACGTATAAAGAATATCGTTATGGTTTTGTAGTTGATTTTGCAGATATAAGAGCAGAATTTGAAAAAACAAACCGAGATTATTTCTTAGAATTACAAGAGGTGTTAGGCGATGAAATGGAACATTACTCCAATATCTTTAAATCTAAAGAAGAAATTCAAGAAGAAATTGCAGATATTAAAGAAACACTATTTCATTTTGATACATTAAATGCCGAAATATTTTCACAACAAATTAGCCAAATAGCAGACCGTAAGCAAATGCTTAAATTGGTAAAAGCATTAGGCAATGCAAAAAGTTTGTATAATTTAATTCGTTTATTTGGTCATTACGAGTTGTTGGATAAAATTGACTTTAAAAAACTAACTATTTTATACAGAGAGGCAAACAATCATTTACAATTACTCAACCAAAAGGAAGCATTAAACAATAGTGTTGATACTACCAATTTATTAAATGTTGCCTTAGAAGATGTTGTTTTTCTTTTTACCAAAATAGGCGAAGAAGAACTCATTTTAGCCGATAAATTAAAAGATACCTTACGTAAAACTCGTGAAGCATTAGCCAGTAATTTTGATAAAAAAGACCCGGAATTTATTAGTCTTTATGAAGAGTTGCAACGTTTGTTTAAAAAGAAAAAACTCAACGAAGTTACGCAAGATGAAATGCGACAAAACATCGGTGCATTAAAAGAAATTCACGCCAAAATAGTAGAGTTAAACCGACAAAACAACCTGTTGCAACAAAAGTATAATAACGACCCTAAATATTGTCGTATTCATAAACGATTATTAGAAAAAGGAAACCTAACAAAACGGGAAAGTCAATTATTTGAAGCCTTACAATCCGTTAAAAATGAAGCCGATTTACAAATACTACAAAACAGTAAACTGTTAGACAACGAAGGTTATTTTGACAAATTGATGATTAAACTTATCATCAATCAATTTGTAAATAAAAACAACATTAAACTTAATCCGGAAACTTCTAAATTTATCAACAACTTGGTAGTGCAAGAATACACCAACGAATTTCACGGTAGAACAGCTTAATCAATTAGGAATTAGGAATTATGAATTATGAATGGAGAATTACGAATTACGAATGGGGAATTAGGAATGGGGAATTAGGAATGGAGAATTACGAATGGAGAATTACGAATGGGGAATTAGGAATGGAGAATTACGAATGGGGAATTAGGAATGGAGAATTACGAATGGAGAATTACGAATTACGAATGGGGAATTAGGAATGGGGAATTAGGAATGGAGAATTACGAATGGGGAATTAGGAATGGGGAATTACGAATGGAGAATTTAGAATTATGAAAGAAAATATTGTTCAAATAAAATCGTATGCATTTGCTATTAAAATAGTAAACATATTTAAAAAATTACAAACCGATAAGAAAGAATACATTTTAAGTAAACAACTATTACGT
>WFXA01000218.1 GCA_015490835.1 Flavobacteriaceae bacterium | reverse complement strand
ATCAAGCAGTTAAGTCCGTTAAGTGAAGGCTGGGATGGCACTTATAATGGCAACCCGTTACCATCAAGTGATTACTGGTTTAGAGTGGAGTACACCGAACAAGACATAAAAAAAGAATTTAAAGGACATTTTACCCTAAAACGATAGAACAGATAGTTTACTAACCTCAGTTCGGTCTAAGGATTTAATAAAAAAGTGTTAGTTGAGTTGATTTTTCAGTTTCAAACTTGATACTTTGCTTCTTTTCTTGGAAAGAATATACGATAAGACCGGCAATAAGATTTGTGATAAAATTACCAAAGCTTCCTTGCCTTGAATGTTCAATTTGCGCTATATTTTTCAACTGATCATTAATAGTTTCAATCATTGTTCTTTTTCTTAGCATAATCTTATCTTTTATCTGTTTAAAAAAGTTTATGCTCATTTCATAGTCATTAATGAGTTTTTCAAAATGGTCTGTTTTCAAAGGTAATCTATCATCTGTATTAGCTGTAGTAATCATAAAATCAAATATTTCACCTTTTCCGTTAACAATTATATGTAGCTCAAACCCATATATTCAGCCCATTGTCCCGTTTTCAGCACTTGATTTTTTCAATTTTCACAACCAATTGAAAACCTTGTAAAATAAGATTTTGAGTTGAAGGTTTTGGGTGTCCCAAAGCGGAAAACAGGATAGCTCATTTCTAATAAATTTTGTTGCAAAAAATAACTTGCGTTTTCTTTGGTTGTAAACCGACCGTTCAATTTTACTTTTTAGACAGCTTGGAATAACTTTAAACAACTGACATTCATTGTCAACACCATATATTCTGCTGTTATATTCATTGCTATTAATTCTATATCCTTTAGTTTTGCTCCCTTTTTTGTTTTAAAAAATGCTCTTTTGTCAGTAGTTGTACTTAGTACATCTATTGTAATTTGCTCTAAAGTTGTTCATATATTTAATGGTTTGGTATTCATATAATATACGACTTTAATAAGTCAATGAACAACTTTTTTTATTCAATTATTAATTCACAACGGGTTACTAATTTGTTTTCTATTTTAATCTTCTTTTTTTCCAGAAATAACAGTATGTTTAATAATCTCATTATCTTTTTGAGAATAAGGTATTTTGTTTAAAATATACTCAATGCTCTCTACTCTGGCACGTTGTTTTTTATTAGCCCGTATTACCTTCCAAGGAGCTATTTTTGTGTTGGTTGTTTTAAACATTTTCTTTTTATACTCAGTATAACTATCCCAAAGCTCAATTGCTTTGGCGTCTACTTTACTGAATTTCCATTTCTTTAAAGGACTATTTTTAATCTCGACAAAACGTTTTTGTTGTTCGTCTTTTGAGATTGAAAAATACAATTTTATTAACCGAATTCCGGATTGAGTAATCATTCTTTCAAAATCGTTAACTTGAGACATAAAGGTGTTGTATTGTTCTTGGGTACAAAAACCGTTAACAGGCTCTACAATAGCGCGATTGTACCAACTTCTATCAAAAAAAACAATTTCACCTTCACGAGGGAGCTGGTTGATGTATCGTTGAAAATACCATTGTCCTATTTCTTCATCGGTAGGTTTTGGCAGTGCTACTACTCTAAACTCTCTAGGGTTTAGATGCTCGGTAGCTCTACGAATGGCACCTCCTTTTCCGGCGGCATCGCGTCCTTCAAAAATGATGACTATTTTTTCTCCGTTTTCCAATGCCCAATTTTGAAGTTTAATAAGTTCTTCTTGTAATTGTTTTAGTCTGGCTTCATATTTTACATATCGCAAAACCCTACTAATCGATGTTTCGGGATTGGCTATAAATTGCTTGATTCCTTTTTTAGAATTTAGATATTTTAATTCTTTTTTTGTAAGTTTTTCTAACATTTTATAAATCTATTTGTTTTACCATTCTGTGGTAGCGTTGGATAATATTGGGATCTGGCAGTATTACCGTTCCCGAATCGCCTTTCCCGTCGTAATCAAATTGTGATAAGACATGCCGAATACTTTCTAACCTTGCTTGTCTTTTATTATTGGTTTTAACAATAACCCAAGGGCTATATGTGGTGTGTGTTTTACCAAACATTTGTTCTTTATAATAGGTGTATTCGTCCCAGCGTTTTTGACCTTCTTGATCAACAGGGCTAAATTTCCAACGTTTTAAAGGGTTTTTTAATCTAGAATCAAATCTGTTAAGTTGTTCATCTTTAGAAATAGAAAACCAAAATTTAATAAGATGTACACCGTCCTCATATAGCATGTGTTCAAATTCGGGTACTTGCACCATAAACTTATTATATTGCTCTTTGGTGCAAAATCCCATTACCGGCTCTACAACGGCACGGTTGTACCAACTACGATCAAAAAAAACCAATTCACCAGGGTTGGGCAACTCCTTGATGTATCGTCTAAAATACCACTGTCCTTTTTCTACATCGGTAGGTTTTGAAAGTGCTACTACTCGCATAGAACGAGGATTGAGGTGTTCGGTCATTCTTCTTATCGACCCTCCTTTTCCGGCAGCATCGCGTCCTTCAAAAATAACAGCAACTCTTTTTTTGTGTTTGGCAACCCATTGTTGAAGATTAACTAACTCAGCTTGTAATTTGAGTAACTCTTTTTCGTATTGAACGTCAAATAATATGGTGCTTAATTTTTCTTCCGGAATTTTTTCTTTTAAAATAGATAAAAATTTATCCTTATCCCTCGCTTGGTGGAAGTCCTCTAATGTTAGCATAGTATTGTTTTATGTTTTGTAAAGTTCTAAAAATTACGAAATAAAAAAAATGGTAACTAATCAGTTTCAAATATAGACAATTTTTTATGAGACAAAGGCATTAAAAATTATTGTTTTTATGTAATATTTT
>WFXA01000217.1 GCA_015490835.1 Flavobacteriaceae bacterium | reverse complement strand
CTAACTTTATGCTCCAAAGTACCTCTTTTGGGTACGGCGGAGCATTCATTTTTTTGCTATGAAAACAAAATTTCTTTTATGGTTAGGGTGTTCACTCTTTTTTTGCGCTAATGCACAATCTGGGTTCGGTGAAAAACAAATAATAGATGATATTTCTTTATCTTCTACCTTTTGGGTTTCTACAGCTGATATTGACGGAGATGGAAATCAAGATATTGTAACTGCTTCACCTGGTAACAATACAATTGCTTGGTATAAGAATATTGGTAACAGTAACTCTTTTGAACCAAAAATTATTATCACAAATGCACTTAATGATACTGATTATGTATCAACGTCTGATATCAATCAGGATGGGGATATGGATATATTGGCTTTAAGTCCTTCGGCAAATCAAATTGTTTGGTTTGAAAACTTAGACGGTAACGGTACTTTTAGTAATAAAAATATTATAAATAACACACAAGATGTCCCAAAAACGGTTATAGGTAGCGATATAGATGGAGACGGAGATAACGATATATTAGCTTGTTCAAGATTAGATAATACCATTGCTTGGTACGAAAACGTAGGCGGACAAGGCAACTTTAGCGGAATGAATATTATAACCTCAACGGCAGATACTGCCATTGGTATGGATGTGGCAGACATAGACGGCGATGGCGATATGGATGTTGTCTCCGACAGCTCTTCAATAGTAAACACTCCATCTTGGTATAGAAATATGAATGGAGAGGGCACCTTTGGTGGTGAACACATAATAGCTTCGGATAATTATGGACTTATGTTGGTAAAGTTAGCTGATATTAACAATGATGGGGCTAATGATGTTGTGTCTATGGAATTTGGAGGAAATACCATTGCTTGGTTTGAAAATTTAAATGGAACGGGAACTTTTGCCACAAAGCAAATTATATCTACAGATGTAACACACCCTATACAGGTAGAGATAGGTGATATAGACAATGATGGTAATAAAGATATCGTTTCCGTGTCAACTGTTGATAATAAAGTTGCGTGGTATAAAAATGACGGTACCGGTAATTTTGGTTCTCAAATAATCATTGATGATACTTTTATTAATGGAAGAGGACTATCGCTTTCTGATATAGATAACGATGGTTATTTAGATATAGTTGCCTCAAATATAGATCCAGATACAAAATCATTAGTCTGGTACAAAAACCAAACCTATCTAGGTATAGAAGACCAACCCTCACGAGCACTAAGCCTTTACCCAAACCCCGCAACCGAGGTTTTGCAAATAAACAACCCTAATAATGTGGTAATAAAACAAGTAAAAGTGTATAATTTATTAGGCAAAGAAGTTTTGCAAGTGCAAGACAGGAGCAACGATATTGTTATTTCAAGATTACATCCCGGCGTTTACTTTGTAAAACTAATTACGCAAGAGGGAGTAAAAACAGCAAAAATAATGAAGAGATAGCACAAACATTATATCACCCTCCTAACTTCAACAAAAGCGCGTTTCCAGTATTTTTCGTGAAGCGAGGATATTATTACTCCTTTTGAGGTTGTTGCGTGAATAAAAAATAATTCGCCGTTTTTGTTATTTACTATTATACCCACGTGGTTAATAACGTTTCGGTTTTTGTTGGTTTTAAAAAACACCAAATCGCCTTTTTTAGCTTTGCTCACGGGAATTCGTTTTCCCTTCTTAGCCATATCCCTAGATACTCTGGGTAGTGCAATTTTTTCGCTTTTAAAAGAAACATATACCAACCCGGAGCAATCCATTCCTTTTTTGGTCGTTCCGCCAAACTTATAACGCGTTCCTTCAAAGCTTTTTGCATAGTTTACAATGTTAGAAGCTTTCCCTTTTTTATTTTTTGAAACCGAAATAACCTCTTTTCTGTCTGAAGTGGTTTTAGGTCTGCTTCCGCAGGAAATTAGAAGTACAGAAACAATAAAAATGAGTAGTATTTTTTTCATATAAATTTTATTTCAATACCTAATTTCATTAAAATACAATAGGTTTTTATTTTTTAAAAGATTCTAAAATAAATTGTGCCGTTTTTTTACTGGCTCCTTCGCCTCCCAGTTTTTGTTCCAAATTGTAATAATCTAAAAATAAAACGCTTCGGTTGTAGGGGTCTAAGATTTTTGCAAGTTCTTCTTTTAATCTTTTATAGTTAAAATCGGTTTGTATAAGCTCGGTTACGACTTCTTTATCCAATATCAAATTCACTAACGAGATGTATTTTAGCTTAATAATGCGTTTGGCTATTTCGTAAGAAATTCGGTTTCCCTTGTAACAAACCACTTGCGGCACTTTAAAGAGTGCAGTTTCAAGGGTTGCCGTTCCCGAAGTAACCAAAGCGGCATGGCTTACACTTAATAAATCGTAAGTTTTGTTTTGTAACAAATGTACGTGAGGATGGGTTAAAAACGGTTGGTAAAAATTGGTATCCAACCCCGGTGCTCCGGCAATAACAAATTGGTATTCGGAAAAATCATTTACTACTTGTAACATTACCGAAAGCATTATAGAAATTTCTTGCTTACGGCTTCCGGGAAGTAATGCTATAATCGGTTTTTCTTTCAGATTGTATTGTTTTTGAAATGCTTTTTCCGAAATTGGCTTTCGGTGCGCAATGGCATCTAATAGCGGGTGCCCTACAAAATGAACCGGATAGTTGTGTTTTTTTTCGTAAAATTCTTTTTCAAAAGGAAGTATTACATACATTTGGTCTACATCTCTTTTTATAGCTTTAATTCGTCCTTCTTTCCAAGCCCAAATTTGTGGCGAAATATAATAATGGGTAGCAAATTTTTGTTGCTTAGCCCATTTAGCAATTCGCATATTAAAACCGGGATAATCTATAAAAATAATTACATCGGGTTTAAAATTTTGAATGTCTTTTTTACAGAATGAAATATTTTTAAAAATAGTTCGCAGGTTCAACACCACTTCGGCAAAACCCATAAAAGCAAGTTCTTTATAATGCTTTACCAGCTTGCCTCCGGCTTGTTGCATTAACTCTCCACCCCAACATCGTATTTGCGCATGAGCATCTTGCGCCTTTAATTGTTTAATAAGGTTAGAGCCGTGTAAATCGCCCGAAGCTTCTCCTGCTATAATGTAATACTTCATTTTTTTATCGATTTTCCGATTGAATTTAATAAAATTTAGCGATTAAAATTCCCAAAGCGGCAATTACAGTGGCTAAAACAACTCCTCTGGCTCTGTATAATTGTCCTTTTTTTAAAAACACAAAAAAAGCCAATAGGTTAAGTATGGCACCCAGCGCAATAATATTACCTAATAAATCTTCTTCGGCAGCTACTTTTAGAGTTGTTTCAAAACTATATTTCGAAAAAAAATAAATATACAAATAACTTCCTGCCAGATTGGCAATTATACCTACAACAAAACCGATAAGTAATTCTTTTTTCATTTCAAATTCCAACTATTAATATCCTTAATGGCATGATGGGCTGTAAGATCAAACTGCGCAGGCACAATAGAAATATACCCTTGTTCTAGTGCCCAAATATCGGTATCTTCGCCGTTATCTTTATTTACAAACTCACCGGTTAACCAGTAATAATCTTTCCCTAACGGGCTGGTACGTTTGTCGAAATCTTCTTTCCAATAACCATTTGCCTGTCTGCAAACTTTTATTCCGTTAATTTTTCCTTTCGGAATATTTACATTTAGAACCACTCCTTTAGGTAACCCGTTTTGCAAACATTGTCGGGTAATTTGTTTTATAAATTTTTCAGCTGGTGAAAAATCGGCTTCGAGTGAATAATCCAACAACGAAAAACCAATAGACGGAATACCTTGTGTTCCGGCTTCAACGGCAGCACTCATCGTACCGCTATAAATCACATTAATAGATGCATTGCTTCCGTGATTAATGCCGCTTACACACAAATCGGGTTTTCGTTTTAGTATTTCATTTACTGCAATTTTTACACAGTCCACCGGTGTTCCACTACAGCTGTATTCTTGCTGTGGCTCGTCTTTAGAAATTGTTATTTTATTACAAAATAAAGTGTCGTTTATCGTTATGGCGTGTCCCATCCCGCTTTGGGGAGAATCTGGAGCAACGACATAAACTTCGCCAAAGGTATTCATTATTCTAATTAAGTTTCGAATACCCGGAGCGGTAATACCATCATCATTGGTAACTAAAATAAGTGGTTTTTTAACCTGCATAAAGTATGAATTTACAAAAAGCTAAAATACACAATTAAAAATTTTGTTTACAAAACCAATACCTTTATATTTCGGAAAAATATTTCTTTTAACACAAAGAATAAATAAAATGGAAGATAGATTAACAAAATATTAATAAAGTTACCATACTAATGGCACGGTTTTTTGTGTTACACTATGAAAATAAACAAACGATATATGCGCCTAATGAAAAAGAATTTTAAAATCTTACTACTTGCCGTATTTGTTTCGGCAGCTTCTTGCAGTTTTACAACAAAGCAATTTAACGACCCCGACAAAGATAAAACCTTATTAGATTTAATTACCTACGTACTTGAACATACACATTACGACCCGAAGGATATAAACGACGATTTTTCAGAACACTTGTACCGTCGGTTTATCGACCAGTTAGATCCTTTAAAACGTTATTTTTTAGCTTCTGATATTGCTGAATTTTCAAAATACAAAACACTGTTAGATGACCAAATTAAAGAAAGAGATTTATCCTTTTTTAATTTAGTTTATAACCGATTGATGAAACGAATGGAAGAAGCTAAGAACATATATCCTAAGGTTTTAAAAACACCATTCAATTTTAAAAAACAAGATAGTATTAATACCGATTATGAAAACATTCCCTACGCCGATTCTAAAAAAGAATTGGAAAAACGCTGGCGTAAACAATTAAAGTTTTCGGTTATATCCAGCCTTTACGACTTAATAGAGAATAATGGTAAAAAACCGGAAAATGACAGTATCGCTAAAAACACGGAAAAGCCGAAAAGCCTTGCCGAACTTGAAAAAGAAGCAAGAGAAAGTGTACAAAAATCAATGGATGAGTATTTCGATTTTACAAAAGATTTGGAACGCAAAGATTATTTTGCTTCCTTTTTAAATGTTTTAGCACAACAATTCGACCCTCATACCAATTATTTTGCACCACCCGATAGAGATAAATTTGATATGCAAATGAGTGGTAAACTGGAAGGTATTGGAGCTAGGCTTCAGAAAAAAAACGATTATATTAAAGTAGTCGAAATTATAAGTGGTGGTCCCGTTTGGCGAGGAGAATATCTAGACGTTGGCGATATTCTTCTAAAAGTAAAACAAGAAAATGAAGAGGTTCCGGTAAGCATTGTAGGAATGCGAATTGATGATGCCGTGAAATTAATAAAAGGACCCAAAGGCACAAAAGTAACGCTAACAGTTAAACGGGTTGATGGTACTATTGAAGACGTTACTATTACACGTGATATTGTTGAACTGGAAGAAACCTATGCAAAATCTACCCTTATTAAAAAAGGAGAGAAAACCTATGGTTTAATTTATCTTCCACAGTTTTATTTTGACATGAATAACTACAATAATCGAAATGCTGCAAGCGATATAAAGAAAGAAATTAAAAGATTAAAAAAACAAGGTATCGAAGGTTTAATTATTGATATTAGAGATAACGGAGGTGGTTCGTTACGTACTGCCATAGACCTTGGAGGACTTTTTATTAAAAACGGACCTATTGTACAAGTTGCTTCTACTGGTGAATCTAAAAAAGTTCTTAAAGACACCGACAATAGTGTAATCTGGGACGGATCTCTTGTTATTTTGGTAAACGAATTTTCGGCATCATCTTCCGAAATTTTTGCTGCTTCAATGCAAGATTATAAAAGAGCCGTAATCATAGGAAGCAAACAAACCTATGGTAAAGGAACCGTGCAAAATTTAGTAGACCTCAATCGCTGGTTACGCAATAATAACATGGGAGATTTAGGTGCATTAAAACTAACTACACAAAAATTCTACCGTGTAAACGGCGGATCTACACAGCTTGAAGGTGTAAAAAGCGATGTGGTAATTCCGGACAGATACAGCTATATTGAAGCCGGAGAAAGAGATTTTGATAATCCTCTTCCCTACGACAAAATATCGCCTGCCAACTATACACCTTGGAGCGGTTATGCTAATTATGAAACCGTTATTGAAAACAGTAAAAAAAGAATTGCTGAAAACAATTATGTAAACGTGTTAGACCAAGAAGCTAAATGGGTAAAAGAAAAAAGAGATGAAAATTATGTAGCTTTAAATATTGACGACTACAAAGCCGAAGTAGAAAAAAGAAGAGAAGAACTAAAACAATTTGAAAGTGTTGATGAGTATGATAATAAACTAAGCTATCAATCGCTTCCTTACGAAATAAACTTAATGAAACAAGACACAACTCTTAAAGAAAAAAGAAAACGTTGGCATAAAAACCTAAGTAAAGATTTGTATGTAAATGAAGCGGTAAATGTGTTAGAGGATTTAAAAATTAATGAGTTCTCTCAACATAAAATAGCCGAAATTAAAGACTAATTTTGTTAACCAAATAATCGCGGTTTTATCTTATTATCGCAGTAATATATTTCAGAATTATAAATTGGTAACCATAGCATTCTTTTTTCTATTTTTACCAAGTGAAAACTCGATCTACATCATTAAGTAAAATTGCACTCCAAAAATTTAAAAAAAGTTTTTGGGGTGTTTTTAGTTTTGTATTTTTAGTTATTTGTACATTAATTGCAATTTTTGCTTATGCCCTGGCACCGGACAACTCGCAAAACGCCAACCAACAACACCTCTCAATACACTCCAAACCTCCGGGATTTAAAGTAATCATGTTAACACTTCCCGGAAAAGAAATAAAACAAAATAAGCTACAAGCATTTTTCTTCGGAAAAAAAACTACTGCTTCAGAAATTCCTATTTCAGATTACCAACTCACTAAAACCGGTATTCTTATTACGCAATACACTCCTAACGGAAGTTCGGGAGTACAAAAAGAGTACCCGCTTACCAAATTTTCAAAAGCAAAAATGATTAAGGACATCAAACAAAAATACCTAACCCAAAAAACCTTTTTACTAGGAACCGATAAATATGGGCGCGACCTCTTAAGCAGGATGTTAATAGGTATTCGAATTTCGCTATCTATAGGATTTATTGCGGTGTTACTATCGTTACTAATAGGTATTACACTGGGAGCCATAGCCGGCTATTTTGGAGGCTTGGCAGACACTATTATTATGTGGCTCATTAACGTCACTTGGTCTATACCAACCCTTTTATTAGTTATCGCTATTACTTTAGCCTTAGGAAAAGGATTTTGGCAAGTGTTTATTGCTGTAGGACTTACTATGTGGGTAGAAGTGGCTAGGGTCGTCAGAGGACAAGTTTTAAGTATAAAAAAAATGCAATACGTTACCGCGGCTCGTACGTTGGGCTTTTCTAATTGGCGCATTATCACCAAACATATATTACCCAATAGTATGGCTCCCGTAATTATTATTTCTGCAGCTAATTTTGCCGCTGCCATATTAATTGAAAGCGGATTAAGTTTTTTGGGTATTGGCGCACAACCACCTATGCCCAGTTGGGGCGGTATTATAAAAGACCATTACAGTTACATTATTTTAGGTAAACCCTATCTGGCAATTATTCCCGGATTGGCAATTATGAGTTTGGTTACCGCTTTTATGCTTATTGGTAATGCACTCAGAGATGCATTGGATGTGAAGGGGTAAACCCCAAAAAAAAAATTACGTATTTTATTATGAATAGAAAAAAAACATACACCCTCCTACTTGTTATCACCGTTATTGGTTTGTATTTTTTAGAAAAATACATAGCCAAAAACAACATAAAATTTCCAACCGAAAACAATAAAAAATACCAAACAAATACTCCTAAAAGTTCAGGTGAATTTAACGGCGCTTTTATGCCAAAATCTACTACCGGAGCAATTGTAAAACATAATTTTTATACGCTTTCTTACAGCGAACCCAACGAGCAAGCAGAATGGGTTGCTTATACATTACAAAAAAATCATCTTTCTAAAAACGAATTAGATCGTCCTTATTTTCAAATAGACAAAAAAGTAAAAACCCGCTCGGCAGACTGGCGTAATTATAAAAACTCAGGATACGACAGAGGACACCTTTGTCCTGCCGGCGATAGAAGATTTGATTACAACGCCTTTAAAGAAACTTTTTTAACCAGTAATATCAGTCCGCAAAATCATGAATTTAATGCAGGTATCTGGAATCGGTTAGAACAAAAAACAAGATATTGGGCAGCCAAATACAATGGTGTCTATGTAATAACCGGAGGCGTTTTAAAACCAAACCTTCAAACTATTGGATATGAAAAAGTTTCGGTGCCAAACTATTTCTACAAAATTATTGCAGACAACACCAACGGAAAGATAAAAGCCATTGCCTTCCTTATCCCTAACAAACCCCTAAGCAATTCGTTTTATGACTATGTAGTATCCATAGACGAAATAGAAAAACAAACCGGAATCGATTTTTTTTACCAATTACCCGATGCTGTCGAAAATAAAATAGAAAGTTCCATCAACATAGAATCGTGGGGGAAGAATTAGTAAACAGTAGGCAGTTCTCAGTAGGCAGTTCTCAGTAGGCAGTTTTCAGTTTCACTCACCACCTCATCAACTCATCAACTCATCAACTCATCAACTCATCAACTCACTCCTTACGACTGCTTACTGCCGATTGAAGGCTAAAGACTAAAAAACATTTGGTTTTCTATTTTTTTGAAAGGAAATTGTATTACAATAGACTTCTTACTTATATTTACCAATTAAAAATGTTTCTCATGGCAGATAATACCTATTACAACCCGAAAGATTTAAGAAAATTTGGAAAAATCACCGAATGGAGCGAAGAATTAGGTGCCAAGTTTTTTGATTACTACGGAAAAGTTTTTGAAGAAGGCGCACTAACTGCTCGCGAAAAATCACTCATTGCATTAGCCGTTTCACACGTGGTTAAATGTCCGTATTGTATTGATGCTTATACCAAGGACGGACTGCAACGCGGTGTTACCAAAGAAGAAATGATGGAAGCCGTGCACGTAGGCGCAGCAATAGAAAGCGGCGCAACTCTGGTACACGGTGTGCAAATGATGAACAAACATGATAAATTAAGCATGTAAGTAAACACTAAATTTATCGACCAACAATCAATAATTTTTTTTAAGAAATTTTATGGCAATAGCTTCCCTAAAAAAACAACAAAAAGAATTGGCAAATGCAAAACGACAATTGCAAATACTTTCCAACGGAATATTTGGCGAGGGTGAATTGCCCTATTTTTCAAATAAAATTAAAGAAGCAGGATGTTTTCCACTTCGTCCAAAACAAACCGAAATATTCCAAATGAATTTAGGGTATATGTGCAATCAAGTTTGCGAACATTGCCACGTAGATGCCGGACCCGACCGAAAGGAAATAATGACCCGAGAAACCATGCAACAATGCATAGAAGCCGTTAAAAATTCGAAAGCACATACCCTAGATTTAACCGGCGGAGCTCCAGAGATGAACCCAAATTTTAGGTGGTTTGTTGAAGAAGCATCAAAACTGGGAATTAAAGATTTTATCGTTCGATCTAACCTTACTATTTTACGTGCCAATAAAAAGTTTTACGATTTACCCGAGTTTTTTAAAAAACACAACATTCATGTGGTGTCGTCTATGCCTCACTGGACACGAGGAAAAACCGATAAACAAAGAGGTGACGGAGTGTTTGATAAATCGATTAAAGCGCTGCAAGAACTCAATGCCGTAGGGTACGGAATGCCCGACAGTAACCTAAAATTAGATTTGGTGTACAATCCAAGCGGTGCTTTTCTTCCGGCAAATCAAGCCGAAATGGAAAAAGATTTTAAAAATGCACTGTTAGAAGATTTTGGTATTTATTTTCACCAACTTTTTGCCATTACCAATTTACCCATTTCAAGATTTTTAGATTATCTTATTGCTTCGGGTAATTATGAAGATTATATGTACCAATTGGTAGAAGCATTTAACCCTTTGGCAGTAGCAAATGTAATGTGTACCAATACTATTTCGGTAAGCTGGGATGGTTATTTATACGATTGCGATTTTAATCAAATGCTTGGTATGAAAGTTGCAAACAAAATACAACACATTGCAGATTACAACGAACAACTTCTGCAAGATAGAGAAATAATTATTTCGCAGCATTGTTATGGTTGTACAGCCGGATCGGGAAGCAGTTGCCAAGGTAATATTATTTAATTTTGCAAAATGAAGCAACTAACCGCATTTATTTATTTAATCTTTTTTATTGCAAGTGGTTTTGCGCAAAAATCCATCGATAAATTGTTAAAAGAGTACAATGTAAAAAGTGTACCTTATATTTCGGTAACCGAGTTGCGTATGCTTCAAAACCATGATAAGGCTCTTATTGTGGATAGTAGAGAAGAAAAAGAATTTTTGGTAAGGCACTTATCCAATGCTGAAAATGTAGGC
Source organism: Flavobacteriaceae bacterium (assembly GCA_015490835.1). Classification (GTDB taxonomy): domain Bacteria; phylum Bacteroidota; class Bacteroidia; order Flavobacteriales; family Flavobacteriaceae; genus Marifrigoribacter. The sequence continues at coordinate 10,179 of WFXA01000217.1, read as the reverse complement.
TATGACCATTTTGATATTGAAGAATTTAAAAAAAAACATCCCAATAAAGACACAACTATTGTTGTATATTGCTCGGTAGGAATACGTTCTGAAGACATCGGAGAGAAACTTCAGCAAGCTGGATATTCAAATGTAAAAAACTTATATGGCGGAATTTTTAAATGGAAAGAAAAAGACTTTCCCGTCGTCGATTCTACTCAAACGGAAACCCAAAATATTCATACCTTTGATAAGATTTGGGCTAAGTATTTAAAAAAAGGAAAAAAAATTTATTAAACTATGGGATTGTTTTCACCTAACACAGCAAATGACGAAAATGAAATAGCAAAAGTTGTTTTTCATTTTCCCACATCCAAAAAAGCTCTAATCATCTTTACCCGAAACCCCGAACTTGGAAAGGTAAAAACGCGTTTAGCTGCAACCATAGGAGATGAAAAAGCATTAAAAGTATACAAGCTACTCATTGCACATACCATTAAAATCACACAAAATATAACAGCAGATAAGTACGTGTTTTATTCCAATAACATTCAGGTTAACGATGCTTGGGACAATACTATTTTTAGAAAAAAACTACAAAAAGGAGACGATTTGGGGATGCGCATGAAAAATGCATTTCAAGAACTATTTTCAATGGGATACGAGAAAGTCCTCATCGTTGGAACCGATATTTATGAGCTTACCCAACAAGATATTGAAGAAGCATTTACACAACTCAAAGATAACAAATTTGTAATAGGTCCGGCAGAAGATGGTGGGTATTATTTATTAGGAATGAAAGAAATAAACTTGCCTGTGTTTGAAAATAAAAATTGGGGAACCCAAACGGTTTTACAAGATACGCTAAATGATTTGCAAAACGAAAAAGTAGTATTGTTTCCTAAAAAAAATGATATTGACCGCTATGAAGACATCACTAAGTTCAAAAATAAGTGCAACAGATCCATTTTTGGCTATTAAGCCTCTTTAGAGAAAGATTATATATTTATTTCTAAACTTACTGGGCAGTGGTCTGACCCGAACTGTTGAGAATGAATGAGTACATCTTTTACTTTATCGATAAGTTTTTTAGAAACCAAAAAATAGTCTAAACGCCAACCTGTGTTTCGCTCTCTGGCTTTAAACCGATAACTCCAATAAGTATAAGCTACAGTTTCGGGATACAGGAATCTAAAGGCATCAATAAAACCGGCTTTTAGTTGAGCAGTCATTGCATCAATTTCAACTTGGGTATATCCCGCAGTTTTATTGTAGTTTGATTTATCGTTTTTTAAATCGATAGGTTGGTGAGCTACATTTAAATCGCCACAAATAATAAGTGGTTTTTTTGCGTTAATATTTTTGGTAAAGGATAGAAAAGCTTCATTCCACCGTTGTTTAAAATCGAGGCGTTTTAATCCTTGTCCGGCATTGGGAGTATAAACATTAAGCAATTGAAAGTTTTCAAACTCTGTGACTATAATGCGTCCTTCGCTGTCAAATTCATCAATACCCATTCCGAAGCTTACTGAAACGGGATGTATTTTTGTAAGCGTTGCAGTACCGGAATAACCTTTTTTAATAGCAGAATTAATAATTATTTGATAATCATTTAATGTGTCTAATTCTTTGTTGACTTGCTCGGGTTGTGCTTTAGTTTCTTGTAAACAAAGAATATCCGGATTAATTTGTTTAATTGAATTGGCAAATTCTTTTTTAGTAATAGCGCGTATTCCGTTTATGTTCCAAGTGGATATTTTCATGAATTAATTTTTACAGTTTTATAATTGGTTACAATGAACTTACTAAACTTAAACTTTGATTTTATTGAAAACCAAATGTTTACACCACTTCTAAAAGTTCCTATAAAAAAAGACCGCGAAAAGCGGTCTTGATTGAGTATAAAAAAGATTATTAAAAAACTCTAATAAAAGACTAAAAAATTTAATCTTCTAATTGAGTAAATGTATAGGTACTAACATTATCTACTGTAGTGCGATCAAAAGAAAGCAAATCATAAATCGCACCCGGATCATTATTGATAGCATCTAAAGTTCCAGTAAATTTTAATAAAGTATCGGTATTATCAGAATTAGTAACCCTAATAAACAACAAATAATTTACATCTGAAACAGCTGCAATAGCATATGGATTGTAAGACAACATATAGGTACCATCTGAAAAAGAAGCATTAGTAATGCTAGCTTCCTCAATAGGATTTCCGGTTGCACTGGTTAAGTCACTTAAATCACTTATAATATCATAATCATCAGTTTTATTTGTATCCCAAACAAAAACATAAGATATACCACCTTCTTCCAAGATTTCAGGTAGTTGAATATACATATCCAATAAAACTTCATTACTTGATATAGAATATAAAACACCTTCTTGTGGTTGATCAACTAAGATTCCGACTACTCTAACCTTTACGTAGTCTTGAAAAGATTGTGTAGGGGGAAAACTGTAAAGTCCGTCACTTGCAGGCATATAAATAAAATTTGCTATGCTAGTTGAACCGGCGGGCATTGTAATATTTTTTCTTGTTTTTCTCCTATCATTTAACTCCAATTCAACTACCAAAGTAACATCAGAGTCAAAGGTTTTGTCAATATTTACAGTAAAAGTAACTCTATCCTCTTCAGCTGTAAAATCACGTGGTATTGTTAAAGTAGCTTGCACCACTTCCTCGTTGCCGTTTAAACTGTAATCCAAAGGTGTATCATCATAACATGATTGTAAGATAACAACCGACAAAACAAACAATACAATATATTTTAATTTTTTCATAATAAATAATAATACAGATTAATTAATTTTTTGAAGTATAAAATCATGAGGATTTCCGTTAAATGGAGTGAAATTTAAACGTAAATCTATATATCCGGTACAAGAAAATACGCTTCCTTCTACTAATAAATAATAATTTGGTGGAAATCCTTGATCTTCACCGTCAAATGCAACACCATCTTCATTTACAGCGATTACATTACCGGTTTCAACATCAACAGTAATAATTAACGGGTCGCTATTTTGAGTGGGGTATTCTCCTTCAACAATAGTAAATTGATCAGGATCGGGTCCGGCAATAACAGTTCTGGTAGCATTTAAATCCTCACCAAAAAAGCCGGCAAATCCTAATGCAATGATTTCATAAGTTCCTTCAATTTCAGATGGATCAAACGGACATGAAACTGACGCCTCAAAACTATAAGCAACTTTTTGTCCAACCTCACCTGCTAAATCACTATCAAGATTATTAATTGTAACGACATCACCATTAGTAGAAACGCTTCTTCCGAAAAATTCAAACCTATCACCGGCTATAACATCATCCAATTGTAAACCAAAACTTATCATAATTTCCTCCAAGCTAACATTAAAATCGGTAGGAAAATTAGTTGTTGTATATACATCAGTTAGTTCAGAGACTGTACCTTCCGAGATGCGCCTTGCACTTAAAGTGTAAGATTCTACATTGTCTAAAGGAGTAGTTAATGTACCGGATATAAAACTTCCAGGTAAATCAGCTGCATTAAATGCAGGTTTTTGATCAAAATCAACCAGTACAATAGAACCGGCTCTGTCACCAGCTTCGCCAAAATCGAAACGGTCTTTACTATTATCTTCACAGCTAAAAAATATAAAGCCTAGAAATAGTATTGTTATTATTTTATTTATTTTCATAATAATAGTTTTTTTTTAATTTAAAGGTATATTTGGATCTGCCCAAAAAACTGATTGAGATAAATCGCTTTTCTGTTCAACAGAAATATTCAAATTTGCAGTGGATGGAAGATAAAACAATGATCTGGGAAATTCACCAGCTCCTGAAAGTTGTAAATGCGGTTGTAAATTAACCGGTCTTCCTGTTCTTCTGTATCCGTTATAAGACTCTACAGCACTTAAAAATGAAGAAAACCAAAGTTGTTGCATCACAATCTGTAACGGGTCTCCACTTGTATCATATAAATCGCTTACTGCATTTTCGTAATCTGTAGTATCTGGGTCACTATTTTCAGGGTCATCAAAGTTTATAACGTACTCTAGCGATTTATTAAGTCCACTCATCATTAAAGATTTTGCGTCTTCTCCTGTATTCAAAGTTAAAGCTGCTTCTGCACGTAAAAAATCAACCTGCCAAGACATTAAAATAGGCGTAATTCCTTCTCCATTTAAACCATCGCCTTCATCAACAGCACCACCATCACCTTCGTCAAGAGATCCTCCAATGGGGTAAACACCAAAGGTTGTTCTTAATTCATTATCAGGTGGGATTCCGTCAGAATTTCCATGATCACGCCCCCAATAACCGCCCTCGGTAGCGCAAAATGCAACTTGAGGTGGATATGGGCTTGTATCATCGGCACAAGGTAAAGCGTCTCCTAAACTGGGAATATCTGTGTTAGTAGGAAAATCAGTACTCTGCCTATAGAAATAATAAGCAAGTCTTGGGTCTGTAACACCGTAATCACTATTACCGCTTCTAGGAAAAGAAACATCATTCGGATCTCCGGCAAGCATACCAGCCATTAAAGAATTAGACATATAAACAGACACACGATTACCGTACTGAGAGGCATAAAGCGGGTGTCTGGAGTCTGGATTTGTAGTAGTAGAATATCTGAAAGCTACGTTTTCTGAATTTTCATCAATTAGTTGTCCAGAATTTATTAGTTCAGCAACTTTGGAAGAATTACCCATATTCAAATACATCTTAAATTTAAGAGTATAAGCAAATTTAAGCCAATTTTCAGCTTTAACAACTTCTCCTCCTACATCACCGTCAAAAAAGAAATTAACAGGTATATCACCTGAAGGTAATTCTCCTGTAGTAATATTATCATCAATATATCTCTCAAGTTGTAAAATAGCTTCATCCAACTCAGTTAACGCAACATTATAAACTTCTTCACCTGAAGTTAAAGTTGGGTTAAAATTATCTAACCCCAAGTTTGCTTCATCATAAGGAATATCACCCCAAAAATCAACTAATGTCATAAGAGCAAATCCTCTAATAGTTCTAACTATTCCAATTTCATAAGCAGCATCAAAAAGTTCGGCTTGTTCTAAGATAGGTTTTGAATCCTGTAAAACAACAGCATAAGCATTATTCCAAGCTTGCTGTGCGGTACCAGGAGGAAAAGCGTTTTGGTAAGTTGTTCCGAACATATAAGAACTTCTCATAGCTCTTCCTGAAAAACTTTCTACACTTCTAAATATAGAGTTTAAAGATAATTGAAGATTATTAATACCATCTGTTACATTAATCCTGTCGGGAGGTAATGCGTTTGGGTCATCAAGCAAATCTAATTCGAGTGACTCACATGATGTTGCAATAAATGCAACACTAAAAATAATGAGACTAAATTTTACTAAATATTTTTTCATTTTTATCATTTTTAAAAATTAAAACGTGGCTTTTAAACTTAAACCGTATCTTCTTGAGTTCCAAGATGTTAAGAAGTCAAACCCAAAGCCATTTCCAACACCTACACTATTAATATCTGGGTCAAAATTGGCACCTTCGGGTACATTTACGGCTTTTACAAATAAATTATACCCTTGGGCTGTTAAAGTAAGACTTCCTAAAGGGGTCTTCTCTAATAACTTTCGAGGAAAAGAGTAAGACAAAGCGACTTCTCTTAATCTAATATTGGTTACATCATACATATTGAATTCGTCTGCTCCAAAACCATAGTTTATAAAATATGCATCTGTAGCAGCTATTTGAACATCATTTGGCTGTCCTGTAGTCGCAGAAATTCCGGGCAATACAAAAGTTTGATATCTATCAAAGTCTGTATCTGTTGTAAGTCCACGAGCCAATAAAGTATTAACGGTTCTCAAGAACATATCTCCACCATGTTGGTATTCAAACTGAGCTATAAGATTCCAGTTTTTATATTTAAATCCGTTTATAACAGACATTGTCCAATCCGGATTAGGATCTCCGATAATACCAATTTCGGAATCTTCAATATAATCACCTTGATCATCAACTAACAAATTACCGTTTTGATCTCTGGAAACAAGAGAACCTTGAATTATTCCATACGCTTGCCCTTCAATAGCATAATTTCCTAATCCTCCTCCGAAACCGGATATTTGTATTATTTGACCTTCGGTTTTAGTTACAATGTTTTCATTGATATTGTAATTTCCTCCAACACTCCATTCAAAGTCTGAATTTCTTAAAGGAATCAGGTTAAATCCAATTTCCAATCCTTCATTAGTAACATTACCAAAGTTATCGGCAAAAGTTGTAAATCCAGTTTCCGAAGGCACAGGTCTATTAATAATTTGGTCTTCTGTATTTTTATTGTAATATGTAAAATCAAATGACAATCTATTATTAAACAGTCTAGCTTCAACACCAACTTCAAATTCTTTTGACAACTCAGGTCTTAGATTAGGATTGGGTAAAAAATTAGGTACTGAATTGATAGCAATTTGATTTCCGCCCAACGAAAAAGCATTAGAATTTACACCTAAGGTAGCTCTTGTTGAATAAGGAAAAGTAAATCCAGGTGCTTGACCATAACCTACACGTACTTTTAAGTAATCTACAAACGAACCCTCTTCTTTTAAACTAGGAAAAGCCGATGTAGCTATAAATGAAGCACTTCCGCCGTAAGAAAAAACAGACCGTTCGGATGATTCGAAAACCGATGACCAGTCATTTCTTGCTGTTAAATTAATATATAACCAGTCTTTGTAATCAAATATTGCAGAAACATAAGCTGCAATATTATTTCTTTCTATAAATGAATTTCCACTTTGAGTATCAATTCTTTCCTCGAAAACAGAGTGGTTAAATAACCCGAACCCGTTAGGCAATTGTCTTCTACTGGCAACAGAAATAGTTGAAGTCTCGTTTCTTCGTAAATTTAATCCGGCATTAACCGTTAGCCCTAATACATCCGTCACAATATCTCTATCCAAATCAAACATTACTGTGTGATCTAAAATGGTATTTTGCCTTGTTGTATTTCTTAAATAACCTAAAGGTTCACTACCATCATTTGCACCTCGTTGTATTCCTCTATTTTGATCCTCAGCAAAATAATCTAATCCAAATCTATATGATAAATCAATTCCTTCAGAAAGGTTATATCTAATGTTTGCATTCCCAAAAACACGATTTGTAAGGTTATTATCCATTGTGTTATTTAAAACCCATAGCGGATTGGTTCTATCATTACCGGCTCTATACCAAATAGACTCTCCAGTATCCGGTAATTGATACGGGTATCCCATCAAATCAACAGATCTGGGAAGATAAAGTACGTTCCAAATTGAAGCAATACCTGCCCCAAAAACATCACTACCGAAACTAGCATCAGTCATAGGTGAAGTTTTATCAAACTTAGCGTACTGCAATTTACCCGATACGGTAAACTTATTTGACAACTCTGTTGATCCTCCAATAGAAATATTGTTTCTTCTCACAGTATTACCAGGCACAAAAGATTTGTCTTCCAAATAACTGTAATTACTTGAAAATGTTGTTCTTCTACCATCTTTAGAAACAACCGTTCCAGACATATTAATAGAAGTGTTCGCTATGCTACCGGTTCTAAAAAATTCTTTTTGACTATCGAAAGGTCGATAAGGAATTTCAGGATTATCTAAATCGGTTCTTCCCGGAAAAACATCAGAAGGCAAAAGACCATCAAACCTGTCTATATTGGAAAAAGCAGTAAAAAAACCACTTGGTATTGTCTCTTGACTATCAAAAGGAGACCCCCAGTTACTATAAAAAGGACCATAATCATTGAAAAAACCATTACCATATGTGTTTTGATAATCCGGCAAAACAATATTGTTAACAAATAATGATTGGCTTATAGAAACTTCAAACTTTTTCGAAGCATTAGCACCTCCTTTTGTAGTTATTAATACAACACCATTTTTCCCTTCCTCACCGTACATAGCAGTAGCAGATAAACCTCTTAAAACCGAAACACTTTCGATATTATTTTGATCTAAATCTCCAAACCTTGACGCTTGATTAGCACTGGTAACAAAAGAAGTCTGTTGATTTGTAGAAGAGTCAAAAGGAACACCATCAACAATAAACAAAGGTTGATTGGTTCCGGATATAGAAGAATAACCCCTTATAATAATGTTTGTTCCTGAACCGGCAAGACCCCCTGTTGAAGTAATCCTAACCCCCGGTGATTTACCCTGTAACAATCTACCTAAGTCGGTTTGAGCTCTGTTTTGAATCTCTTCTGACGCAATTGTAGTTACAGCATAACCAAGAGCCTTTTTTTCCCTCTTAATACCTTGAGCAGTTATTACCACCTCGTCCAGCAAGGCAGAATCCTCCTCCATTTGTACATTAACAGTTGAAGTACTTGCGGTAACCTCCACGTCAACAGTTTTAAAACCAACATAACTAAACTCTAATGTCTGTCCAACATTAGCTTGAATAGTAAAGTTGCCGTCAAAATCTGATTGAGTTCCGGTACTGGTACCTTTAACTATAATGTTAACTCCCAGCAACGGCACACCTTGATTATCGGCGACATTACCGGATATTGTTTTTTCTTGTGCGAACGTAAGTTGCACTACAAACGCTAACAAGAGCGTTAAAATTCCACTAAACTTTGTTCTCATTTTTATGATTTATTTGAATTAACCAACGCCAAAAGTCTTAATAAAAAGTTAATTATCCAACTTTTTGCCCTTAAAATTTTATTTTTTTTCTGTTTAATTCTAATTGTAAGATGCTTATATACCTAAAATGGTTGCGTAAATTGAATGTGAAATTTTGTATTTGAAAATTTAATATTTTGATTTTCAATATTTCCGTTAGCTAAAACCAAACGAAAAACACTTGACTGAGTGCGTAACCCAAAACCAAAACCAAAACTATACAATTTCTGTTTTAATCCTATTAATTGGTTTTCATAATACCCTAAATCCAAAACGCTATGAACAAACAATTGTTTATTTAACACATAACGATACTCAACATTAACAACCGAGTTAAAAGATGCATCGATAGAATTTTCAGTAAAACCTCTCATGTTTTCAATTCCACCAAAACGAAACAACTCGTTTACAACATAGCTATCACTAGATAAAAAGGAAGTTTGATTTTTCACAAAAATCGAATTCTTTATATCTAAATTAAAAATATAACTTGCTATACTTTTAAACAATAGTTGATTATCTGAAAAGGGTTCATTGCGTTTTTTCCTTTTTCCGAAACCGGCAGAAATTTGCATCCTTATTTTTCTTGGAAAAAAAACGCTGTTTTGATTTTTTTTATAATCAATTCCAAAAAACACATTTGAAGAGGAGTAATCTTCAATACCAAAACCACTTACAGAGTCTAATAGGTTTGTTGAAGAAGCCATTTCATAACCCAAGGTTCCGTTTATGTTTTGATTAAACTGATAGGTTGCTGCAATTCGTTGTTGAGTAGTAACAAAGGAGGAGTCTCGTTTAAATATAGTAAGTTTCATCGCTACTCCAACCGGCGATGTAAACAAATACGGCATCGACACCGATGCTAAAAAATTTTGTTGCTCATTTCCATCTGCCTTATAACGCAAAACAAACGCTTCTCCAAAATGTAGGTTGTTTTGTAAACGCAAATCTAAATATCCATTAAATTGCAACTTACTTGTTTTATCATTTGTTGCAAACCCAATTATTCCGTCAAATAAATTACTTTGTACCTTTTTTAAATAAAAGTAAACAACTGTTTGTTTATCGGTAAATAAAACTTCCGGAGGTTTTATACTCGATGCAAAAGGGATTGAAAGCAACCTTTCATTTTTTCTAAGCAACTCTTTTTTGTTAAATATATCCCCCGGCTTTACACCAAGATAATAATTTAAAAAAGATTTCGAGAATTTTTCGTATCCTTTTATTACAACAGAGTCTATTTTACGTTTTTCTGAGACGAACAAAATTAATTTTGCAGTTAACACACCCGATTCATTTTGTTTAATTGAATCTAATTTAAGTCTTGAAAAAGAATACCCTTTTCCCGATTTTAAACTTATAAGCTTTTCAAGAGCTGTTTCCACCTCTCTTACAGGTAAAACAAAATTAGAATCGGTTACTTTTTTAGAAACAAATTCTAATTGGTTTTTAGTAAAATCACTTTCATCATAAAAAATCAAGATTTTTTTGGCTTTATCACCGATAAATACTTTTGCTACTGTCTCTTATACACAT
>WFXA01000216.1 GCA_015490835.1 Flavobacteriaceae bacterium | reverse complement strand
CGTAAGTATAATGCATTAAAAGTTGAAAAACATAATGTGTTATTAACAAATAAAGTAAAAGATATTGAAACCATCTTTTCAGAAATAAAGCCTAAAATCGTTGAAGTTGTTAAAGAAACACAAGAAGAATTGGTAGAAGTAAAAAGTGTTTTAAAGCAAGAAGTCGCTGAAAAAACAAGTCGCAGTTATATAAACTATTCACAAGAAAAGCCTATATTAGATTTTGATTTAATTGGAAAAGCTTCTGTTTCTAACCGTGATGATTTAACCTTAATTAATGGAATAGGTCCTTACATTGAAGAACGCCTAAACGAAATAGGAATTTATACTTTTGACCAAATAAGTAAATTACAACCTAGAGATATACGAACGATTACACAACTCATCGATTTTTTCCCCGATCGTATCGAGCGTGATAGATGGGTTGAGCAAGCAAAAGGACTACTAGTAATACAATAATTTATTTTATGCATTTAGATTGGTTAGATTGGACGATTATTATTTCTTTTTTTCTAATCTTTCTAATCATAGGCATTGCAGTTGCTAAAAAATCGAGTAAAAACAGTCAAGAATTTTTTCTATCCGGACGTAATGTGCCTTGGTGGTTATTGGGAATTTCAATGGTAGCTACTACCTTCTCTGCCGATACTCCAAATCTGGTAACCGACATTGTACGCCAAAACGGAATAGCCGGTAATTGGGTTTGGTGGACGTTTTTACTTACCGGAATGCTTACAGTTTTTGTTTATGCTAAGCTCTGGAGACGCTCGCAAGTACTTACCGATTTGCAGTTTTACGAAATGCGATACAGTGGTAAAGAAGCAGCGTTCCTTAGAGGATTTAGAGCGCTTTATCTCGGTGTTTTTTTTAATGTCATGATAATGGCTTCGGTATGTTTGGCAGCGATAAAAATTGGCGGTGTATTATTTGATTTAAAACCTTGGCAAAGTGTCTTGTATGCCTCGCTTGTAACCGTTGCTTACAGCTCGTTTGGTGGGCTTAGAGGGGTAATATTAACAGATTTTATCCAGTTTATTATCGCTATGGTTGGTTCGGTGTGGGCAGCTTATTATATTATTAATTTACCGGAAATCGGTGGATTACAAAATTTATTACAACATGAAAATGTTGCAGATAAACTCAATTTTTTACCTGATTTTAACGATACAAAATCACTACTAACCCTGCTTCTCATCCCCCTTGCCGTGCAATGGTGGAGTGTATGGTATCCGGGTGCAGAGCCTGGTGGCGGTGGTTATATTGCACAACGAATGTTAGCTGCTAAAGATGAAAAAAATGCCATAGGTGCAACCTTGTTATTTAATATTGCTCATTATGCATTACGCCCTTGGCCTTGGATTTTAATTGCATTGGCTTCTTTGGTTTTTTATCCGCAAGTTTCAGATATTGGCAATCAGTTTCCTAATGCTGTTTTAGGACATGATTTAGGCTATTCGGCTATGCTAACCAAATTACCGAGCGGATTGTTGGGTATTGTTGTTGCGTCGCTTATTGCAGCTTTTATGAGTACTATTTCTACACATTTAAATTGGGGTTCTTCCTATATTTCACTCGATTTTTATAAACGATTTTTAAAACCGGAGGCTTCCGAAAAAGAACTTGTAACCGTGGGAAGGCTTTCAACTATATTGTTAATGATTGTATCTGCACTCTTAGCCTTGGTTTTAAGTAGCGCATTAAGTACGTTTTCTATATTGCTGCAAATTGGAGCAGGAACGGGTTTAATTTTTATCTTACGCTGGTTTTGGTGGCGTGTTAATGCCTATAGTGAAATAACAGGTATGGTGGTTTCTTTTATCATGGCACTTGTATTTGAATTTACCGAATTAGGATTAGAAGACTACCAAAAGCTCATTATTGGAGTAGTCATAACAACTGTAAGCTGGATAACGGTAACATTACTTACCAGACCCACAGATACAAAAACCTTAGCTTCATTTTACAATACGGTTACACCTTATGGAATGGGTTGGAATCCCTTTAAAAGAATAGCTAAAAATAAAAATATAACACTAAAAGTAACCCATGATAATTTCACTATCGACTTGGCTTCGATGCTTCTAGGCGTTCTGGCAGTTTACTCTACTTTATTTGCCACCGGATATTACATTTACGGAAATAATACGGCAGGTTTAGTATTAACCGCTATTGCATTACTTTCTGCTTATTTTATTTTTAAATTTTGGAGAAAATAGAATTATCTTTTTATCAATTTTAAGGTAGTCACCGTTTTACCAGATGAAATTTGAACAAAATACAACCCCGATTGTACCGTAATTCCTTGATTGGTTTTACTATTCCAAACCAATCTCGTCCTAAACGTTTTTAAAAAATTATAAAAAAGAGAATAATTTTTAAGTATCTCAATTAACTTTGAGTTGCAAACAAAAAAACAATTCACTTATGTTAAAAATAACACTATTTAGTCAAATTACACAAAAACTAGACCGTTCAATCAGGGCAAACTCACACTTTAACATTTAGCACTTTCAACAAATACTCTTGATTCCAAGCCGCTTTGAGTCTTTTGCCAGCAATACCTTGTTTTTCTGTTTTTTCATTTTTTAAAAGATTTAATGCTATTTTTAAGAGAATAGAATAATT
>WFXA01000215.1 GCA_015490835.1 Flavobacteriaceae bacterium | reverse complement strand
GTTTTGCTTACTGTGCTGTTTGTTATTTGGATGTTTTTTTTTGATACTAACTCGTATTTCATTCATCACGAACTTAATAAAGAGATAAAAACTTTAGAAAAAAACAAAGAATTTTATAAAAATAAAATCAAAAATGATAAAATTTTTCTTACCAAAATGAAAGACAGTGAAGAACTTGAAAAATATGCAAGAGAACAATACTTTTTAAAAAAAGACAATGAAGATATTTATATTATAGAAAACCAAGACAGCATTCAATAATGAATACGAAAGAGCCTTTTTTGTTTAATGAATTTAAAAACGTTTCTGCTAAAGAGTGGAAGCAAAAAATACAGGTAGATTTAAAAGGAGCCGATTATAACCAATCCCTTATTTGGAACTCACCCGAAGGAATTTCGGTAAAGCCCTTTTATCATCAAGATTTTTTTAAAGAAGGTGATGCCTCTACCCCATTCTACCCAAAAAAATGGCTTGTAACACAACACATTTTTATCGATGATGTTTCTAAAACTTTTCGGTTAGCTAAAGATGCTTTAAACAGAGGTGCAGAAGCAATTTATTTTAATTCAAATAAAATTTTTGACATACCAACCCTGTTTTCGGGATTAGATTTAACAAAAAAAGTAATATTTGTTAATTTCACTTTCTTCAATACTACTTTTACAGAAGAATTAATTCGCTATTTTTCAGAAAAAAAAATACAGGCTTATCTGTTTATCGATCCCATTCACCAATTAACTAAAACAGGAAATTGGTTTATAAATTATTCAGAAGACTTTTCTAAACTAACAGATTTATTTAAAAAGTTTCCTTCTCATCAAACCCTTAGTGTTAACCTTTCAATATATCAAAATGCAGGAGCAACCGGCACACAACAATTAGCCTTTGCGCTGGCACATACCAACGAATATTTTAACTATTTACACAATTTTTTACCGGAAAGCAAACCAAAAGTTACGTTTCAGGTTGCCGTTGGTGGAAATTATTTTTTTGAAATAGCCAAAATCAGAGCACTTAGAAAATTATTTAAAATTTTAGCAGATGAATATAATTTCCATGACGAATGTTATGTTATTTCTATGCCTTCCAAACGAAACAAAACAATATACGACTACAATGTAAATATGTTGCGAACAACCACCGAAACCATGAGTGCCATTTTGGGAGGTTCTAACGCAGTTTATAATCTACCTTATGATGTTTTATATAAAAAAAGTAATGAGTTTGGTGAACGTATAGCTAGAAACCAACTCCTCATCTTGAAAGAAGAAAGTTATTTTAACTATGATAAAAACCCAACCGAAGGAGCCTATTATATCGAGTCATTGATAGATCAACTTTCAAACAATGCTTTGGAACTATTTAAAGAAATAGAAAAAGCAGGAGGTTTTATAAAACAGTTAATCTCGGGAAAAATTCAACAAAAAATTGAAGAAAAAGCACAAAAAGAACAAGCATTATTTGATAATGAAAACTTAGTCTTAGTAGGTACAAATAAATACCCGAATAATCAAGATATAATGACAAACAACCTTGAGTTGTATCCTTTTTTAAAAATTAAAAAAAGAAAAACACTTATTAAACCGATTTTAGAAAAAAGATTGGCAGAAAAATTAGAACAAAAAAGAATAAAAAACGAAACTGTTTAACTAAAAAAACCACTAATTATGAAAAAAACTTTGTTAATTTTTACATTATTCACATTATTAGTAAGTTGTAAACAAGAAATAAAACTTGAATACAAATACCAAGAAAATCCACAAAACGTTACGTGTAAGGGAGAGGACAAAGCATTAATGTATGAAGCCCTGTATAGTTTTCAAGATGACATAAACGAGCATTTTAAAGACAAAGGCACAGGAGAAAAAAACATTGCAAAAGCTTATGCCAGATATATTTATAAAGGCACATTAGGGCAAATTGACTATGGTTATGTATCTTCAAAACACACAAGAGATATTTTAAAAAAAATACTTTCAGAAGACAACGATCTTTTTACTAAGCAAAATGGAAAAACGGTTCTAAACTTCAACAATGAATATGTGAAATGTTTGGTAAATAATATTAAAAATAAAGAAATAAAGCGTATTATTCAAAATTTAAATACTGTTAATGATATGCGTGTAGAACTATTGGTTGAACCCTATAGAATCAATGTAAAAGATGTACACGTAGATCAAAATTTTGCCATGCTCGTTGCCTTACAAACTTATTATGCACGACTGGCAGATGTAGATTTAAGCAAAATGGCAGAAAACAATAAAAAGAATACAAAAACAAAATAATGAGCAGAAAAAATCTGCAACATATTAAACTTCCAAAATCCGGTATAAAATTAAATGCATTTGCGCATCAAAACTTTGCTGCCGGCATACCGCCGTATTTAAGAGGTCCGTATTCTACCATGTATGTAAGAAGACCTTGGACAATACGGCAATACGCCGGATTTTCAACAGCAGAAGAAAGCAATACGTTTTACAGGCGAAACCTAGCTGCTGGACAAAAAGGACTTTCGGTTGCTTTTGATCTAGCAACACACCGAGGTTATGACAGTGACCACAAACGAGTAGTAGGAGATGTAGGTAAAGCCGGAGTAGCCATAGATAGTGTAGAAGATATGAAAGTTTTATTTAACGAAATTCCGTTAGACAAAATGAGTGTATCAATGACGATGAATGGTGCTGTACTTCCCATTATGGCATTTTATATCGTAGCTGCAATGGAGCAAGGAGTAAGTATTAAAGACTTATCAGGTACCATCCAAAATGATATTCTAAAAGAGTTTATGGTGCGTAACACCTATATTTATCCTCCCACTCCATCAATGAAAATCATTAGCGATATTTTTGAATTTACTTCCAAAAATATGCCTAAATTTAATTCTATTTCCATCTCAGGTTACCACATGCAAGAAGCCGGAGCAACTCCCGAGATTGAGTTGGCATACACATTGGCAGACGGATTGGAGTATATTCGTACCGGAATAAAAGCCGGAATGGATATCGATGTCTTTGCACCAAGGCTATCGTTTTTTTGGGCAATAGGAATGAACCATTTTACCGAGATTTCTAAACTCCGTGCCGCTCGAATGCTTTGGGCAAAACTGGTAAAACAATTTAATCCCAAAAATCCTAAATCACTAGCCTTACGTACTCATTGCCAAACCAGCGGTTGGAGTCTAACCGAACAAGACCCTTTTAACAACGTAGCTCGTACTTGTATCGAAGCTAGTGCGGCTGCATTTGGAGGTACACAATCATTACATACCAATGCGCTTGACGAAGCCATTGCCCTTCCCACCGATTTTTCAGCTCGAATTGCCAGAAACACACAAATCTATTTACAAGAAGAAACATTTATTACCAAAACAGTAGATCCTTGGGCAGGTAGTTATTATGTAGAACAACGCACCGAAGAAATGTATCAAAATGCGTGGAGACTTATTGAAGAAGTAGAAGAACTTGGCGGAATGACCAAAGCCATAGAAGCCGGAATTCCAAAACTCCGTATTGAAGAAGCTGCTGCAAAAAAACAAGCCCGAATAGATAGCGGACAAGACAGTATTATAGGCGTTAACAAATACAGATTAAAAAAAGAAGACCCGTTGCAGATTTTGGATGTTGATAACCAAAAAGTACGAGCCGCACAAATAGAACGCTTAAAACACATTAAAAAAACACGAGATAAGCAAAAAGTAAAACAAACACTTTTAAAATTAACAAAAAGTGCTAAGACAGGTGAAGAAAATTTATTAGCTTTAGCCATTAAAGCTGCCAAAGAACGAGCAACACTAGGCGAAATTAGTGATGCCTTAGCAACCGTTTTTGGCAGACATAAAGCACAAATTAAATCATTTAGTGGCGTGTATAAAAAAGAAATAAAAAAAGATCCGTCTTTTGAAAAAGCCAGACAATTGGCAAACCAATTTGCAGAATTAGAAGGAAGAAGACCCCGAATTATGATTGCAAAAATGGGGCAAGACGGACACGACAGAGGGGCAAAAGTAGTCGCTACCGGTTATGCAGATGTAGGTTTTGATGTAGATATAGGTCCGCTCTTTCAAACTCCTGAAGAAGCCACTCAACAAGCCATTGAAAACGACGTGCATATTTTGGGCATTTCATCACTTGCCGCCGGACATAAAACCCTTGTTCCTAAAGTTATTGAAGAATTAAAAAAACACGGCAGGGAAGATATTATGGTTATCGTAGGAGGTGTAATACCGCCACAAGACTACCAATTTTTATTTGATGCTGGCGCTTTAGCAGTTTATGGACCCGGAACACGAATTAGCGATGCTGCCATTGAAATTCTCGAATTGCTAATAGACTCGGTGGAGTAAAAAATCTTTATCTTCCATCTATTATTTGAGTTTGCACTATAACTTAACAGTATTTCATTACTGACGATTTTATTACTGACGATTTTATTACTGACTACTTTGTTACTGACTACTTTGTTACTGACTATTTTGTTGCTTACATAAAAAGTTATATCTTTGAAGTATGATAGGATTACCTTTTAAATACGGAAAAGTTATAGACAGTAACTTCTTTATAAACAGAGATAATGAGTTGCAGTATTTAAAAACCATTACGTTGTCAAAAATAAACATAACGCTTATATCACCGAGAAGATGGGGAAAATCATCGTTAATACACAGGTTGTCTGAAGTGGTAAAAAAAGAAAACAAAAAAGTGGTATTCTGTTTTATCGACCTTTTTAACTCGAGAACCGAAACCGAATTTTATGAATATTTTGCCACACAAATACTTAAAGCATCCTACTCAAAATGGGAAGAACGCATCGAAAAAACTAAGCAATTCTTTCAACAACTCATACCGCAATTTAATTTTGGTGCAGACCCAACCACGCAATTTTCAGTTTCCTTTGATTGGGATTCGGTAGAAAAAAATCCCAATGAAATATTAGATTTACCCGAAAAAATTGCCAAATCTAAAAAAATACAATTGGTTATTTGCTTAGATGAATTTCAAAACATTGCACATTTTAATGACCCTTTAGGGTTTCAAAAAAAAGCACGCTCCATCTGGCAATTACACCAACATTGTTCCTACATTTTATACGGAAGCAAACGAAATATGATGACCGAGCTTTTTGAAAAAAAATCAATGCCTTTTTATAAATTCGGCGAAGTAATGCTTTTAAAGAAAATCGAAAATAACCATTGGACGAAATTTATTCAGAAACAATTTAGAAAAACTAAAAAAACAATTAGTAAAAAAAATGCTTCTACCATAGCAAACTTGGTAGATAATCATCCTTATTTTGTACAACAATTTGCCAATGCAGTATGGATTAAAACCCAAAAAGAGTGTACAGAAAGCATTATTAATGAAGCGTTAAAAGATTTATTATTGCAATATGAGTTATTTTTTATACGAGAAACACAGTCACTTTCTAACCTGCAAATAAATTTACTAAAAGCAATTGCCTTAGACGAAAAAGTATTAAGCGGAAAAAAAACAATAAAAAAATACCATTTAAACTCTTCAAGTAGCGTTTCAAGGTCTAAGGATGCGTTGGTACAGAAAGAAATTATAGATGTATTTGAAAACAAAATTGAGTTTTTAGATCCGCTATTAAAAATTTGGATAAAAACCGTTTATTTAAACAAACCATTATGAATTTTAAAGAAAAAATGTTACGAGATAACGCACTACAAGGAAAAACAATAGTTGTAACAGGTGGTGGTAGCGGCTTAGGAAAAGCTATGACTACCTATTTTCTTGAACTGGGAGCAAACGTGGTAATTACCTCACGAAATATAGAAAAATTAGAAAAAGTTAAAGCAGCGCTAGAAGAAAAAACCGGAGGTAACGTTCTTGCCGTACAATGCGATGTTAGACATTACGACCAAGTAGAAGCAATGGTAAAAGCTTCGGTTGAAAGATTTGGAACCATTGATGTTTTACTTAATAATGCAGCCGGAAATTTTATTTCACCTACCGAACGTCTTTCGGCAAATGCCTTTGATACTATAATAGATATTGTTTTAAAAGGAACAAAAAATTGTACTTTGGCATTTGGTAAACATTGGATTAAACAAAAAGAAACCAACAAAGTAGTATTAAATATTGTAACCACTTATGCTTGGACGGGATCTGCCTATGTAGTGCCAAGTGCTACTGCAAAAGCAGGTGTTTTGGCTATGACACGTTCATTAGCTGTTGAATGGGCAAAATATGGTATGCGTTTTAATGCCATTGCACCGGGACCTTTTCCTACCAAAGGTGCTTGGGACCGATTATTACCAGGTGAACTAAAAGAAAAATTTGATTTGGCAAAAAAAGTTCCTCTCAAACGTGTAGGAGAACACCAAGAACTTGCTAATTTGGCAGCTTATTTAGTTTCAGACTTTTCAAGTTATATAAACGGCGAAGTTATTACCATTGATGGTGGTGAATGGCTTAAAGGTGCTGGACAAATGAATTTATTAGAGGCTATTCCCGAAGAAATGTGGGACGCATTAGAAGCCATGATAAGAGCAAAGAAAAATAAAAGTTAAAATTGTTGTGACAGATTAAGTTTTAAAAATTTAGCTTACATAGTAATTAGAATAACTAGCTGGTGAAATATCAAACAGGTTTACCAAAATTATTTAGTTGATTAAAAAAGCTAATAAAAATTAAAAATAAATCTCACAATCGAAAGCTTATTTAATGAATACACCTCTTGTTTCAATTATAACACCATTTAAAAATACAGAGGCATTTTTACCCGAGTGTTTAAATTCTATCATTCAACAAACTTATTCAAATTGGGAACTTATTTTAGTAAACGATCATTCTACAGATTATAGTTTTTTAATTGCTGAAGAATATACTAAAAAAGACAACCGAATTAAACTTTACAATAACTCAGGAAAAGGTATTATCGCTGCATTACAACTAGCCTATACCAAAAGCAACGGAACATATATTACGCGTATGGATAGTGATGATATTATGTCACACGATAAGATTGAAGTATTGTTAAAAAACTTACTTCAATACGGCAAAAGCCATATTGCTTTGGGATTGGTTAAATACTTTAGCCAAAAACCTATTGGTGACGGATATAAAAAATATGAGTTATGGTTAAATAAACTCACTAAAAAAGGGAGTAATTTTACCGAAATTTACAAAGAGTGCGTTATTCCCTCGCCTTGTTGGATGATTCATCGAGACGATTTTAAAAAAGCTGGAGGATTTTCAGCAAACAGATACCCCGAAGATTATGATCTAACTTTTCGGTTTTACAAACAAAAGTTTAAAATTATACCTTGCAAAACCATTCTTCATAAATGGCGTGATTATAGTACCCGTTCGTCTCGAATTAAAGATGAATATTCGCAACGTTCTTTATTGGAAATTAGAATAGATTATTTTATAAAATTAGATTACAACCCAACACGTCCCTTAGTTATTTGGGGAGCCGGAGATAAAGGAAAATTTATTGCCAAAAAACTAATTGACAATCAAATAGATTTTAGTTGGGTTTGTGACAATCCTAACAAAATAGGAAAAAAAATATATGAGCAACCCTTGTTTCATTTTAATTATTTAAAAATAGTAAAACAACCGCAGAGCATTGTAACTGTAGCTAATACAGTTGCTCAAAAAGAAATTAAAAATTATTTTAATAAAGAAAAACAACTCCCATTGAAGGATTATTTTTTCTTTTGTTGAATATAATGAAAGCATTTTTTTATCTTTGCGCAATCTTATAAACAATGCAGTTTAAACATCCCGAAATTCTATACGCATTATTTTTACTGCTTATCCCTGTTTTTATTCATCTTTTTCAATTAAGACGCTTTAAAAAAGTAGCCTTTACAAATGTTGCTTTTTTAAAAAAAGTAACCATTGAAACCCGAAAAAGTAACCGCTTAAAAAAATGGCTTACCTTACTACTAAGATTGCTTGCTTTAGCAAGTATTATTTTAGCATTTGCACAACCTTTTCTTGCGTCAAAAACCGCATTAAACTCGAAACAAGAAACCGTTATTTACATCGATAATTCATTTAGTATGCAAGCGAAAGGGCAAAACGGCGTTATTTTAAAACAAGCCCTTCAGCAACTTTACAATACAGCTATAAAAACCCGGCGTTTTAATTGGTTTACAAACAACCATACAAAAAGAAACAGTACGCTTTTAGATTTTAAAGAAGAGATATTAAAAACAGGCTATTCATACCAACAATTACCTTTGCAACAAGTACTCCTTAAAGCAAAACAATTATTCAGCAAAGATAAAACATCAATAAAACGACTGGTTTTAATTTCCGATTTTCAAATCAAAGACGAGTTTCCTAAAACACCCGAAAACGTAACCGTTTATGCTATTCAATTAAAGCCGATAAGCAATCAAAATATTAGCATCGACACCTTATTTGTTGAATCTAAATCTTCAGACAAGCTAAAACTAAAAGCGGTATTAAGTGCGCAAAAAAGCAGTGATGAAATCATTCCTGTTTCAGTTTACAACAACGATAAGCTACTTGCAAAATCTTCAGTTACGTTTGCAAACGAAACGACTCAAGCCATCGAGTTTGAAATAGACAACAACACGTCGGTTAACGGAAAAATACGCATTAACGAGCCTACTATTTTATATGACAATGATTTGTATTTTTCGATTTCAAAGCCCGAAAAAATAAACGTTTTAGCAATTAATCAAGCAAAAGGAAATTTTTTAAATCGAATATTCACCCCTCAAGAATTTAATTTTATTCAACAATCGTATTCAAATTTAGATTATAATCTTATCGAATCGCAACACTTTATTATTCTAAACGAGTTAGAAACCATTCCTGTTGCGTTACAAAATAGTTTGCTCTCTTTTTCTGAAAAAGGAGGAAGCATTTTTATTATTCCTTCACAAAACAGCACTATTAATACTTACAATAGCTTGTTTTTAAAATTGAAGATGCCTACTTTCTCTGAAAAAATTGTTCAGGAAAGAAAAATTACCAAAATCGAGTTTAATCACCCGGTATATCGAACTGTTTTTGAAAAACAAGTAACTAATTTTCAGTACCCGAAAGTGCAATCATTTTATAAGACAACTACCGGTAATTCTACTTTACTTCGTTTTGAAGACAATACGCCTTTTATTATTAATAATGCTTCGGTTTATTGCAGTACAGCCGCTTTTAATCAAGAAAATAGCAATTTTAAAAATTCGCCTTTAATTGTCCCGACACTTTATAATATTGCCAAACAGAGCATTGCATTGCCACAACTTTATTATTTGATTGGTAGAGAAAATACATTTTCTATTTCTACACAAGTAACAAAAGACCAAGTAGTAACAATAAGAGATAGTACATCGTCTTTTATACCGCTTCAAAAAAGCAAATTAAATAAAGTATTTGTCACAACGAATGATATTCCTGAAAAAGCTACTAATTACAGTGTTTATAAAGACACCGAAATGCTTCAGACCATTAGTTACAATTACCCGAGAGATGAAAGCAATTTGGTCTACCAAGATATTTCTCAGTGGGAGAACGTTCAACCCTTTACTTCAGTAACAAAATTATTTTCTGAAATAACCAACCAAAATACCATCATTCAATTATGGAAATGGTTTGTTATGGCAGCATTCCTATTTTTACTTTTAGAAATGTTGGTTTTAAAATTTTTTAAGCAATGAATTATTTAATCAAAAAAGCAACTATTATAGACCCCGATAGTAAGCACCACTATAAGGTTTGTGATGTTTTAATAAAAAATGGGTTACTATTTAAAATAGCTTCAAAAATTGTCAACACAAATGGCTTTAAAGAAATTAATTTACCTAATTTACACATTTCACAAGGTTGGTTTGACTCTAGTGTAAGCTTTGGAGAACCCGGCTTTGAAGAAAGAGAAACCATTGAAAACGGATTGCATGTTGCTGCCAAAAGTGGCTTTACACATATTTGTGTAAACACAAACACAAATCCCGCACCCGATTCTAAATCAAACATCGAATTTATTAAAAACAAAGCAAAAAACAATGCTGTTACCCTCTACCCTACCGGCGCTTTAACGGTTAATAGTGAAGGAATTCATTTAGCAGAATTGTATGATATGAAATCTCATGGTGCTGTTAGTTTTTACGATTATAAAAAACCAATTTCGCAACCAAATCTTTTAAAAATCGCCTTACAATATTGCCAAACTTTTAATGGTTTGGTACAATCCTATCCTGCTGATGCCTCTATATCCGGAAAAGCACAAGTTAATGAAGGAGTTGTTTCTACTAAATTAGGATTAAAAGGTGTCCCTGCTCTTGCTGAAGAATTACAAATAGCTCGCGATTTATATATTTTGGAATATACCGGCGGAAGATTACATATTCCTACTATTTCTACAAAGAAAAGTGTTGAACTTATTAAAAAAGCAAAAAACAAAGGGCTAAATGTAACTTGTAGTGTTTCTATAAACAATCTTTGTTTAACCGATGACGCATTACAAGAATTTAATACTAACTTTAAATTAAAACCTCCTCTACGCACAGCACAAGATTTAAAAGCCCTTTTAAAAGCTTTAAAAGAAGGAATAATAGATGGCGTTACAAGCGATCATAACCCCATAGACATCGATCATAAAAAAGTTGCATTTGAACATGCTTTGTATGGCAGTATCGGGCTTGAAAGTTGCTTTGGCGCATTACAAAAATTAGTATCGTTAGAAGATGCTATTGCTGCACTTACACGGTTAAAAGAAACTTTTGGAATTGAACAACAAACACTTACTGAAGGGAACAAAGCAGACATTACGTTATTTACACCAAGTAAAGATTGGAAATTTACTGAAGAAGATATCGTATCTGCTTCAAAAAATGCTGCGCTCCTTGGCGAAAACTTAGAAGGAATGGTGTATGGAATTTTAGCAAACAAAAAACTAATTTTAAATGAAAAATAAACAAGAAAAAACCTATGCGCTTATAGCATATTTAACGTTTATAGGATTGATTGTTGCTTATTTTCTAAACAAAGATAAAAAATACGCTTTTGTAACATATCATATTAAAAATATGTTTGGTCTGGTTATTATTTTATTTATTTCACAACTGTTACAAACCCTTAGCGACCCTAGATTGGGTGAGGTTATTTGGTTACTCGCTTTTATCCTTTGGTCTTTTTCTATTGCAACCATTATCTTTAATATGAAGAAAACAATACCTTGGCTTAGCGATAAATTTCAGAAATGGTTTACTTTTTTAGATTAATCTTTGTAAATTGAGTAACTAATCAGTCTATAAACTGAAATTCAAATTTAGCCAATAAGTCCTTGTAATTCATATGAAATTACAAAAAATAAAGCAAATGCCCAAATAAATTATTGAAAATATTATATAAAAACAATAATTTTAATGCCTTTGTATCATAAAAATTGTCTATGTTTAAAACTGATTAGTTACAAAAGAATTATTCTTAAAAAATAATCCGGATTTTTGGAAAGAAAAAATGATTGAATTTGGCGGCGATTATCTGCTTTGGTCTAACGCTCCCGAAAACCCTACACTCAACTAAGACATCCTAGCTAATGCATTTAATTTTGTCAGTAAGTTTATTGATGTACTTACTTTATATGTTTTTTTTCTGTACTGAGTTACAGGTACAATGCCGGAAATGATATTTGTTATAAATAATTCATCTGCTTTTTGAAGCTCAAACGGTGAGATAGATTCTTCAACAAGCACAAATTGAGCTGTGGAATTAAGTATTTTAATAATTTGTTTTCTAATAATTCCCTTTATACAACCATCAGATAAGGGAGGTGTTTTAATTTTATTTCCAGATACCAAAAATATATTTCCGTTAATCGCTTCAATTACATTTTTATTGGTATTAAGCAATAAACAATTATCATAGCCATTCTCTAGTGCAAAAATACCTCCCAAAACATTAATAATTCGATTAGTTGATTTAATTGTAGAAAGCAAGTCGGGAGACACGTAATGATCTTTATACAATGCTACAATATAAGCATCTTCTTTAATGGTATAAAATGATGATAGTAAAGGCTCTACAGAAACAGCAAAAGAAATTTCTTGAGTTTTAGGAGTATATTTTCCGCCTGTTTTTCGCCATATTATTAATTTTACTCTAAACCTACTTGAATCGTTGTTTGTATTTGCTTTTGTGGTTTTTAAAATTTCATTCTGCAAAAATTCAAAAGTAAAATTCATAGGAATATCCATTCGTAAAATACGCATAGAAGCCATTAATCTAAAATAATGATCTTCCCAAAAAAGTATCTTATCATCAATTACTTTTAGCGTTTCAAAAACAGCATCTCCATATTGCAGACCTCTATTAAAAAGCGATACTACTGCTTCGTTATTACCCACTAGTTTTGAGTTAAAATTAACCATAAAAAAACCGCCTTTTTTAGTAAAGACGGTGCAAATATAAATTAGTATTTAATATAATATACCGAGTATACTAAAAAAAGCTCTTTAAATTATTTATCAATAAATATATTCAGATTATTCGGCTGTAAAGATGATTTTAAGTTGAACCTAAAATGTGTTTAAGTTCCGAAATCATATTTTTCCAAAGCATTTTGCCTTCTTCAACTTCATTGTCATCGGCAAAATCGGTTACCATTAACGAAACATCTTTGGTAATTTCATCTACTTGTATTCTTAGTTCAAAATAGTAATCGGTATCTTCATCTTCCATCCATTGAAAACGTATTCTTTCACCTTTTTTCTTTCCAACCAATTTAGCTTCTTCTTCGCTTCCGTCCCAAATAAAGGTAAAAAATTCACCTCTTGAGTTAACATTATCTGCATACCACTCTTGCATTCCGGAAGGTGTAGAAA
>WFXA01000214.1 GCA_015490835.1 Flavobacteriaceae bacterium | reverse complement strand
TAAAGTAAGGGGTGTTATCTTAAATTGAAAAACTATTATTAAAAATAAATTATTGAATGTATATTTCTAAAAAAACTGCATTTTTGGTTTCAATAATTACATCTTTTACAACCGCAGGAATTAACACGGTTTCTCCAAGATTTATGTTTTCTGAAAAATGTTTGGTCTTCATAACAGCACTGCCCATAACACACATATAAACAACAAAACTATCTAGTGACTTGACATTTCTAATATAACTTTCGGAAAGCAGTAATTTATTTACTTGAAAATAGGGGTTAGAAACCAATGTAACCGGCGTATTTGGAATGTCTTTGTATTTTATTTCCGGGTCTTTTATGTTAAAATTAATTGCGTCTAATGCTTGTTCTAAGTGTAATTGTCTGGGTTTTCCGTCTAATCCTACTCTATTCCAATCGTATAATCGGTATGTAATATCTGAAGATTGTTGAATTTCGGCTAAAACAATACCGCTACCAATGGCATGAACCGTACCGGGAGCAATAAAAAAACTATCGCCTTGGGTTACGTTTTTATACTTTAATACTGTTTCTATTTTTTCTTTAGAAAGAAATTCCAAGCAATTTTCTTTAGAGATTTCTTTTGTGAAACCAAGAATTAATTTTGCATCTTTTTCGGATTGAAGAATATACCACATTTCGGTTTTACCAAAACTATTATGCTTCTTTTTTGCCAGTTTATCATCCGGATGCAATTGTACCGACAAGTCTTGTGACGCATCTATAAACTTAAACAACAACGGAAAATCTGTTCCGTATGTTTTAAAAATGTGCTTTCCAAGCAATTTACCTTTATAAACCGATATGAGTTGTGTAAGTGTTTTTCCTTGTAGGCTTCCGTTTTTAACCACCGAGACATTTCCTTCTACAGCGGCAAGTTCCCAACTTTCTCCAATAAAATTTCCTCTTTCTTTATTAAACAATTTTGAAAGTTTATTTCCGCCCCAAATTTTTTCTTTTAAAATGGGATGAAACTTTATTGGGTATTGTAGCTCTTTGTCTTTCAAAAATAGTTATCCGTTATAAACAACAAAATTTCGTGGGGTTTCGTATAATTTTACAGAAATACCAAACTTATCATCAATTCGGTTTCTAAGTTTTTTCCAAATAACGATAGAAATATTTTCCATTGTTGGGTTTAGGTTAGCAAATTCAGGTACTTCTTCGTTTAAATTTTTATGATCGAAGGCTTCTTCAATTTCTTCTTCAATTATGTTCTTTAAAATTTTTAAATCTATCAAAAAACCGGTTTCCGGATCTACATCTCCTGTTAGCCCAACTATTAACTCATAGTTATGCCCGTGATAATGCGGGTTACTACACAACCCGAATATTTCTTTGTTTTTTTCTTCGCTCCAATCTTTTCGGTACAATCGATGTGCTGCATTGAAATGTGCTTTTCTGTAAACGGTTAAACTCATTGCGAAAGATGTTTATAAAATTTATCGAAAATTATTTTAAACCAAGCGGTATAACTTTCGGGATGCTTTTTAATATCATCAACAATTGCTTCTAACTTCATCCATTTCCAAGATGCAACTTCGTTAGGATTAACGATAGGATCATTATTATAATTTCCGATAACGATATGATCGAGTTCATGCTCGGTTAAACCATTATCGAACGGTGCTTTGTATATAAACCAAATACTTTCTTTTAATTCGGTTTCAAAACCCATTTCTTCTTGTAATCTTCGCTCGGCTGCTTGCAATGTTGTTTCTCCTTCTCTTTGATGACTACAGCAAGTATTAGTCCATAATCCGGGTGAATGATATTTATTGAAAGCTCGTTGTTGAAGTAACAACTCATTTTTATCATTAAAGATAAACACCGAAAAGGCTCTGTGCAAGATTGCTTTTTGATGCGCTTCTTGTTTAGGCATTAAACCTATTTGGTTATCATTTTCATCTACAAGGATTACTTTTTCCTCTTCCATTCAATTTTTAGTTTGTTCAAAAGTACAAAACAAAATACAAAAAGCACCCAATAATATGTATTGGATGCTCTTTTCGAGTATATAATTGGTTAATTAATTTTTAATTATAAACATAGAACGTCTGTTACGTTGGTGTTCTTCCTCGCTACATTTTACACCGTCTGAACATTTTGGATTATCCAATTGTTCTTGCGTACAGTTATACGTTCCTACTTCTCGTCCGCATTCATCAAATTTAATACATCTGTTTAAAAGTTGATATTCACCGTACCCTCTGGCAGAAAGCCTGCTTCTGTCTATACCGTGATCTACCAGCCAATTTAGTGTTGCTTGTGCTCTTTTGTCTGAAAGTACTTCGTTGTATTTAAAAGTTGCACGAGAATCGGTGTGTGATTCGATGTGTATTTTTAATTGCGGGTATTCTTTCATAGCTGCTAAAATTTTTGCTAACTCTACTTCGGCATCGGGTCTAATGTTATATCTGTCAAAGTCAAAGAAGATAGGTTGCAGGCATAAGCGACATCCTAAATCATCCGGAGGACAAGGATTTGTGTATTCTAACTCCATGTTTAGTTCCAATTCGAGTGAAGTATTAGGAGTTTCAACTATTTTTTCGTCTGGTGTATAATCTTGTTTTTTGGCTCTAACGATGTATTGCTTTTGACATTCTACTTCATTAAAAGAGAATGTAGCATCTTTTCCGGCTAGTACTTTTTTGATTAGTTTATTATTTTCGTCAAGAAGAAATACATCTGCTTCTGGAATAATCTCTTTGGTTTCTTTATCTATAACTATTCCATTTAAAATAACTTGGCATTTTTCTTTAACCAAATAGATATCATCACTTACACTTCCTCCTTTTCCGTCTCTGTTAGAAGAAAGATATCCCAATCGTTTCTCTTCATTAAAGATAAAACCAAAATCATCTTGATTACTGTTTATTGGCTTTCCAATATTCTTTACGTTAGTTGGTAAGCCTTTGTTGTTTAATTTTGTGACAAACACATCCAGTCCTCCCAGACCAGCTCTACCATCGGAGGCAAAATAGAGATTATTTTCTTTACTAATGTATGGAAATGTTTCTCTTAGCTCCGTATTAATGGTCGGACCTAAATTCACGGGATCACTATAGGTGTTATCACCTAAAATATCTACATACCATATATCTGAGTGTCCAAAACCTCCCTGCATATCGCTTGAAAAGTACAATCGTTTTTCATCTACACTAAGAGCAGGATGTGCGACAGAATATTCGTCGCTATTAAATGGAAGTTCTACGACATTTGTCCAAAATGTCTCTCCGGTTTTGGTTGCTTTGTACAATTTTAGCCTTATGGTTTTATTTTTATCTCTTCTTTTTTTACCGTTTATGTAATTATTTCTGGTAAAATAAACTGTATTTCCATCTGCGGTAAATGCAGTGGAAGATTCGTTGTAAGGTGTGTTGATATCTCCGTTTAATGCCGTTGCGTTTGAAAGATTTCCTTCTTCATCCATATCGGCTTCAAACAAATCTAAATACGGAAGATTATTCCACGACATTTCTTTGGTGCCGTCTGATTTTTTTGCATTGGAAGCAAAAACAATTTTGCTATTTCTATAGAAAGACGGACCAAAATCAGAGTTTTTTGTGTTTACTAATACTTTTTCTAATATGTAATCTTTAGAGTTTAACTCTATGTCCTTAAGATATTGTTTATCTTCAAAATTCTTAGCAATTAATTGGTTTCCGCCAATTGCTTTAAAAGCTTCCATCATTTTATCGGAAGCTTCATAATTACCTAAACTTTTTAATGACTGTGCTGCTCGATAGTAATAATCGGAGGTGGTATCGGCAGGATATTGGTTTACTAATTTTGTATACCATTTAGCGGCATTTTCATAATCTGCGTTAAAATAATAAGTATCGCCTAGTTTTTTATAAAGTTCCGGAGATTGATAGCCTTGCTCTGCTACTTTTAAATATATTTTTTGAGCATCAATATAAGAGTATTTATCAAAGTCCTTATTTGCCTTTTCTAAAAGTTTTTTTTGAGAAAATCCATTTGTTACCAAAAGAACAATAAAAACTAAAAGTGTTATATTTTTTATACTTTTCATAACTGTATTATTTAGAAAAATCTTGGTGTTAATACTCTTTCCGGTTTGTTAAAGACATCAAATCTCAATATTAATTCATACGATCCATCACTTACAATTTCTAAATCTGTGGTTTGATAATCATAACCAAAACCAATAAATATATTATCATTAGCTTGAAATCCAACCATAGCACTAACTGCTGCACTCCATCTGTAAGCAGCTCCTAATGTAAACTTTTCGTTAATTAAAAAGTTAGCCGAAACATCTACTTGTAAAGGAGAGCCACTAACAGCCTTGACAAGTGTAGCGGGTTTAAATTTTAAATTTGAGCTCAAATCAAATACATAACCGGCAATAAGAAAATAATGTAAGCGCTCTTTAGCAAAAGTTTCAGCTTGTATATTACCTAAACTTCCCTCGTTAAAATGCTTAGTTGTTAAAAAATTTGGAACCGAGAGTCCTACATAATATTTTTCTGTGTTAAAATAAACTCCAGCACCAATTTGAGGTTGAAGTCTATTATCAATATTATTTTGAAATCTAGGATCGTTTAAATCGTATATATTAAGTTTAGAAAAATCTACATCCAATATATCCAATCCGGCTTTAAGTCCAAATGATAATTCGGCATCATCTGAAGTGTTAATTGTGTAAGAATAATCAATAACTATATTTGACTCAACAGCGGGACCTATTTCATCGCTTACAACAGACAACCCTAATCCCATATTATCTAAAGAGCCAATAGGTGTATCTGCCGAAAAAGTAACAGATTTAGGCGCACCTTCCAAACCAACCCATTGCGTTCTATACAATAAACCAAAACTTAATGCATCACGAGAACCGGCATAACCCGGATTTATAACCTGCGTGTTATACATATACTGAGTATATTGTGGATCCTGTTGTGCATTTCCTGAAAAAATTCCCAGTAAAACAAAAAGTATAACTGTTATATATTTGTTTTTCATAATTAAATTTTTTACTACCGATGTGCTGTTTATAACAACACACCGGAATGTATTGTGAATTTAGTTGTTATTTATTAATATATAAATATCCCGAATATTTATTCTTTCCTCCTGTTGGAAAATCAACACCTTCCATACTTCCTTTAAAAGTAAGAACATAGAAATAAGTACCTGTTGGTAGTTCCTCATTTTTTCTTACTGTAACACGTCCTTCAGATATTCCTCTAAATACATTTTGCTTACCATCTGTTCCACCATATCCGTCGGTTTCATATACAAGCACTCCCCATCTATTGTATATCTTCATATTATTATTAGGATATTCTTGAATACCAAATACATAGAAGAAATCATTCAACCCATCTCCATCTGGAGTAATACCATTAAAAATTTCAAAAGCACCCCCAAGTACTAACGGAAGTGTTGTTATCGTTGGATCGTCCGGATCACCATCGCCATCAATATCAGAATTTGTGGTATTAATCGGATCATCAGACTCATCACTTACTTGGTTACCATTACTGTCTTCTCCTGTAATAATAGCCTGATTAATTACTTCACCGTTTTCAATATCTTCAGCAGTTATTATATATGTTGCCGTAAATGTTGTGTTATCACTCTCTCCGGGCTCTAAAATTTCTATTGGTCCTCCTTCTATTTCAATGCCTGGCAACTCATCGGTTAATATAATATTATATAAAGTAACTTCTCCGGTATTGGTTACCGTAAAGAAATAAGATATAGATTCACCTTCCTGAGCTATTCCATCTCCATTTTCATCATTAAATACTCCTGTTTTTTCAATAGAAATATCGGGAGGATTTTGACAAGTATTTGTAACAGTAGGATCATTCTCTAAGATACTGTTGTCATCAGAAAAATCTTGTACTACTACTCCATCGAGTGTAGTTCCGAATACTGTTGCTTGATTGGAAATAAAGCCGTTATCAATATCCTCCTGAGTAACCGTATAAACGGCAAAGAACGTTTCAGTATCAGATGCACCGGCTTCTAAATCTATCGGAGTACCTGTAACATTTACAAGAGGGTCAGTTATATAAACATTAGACAATGCAACATTTCCTGTGTTTACAATCACAAAATCATACACAATAGTCTCTGCTAAGTCAATACATCCATTTCCGTTTTCATCGGTTGGAATTGCTGTTTTAATAAGAGCAATACTCGCCGATTGACACAAATCTGTAACTGTTGAATCGTCTTCAAGTTCACTATTATCATCTGATAAATCACTTATAATATCTCCATTGGGTTGTAATCCGGATACAGTTGCTTGATTTTCAACAAAACCATTATTAATGTCTGCTTGTGTAATTAAATAAGTTGCAGTAAAAACTGTATTATCGGTTTCCCCAGGTGCAAGCGTTATAGGTCCTCCCACAACATTTACTAAAGGATCATCAATATCTATATTTGTGATTGTAATATTACCTGTATTAATTACAGTAAATGCATAGGTAATAGTTTCTTTGACATCAGCACATCCACTATTATTCTCATCATTTACAGTACCTACTTTTATTAAGGCAATGCTCGCACTTTGACATAATTCGGTTACCGTTGGATCGTCCTCTACATTGCTGGTATCATCTGATAAATCGCTTACCTGTGTTTGCATTGGAGTCGTTCCTTCTGCTGTGGCTTGATTGCTTACCATTCCCGCATCTATGTCGGACTGGGTTATCGCATAACTCGCTGTGAATGTCGTTGTATCACTTTCACCGGGTGCCAAGGTAATGGCACTTCCTGAAACTGTTACTAATGGATCGGTTATCATTACATCGGTTAAGGTTACGTTTCCGGTGTTGGTTACCGTAAAGCTATAACTGATGGTCTCATCAACATCTGAACAACCGTCTTGATCTTCATCATTAAATGTACCTACTTTTATTAAGGCGATGCTAGGATTCTGTTGAAGAATCGTTACCGTCGGATCATCCGTCGGATCGTTGTTCGTGTTTCCTTCTCCGTCGGGAGTTTCTACAGTCTCCGGATCGGGAATGGTGTTACCGTTGGTATCGGTTCCCGTATCACTGGTATCGGTTACGTCGTCTGTTCCGTTTGGACTATCGCCGGTTGCTATCGCAGTGTTTTCTACATAGCCTTGATCGATATCGGCTTGCGTGATTATGTGTTCGGCAGTTACCGTGGCACTCGCTCCGGGTGCTAAACTTGCTATTGGGTTGCCTGATACGATGGTCGCATTGGCATCGGTTACTTCAATATTGCTCAAGGTAACATTACCCGTGTTGGTTACAACAATATCGTAAGTGATGGTATCGCCTAATCCGCCTGCTGCATTGGTCTGATTTTTAATCACACTCATTGATGGATTGCTCGGGAAGGTCGTTACCGTCGGATCATCCGTCGGATCGTTGTTCGTGTTTCCTTCTCCGTCGGGAGTTTCTACAGTCTCCGGATCCGGAATGGTGTTGCCATTGGTATCGGTTCCCGTATCACTGGTATCGGTAATGTTATCATTTGGATTGTTAGGATCTCCATTCGGAACTTCACCTGAAGCTATCGCCGTGTTTTCTACATAGCCTTGATCGATATCGGCTTGTGTGATTATGTGTTCGGCTGTTACCGTTGCACTCGCACCGGGTGCTAAACTTGCTATTGGGTTGCCTGATATGATCGTGGCATTGGCATCGGTTACTTCAATATTAACTAAATCTATGTCTCCTGTATTGGTAACTACAATATCATAGGTGATGGTATCGCCTAAAACACCGGTTGTATTGGTCTGATTCTTTATGACACTTATTGAAGGACTGAAAGAGGACAAGGTAATAGTAATTATTTCTTGGCAGCCATTGGCATCGGTTACTGTTACTGTATAAGTTCCAGTTCCTAATCCTGTAATCGTCTGTGTGGTTTCACTATTCGGTGACCAAGAATAAGAGTAAGGAGGAGTTCCTCCTGTTACAGTAGCCGTTGCACTTCCATCTCCGGCACCAGGATAACTTTCATTTACAGTAGTTACCGAAACATTTAAAGCACTTGCCGGTTGTGTAACGGTTGCATTATTAGTGAGTGTACACCCGTTTACATCAGTAATGGTTACTGTATAGTTGCCAGCGGGTAAATTGTTAATATCTTCTGTAGTTGCACCATTACTCCATACGAATGTATAAGGGAAAGTTCCTCCCGAAACGGTTAAGTCTAACGAACCTGTGGATTCGCCAAAACATAAAACGTGAGATATAGCAATTCCTGAACTTAGTTCGTTAGGTTCATTTACTGTAACAGAAGATGTTGCTGTACATTGGGTAATAGTATCCGTAACTGTAACTGAATAAGTTCCTCCCGGTAAACCGGATATATTTTGTGTTGTAGCTCCTGTATTCCATAAATAGGAAATATTTCCTGAACCTCCTGTCACAACGGCTGTTGCCGAACCATCACTATCTCCATAACAACTAACAGGAATCGCTGTAGTTGAAACACTTAAATCCAAACAAGTTCCCGGATTAACCATAACTGTTGCGGTTGCCATACAACCATTTGCATCGGTTACTGTAACTGTGTAACTTCCTGCACTTAAATCTGTGATTGTTTGAGTAGTTTCACCGCCCGGCGACCAAACATAGGTATAAGGAGGAGTTCCTCCAGATGGTGTTGCAGTAGCTGTTCCATCTCCTGTAGTTGGACCGCTTTCATCTGTTGCAGTAGCTGTAACATTTAAAGCATTTGCCGGTTCAGTAATAGTAACACTTTGCTCAACAGGTTGACAAACGGTACCATCAATCGTTACACTTACAGTATAAACACCAGCTCCTATATTATTTAATGAACTAGAAGTTACGCCCGTTTCAACAAATCCGGTATTCCAACTAAACGTGAATGTGACATTTGGATTAGCTGCTGAACTAGCACTTACTGTGGCATTTCCGGTGTTGTCTCCTGTACAAAGAATGTCTGTTGTACTATCTACTGTAAGAACTGCATCACAAGTATTTATGCAATCAATTACTACTCCTTGTTCAATTTCACAACCATTTGCATCTGTTACAGTAACAGTATGTGTTCCGGTTGGAAGATTTGTAGCTGTTGCCGTAGTTTGGTTTCCTGCACTTGCACTCCATTGATAACTATAAGGAGGAGTTCCCCCGGTAACTGCAACTGTTGCTTCCCCGTCTTGACATCCTTGTCCGGTTGTTGCATTTTCTTTAGTAATTATAACACTCAAAGTATCGGGTTCGGTAACGTTAATTCCTTGTTGAGCTACAATACACCCATTAGCATCGGTTACAATTACAGTATAAGTTCCGGAAGGTATATTGTCTATATCTTCGGTGGTGGCTCCATTACTCCAAGAATAAGTATAAGGTGGCGTTCCACCTGAAACCGTTATATCAATAAATCCGGAAGAATCACCATTACATTCAACATTTTCCACTCCGTAGGATAATGATAAGGCTGAATTAGGTTCTTCAATAACTTCAGTTTCGGTTTTGCTACAGCCATTAGCATCGGTTACCATTACGGTATAGGTTCCGGCAGGGATATTATTTAAATCTTCGGTTGTTGCTCCGTTATTCCAAGAATAAGTATAAGGTGGTGTTCCACCGGTTACGGCAATATCAATTGCCCCTGTAGATTCTCCATAACAGAGAACATTATCTATATTTTGTGTATTAATAATCAATTCATCCGGTTGTTCAATAATAGTATCTAATAACGTTGCTAAATTTCCGATAGAATCGGAAACTGTTACCGAATAAGTTCCGGCAGGTATATTGTTTAAATCTTGAGTTGTTGCGCCGTTACTCCATAGGAAAGTATAGGGTGGAACTCCACCGGTAACTGTGATATCAATTGAGCCTGTAGCTTCTCCGAAGCAGGTAACATTTTCTTTATTGTTTAAAAGAACTTCCAAATCATCATAACATAGTGATTCAATATTTATCATACTTGACATAACCCAAGATTGTCCTGCTACAGATTGTCCGTTTTGATAGTTTCTGGTATCGATTGTTATAACGACTTGGTTGGCAGTACCCGGCACACCTGCAAGTGTAAGAGAAGGAATTGCCAAACAACAATTTCCTCCGGGTAAAGAGCTATCGGGTCCATAAATAAATGTTTGACTTGTAACTCCTCCAGCAGTTGCGGATAATAACAAGTATCTACCGTCAGGGGTTAACTCAGATAGCGGTACATCGATATTAATGTCTCTGGAAGATGAATGGAGTGGGATATCTAGAGTAATGTATTGAATACTATTATATCCGCTTCTTACGGTAAATTCTCCTGTATTGGCGGGAGCGCCTGGTATGTTTCTAAAAGCGTACACCATAACCGATTGAAGCGAACAGTTGTTAGAATTATCTACATAAGTAATTGAACTAGTAGTTCCGTTAATAATTCCTCTATATACCCAAACATTATGGCTACCTCCAAATGGAGTTGTTCTATTTAATGTATGAGAAAAATTTAAAGAGTCTGTAAATTGTATGGTATTTCCGGGATTGGTTCCTTTATAAATAATTTCAACAGCATATTGATAAATATTGCTTGGGTCCGGAATTGGTATAAAAGTATTTTGTTGACAATTTGCGTTATATCCATATTCATCTACTTTTTTATCATCTCCACAATCAAATGACCAATCGAATGAACCGTTGGCTATGTTAATTTGATAGTCTTCAGTTTCTCCATCAATTGCAATGCTATTACTTGCTGTTAATCCAGTTTCAGAAGAGTATCTAAATCTAGCGTAGGAAGCACCTATAGAAGCATTTGCCGGAACGTTAATAGTGAGGTTTAATAAACCTCCAAAGGAGACAATGTCTGTTGCTACTTGTTCTGTAGCATCAAAAGTTCCGTTTCCATTCCAATCTATCCAGGCGTTTAAGTAACCATCTCCGTGTGTAGTTATATCAAGTGTAGTTGTTTCTCCAAGTAGTAAGTTTTGTCCGTCTAATAAATTTCCGTTTAAACTAACTCCTTCCTCGTCATCATCTCCGTCGTTGTCGTCTCCTGTACCATTTCCGAAAATTGTTAAAGGGTTTTCAGAATCGGGTGGAACTATTCCTAAATATGTGGTTGGTAGATTTGAAATAATAGGTGACATATAATGAGCAGCCCAACCATAAGATTCAGGTGCATCTCCACCGTCTGTTCTGGTTCCAGCATTTCCTGTTACACCCTCAACATCAAAGATTCCTCCCAGATTAGCAGCAGGAGTAATATTTCCTGTTGTTGTAACCTCGTACAGAAGCCTGTTTGTACCTGCACTATCATCCTCTGTATACATTTTTCTATCAGCGGCAAATCCTATTCCATCTCCTTCGATATTATTTTGTATGGTAAAAGCGTAGGTTGTTGAAGCAGTGCCTACATCTACAGTATAGAAATCAACACTCGAATTAGTAGGATTTGTTCTTTGAACATAAAGTTGGGCTGTTGTGGGATCCCAAGATATTCCGTTAGCATAATTAGTATCACCTGAGAAATATTTATAAAATCCCGCATAAGGCG
Source organism: Flavobacteriaceae bacterium (assembly GCA_015490835.1). GTDB lineage: Bacteria > Bacteroidota > Bacteroidia > Flavobacteriales > Flavobacteriaceae > Marifrigoribacter. The sequence continues at coordinate 16,344 of WFXA01000214.1, read as the reverse complement.
CCCAGTTATTATTTGGATTAAAAGCATAAAGTTTTCTTCCTCCTGTATTGCTTTGATTGGGGTAGCCAACAACAAACATTATCTCTTCCCCTGTTGTATTATTTACATAAAATTCTATTCCAAAAGCTCTTCCGTGTATAATCCATCCGGCAACAAAAGTAGTTGTTCCGGTTTCAATATCAATTTCATACAATGATCTATCATAAAAAGCATAAAGTTTATTATTGGTTGCTCTATACCCAATTGCTTTACCGGTAAAAGTCCTATCCAAAACCTGTGTAGATGAGGAAGGTAGCGGAGTTTCAAAAGGGTTGGGTACTGCTGTATAGAATTCGGCATGATTATCGGGTAATGCATATAAAATCGGTAACCCTTCATTTGAATTAGGTACTAAACTTGGTAAGTTTTGACCTCTTGCATTACCTACTAAAAATAACATTATCAACAAGTTAATTAAGGTAATGCGATTCTTTAGAATTTTAAAAGTATTTTTTTGCATCTCTATTATATTTTGATACTTAATTTTAAGTAAAATGCCCCAACTGCATTTATTTTTTTACAAATATAAATAGCTAAATACAGTAAAGCCTTACAAAAAGTAATCTTTTAGTTAAACTGTAAAATATATTCGTTGAACTGCACAAAAACACATTTTATTTCGACTTTTTTAGTTTAAAATTGTAGGAATATAAGATACGTATAAACACGTATATACCTGATTTTTTAAGGGTTAACCTTAAAAAAAATGTGAGAAAAAAATATACATATTACTTCTTTATCTGCTTAATTTTCAACAAAACAACTCGTATATTTGACCTTTTAAATTAAGAATTTAATGTCGTTACAAAAAGAAATTAACAGAAGAAGAACCTTTGGGATTATTTCTCACCCAGATGCGGGAAAAACAACTTTAACCGAAAAATTATTACTTTTTGGTGGAGCTATTCAAGAAGCCGGTGCAGTGAAGTCTAACAAAATTAAAAAGGGGGCAACCAGCGATTTTATGGAAATTGAACGCCAAAGAGGAATCTCTGTAGCTACTTCGGTTTTGGCTTTTGAATATAACGGCACAAAAATAAATATTCTGGATACCCCTGGACATAAAGATTTTGCCGAAGATACTTTTAGAACACTTACCGCTGTAGATAGTGTAATTGTTGTTATCGATGTAGCCAAAGGGGTGGAAGAACAAACCGAAAAGTTGGTTGAAGTTTGTAGAATGCGTAATATCCCTATGATTGTTTTTGTAAACAAGTTAGATCGTGAAGGAAAAGATGCCTTTGAATTACTTGACGAAATAGAACAAAAACTAAACCTTAGAGTTACTCCTTTGAGTTTTCCGATAGGAATGGGATATGATTTTAAAGGTATTTATAACATATGGGAGAAGAATATAAACCTTTTCAGCGGAGATAGCAGAAAGAATATTGAAGAAACTATTGAAATCTCAAACCTTGAAGACAATGAGTTAGATAATCTTATAGGAAATCAAGCCGCTTCAACGCTACGAGAAGAAATAGAATTAACATCGGGTATTTACCCCACATTTTCAAAAGAAGAATACCTTAACGGTATGCTGCAACCTGTTTTCTTTGGGTCTGCTTTAAACAACTTTGGTGTTAGAGAATTACTGGATTGTTTTGTTGAAATAGCTCCTACTCCGCAACCTAAAGAAAGTACGATTAGACTTGTTAAACCCGACGAACCAAACTTTACAGGCTTTGTTTTTAAAATTCATGCTAATATGGATCCCAAGCATAGAGATAGATTGGCTTTTATTAAAATTGTTTCAGGTGTTTTTGAACGAAACAAACCCTATTTACATGTTAGAAATGGTAAAAAAATGAAATTTTCCAGCCCCAATGCTTTCTTTGCCGAAAAAAAACAAATTGTAAACAAATCCTATCCCGGCGACATTGTAGGATTACACGATACAGGAAACTTTAAAATTGGTGATACACTTACCGAAGGAGAAAATCTACTTTACAAAGGCATCCCTAGTTTTTCTCCCGAACATTTTAAGTATATTAATAATGCAGATCCTATGAAAAGCAAACAACTTGAAAAAGGGATAGACCAATTAATGGATGAAGGAGTTGCGCAACTTTTTACACTAGAACTAAACGGAAGAAAAGTAATAGGTACCGTTGGTGCATTACAGTTTGAGGTAATACAGTACCGCTTAGAACATGAATACGGGGCTACTTGTAGGTACGAAAACCTTAATGTTTATAAAGCATGCTGGGTAGATATAAGCAAATCCAATCATGATGAACTCATCGAGTTTAAACGAATAAAAGCAAAATTTTTAGCCAAAGACAAACAAGGTCAGTTGGTGTTTTTTGCAGATTCTAATTTTACATTGCAAATGACGCAACAAAAATTCCCAAACGTTACATTACATTTTGTAAGCGAATTTGATTAAAATTTGTTACAAAACTTTTGGTTTACGCTTGCCCTGTAGGTCCAAAGTTTAAAGGTATAGGTGGCTGGTCGTAGTCTTTAATTTCACCATGTGCCTTTTCAAAACGATGTATATTATCTCCTAATGCTTTTAGCAATCGTTTTGCATGTTGTGGAGTTAAAATAATACGAGATTTTACTTTACTTTTCGGTACACCGGGCATAATAGAAACAAAATCAATTACAAACTCTGAAACAGAATGATTGATGATTGCTAAATTACTGTAAATACCTTGAGCTACCTTTTCTTCAAGTTCGATGTTTATTTGTCCTTTTTTAGGTTGTTTTAAATCTGACATAATTGTATAAATATTTTTACAAAGATAGAAATAAGTAATTAGTTAAAACACAAAATCCCAACAAGAAAACTTATTGGGATTTTTTATAAACTTCTATTAAATAATAATTAATTATAATTCACTTCTTGCTTTTCACGGCTCATTTCTTCCAATTCTTCTTTAGAACCTACAATAATAGACTCATATTCTCTCATACCCGTTCCGGCAGGAATTCTATGACCTACAATTACATTTTCCTTTAAACCTTCTAACGTATCAACTTTACCGGCTACAGCAGCTTCGTTTAATACTTTAGTTGTTTCTTGGAATGATGCAGCCGAAATAAACGACTTGGTTTGAAGCGAAGCTCTGGTAATTCCTTGCAGAATTGGAGTTGCGGTGGCTGGCACTGCATCTCTGGCTTCAACTAATTGTTTATCATTTCTACGCAAAATAGAATTTTCATCTCGCAACTCTCTTGGTGAAACGATTTGTCCTTCTTTTAATAATTCAGAATCACCTGCATTGGTAATCACTTTCATTCCGAATATTTTGTCGTTTTCTTCAATAAAATCGTATTTATGAACCAATTGATTTTCTAAGAACGTGGTATCGCCTGAATCAACAATCTTAACCTTACGCATCATTTGACGAACAACCACCTCAAAGTGTTTATCATTAATTTTCACACCTTGTAAACGATAAACCTCTTGTACTTCATTTACCAAATACTGTTGAACTGCAGAGGGACCTTTGATGTTAAGAATATCGAGCGGTGTAATTGAACCATCTGAAAGAGGAGATCCGGCACGTACATAATCGTTTTCTTGAACTAATATCTGATTGGAAAGTTTAACCAAATACTTTTTAATCTCACCTGTTTTTGCTTCGATAATAATCTCACGATTACCGCGCTTAATTTTACCGAAAGAAACCACACCATCTATCTCACTAACAACAGCGGGATTTGATGGGTTACGTGCTTCAAATAATTCAGTTACACGAGGAAGACCTCCTGTAATATCTCCTGCTTTTGAAGATTTACGCGGAATTTTAACTAAAATTTTACCAATCTTAATTTTCTCATCATCTTCTACCATAATGTGTGCTCCTACCGGTAAGTTATACGACCGTATTACCTCTCCATCTTTTCCTATAATGTGAAGTGTAGGTATTTTTTTCTTATCTCTGGATTCTGATATTACTTTTTCTTGAAAACCGGTTTGCTCGTCAATTTCAACTTGGAAAGTAACCCCTTGTTCTATATTTTCATATTTAACAGAACCTGCAAACTCAGAAATAATAACACCATTATAGGGATCCCATTGCGATATGACATCACCTTTTTTAACAGTATCACCATTTTTAACAAAAATAGTTGAACCGTATTGAATGTTATTGGTGCTTAATATAATACCTGTTTTCTTATCAACAATTTTAATTTCTGAAGTACGAGAGATTACAACATCAATAGATTTTCCTTCAGAATTTTCACTTTTAACGGTTTTAAGATCTTCTATTTCTGCAATACCATCAAACTTAGCTACTAATTTATTTTCTTCAGAAATGTTACCCGCAATACCTCCAACGTGGAAGGTACGCAACGTTAACTGTGTTCCCGGTTCACCAATAGATTGTGCAGCTACTACTCCTACAGCTTCTCCTTTTTGAACCATTTTATTGGTTGCTAGATTACGACCGTAACAAGAAGCACAAATACCTTTTTTAGCTTCACATGTTAATGCTGATCTTACTTCTACCGATTCGATTGGAGATGCTTCAATTACTTGTGCAATTTCGTCTGAAATATGCCCACCAGATTCAACTAACAACTCATTTGTTAATGGGTTATATACATCATGTAATGATGTTCTACCGGCGATTCTTTCGCCTAACGTTTCAACAACTTCTTCCTTTTTCTTAAGTGGTTTTACTTCTATACCTCGTAAGGTTCCACAATCTTCTGTATTGATAATTACATCTTGCGATACATCTACCAAACGTCTGGTTAAATAACCGGCATCTGCTGTTTTAAGAGCCGTATCTGCAAGTCCTTTACGTGCACCGTGAGTAGAAATAAAGTATTCAAGAATTGATAGTCCTTCTTTAAAGTTTGAAAGAATTGGATTTTCAATAATCTCCCCACCTCCTGCGGTAGATTTTTTAGGCTTCGCCATTAATCCACGCATTCCGGTAAGCTGTCTAATTTGTTCTTTACTACCCCTTGCGCCAGAATCAAGCATCATATACACCGAATTAAACCCTTGTTGATCTTCTCTAATACGTTTCATAGAGAGTTCGGTAAGTTCGGCATTGGTTGCCGTCCAAATATCAATAACTTGATTATAACGCTCGTTATTGGTAATAAGCCCCATATTATAGTTTCCTATAATAGCATCTACTTTTTTATTGGCTTCATCTATCATAGATTGCTTTTCGGCAGGGATAATAATATCTCCCAGACTAAATGACAATCCTCCTTCAAAGGCAAATTTATAACCTAATGTTTTTATTCCATCTAGAAAATCGGCAGTAGTAGGTACGTCGGTTATTTTTAAGATATTACCAATAATGTCTCGTAAAGACTTTTTGGTAAGTACTTCATTAATATATCCGGCTTGTTCGGGTACTTGCTCGTTAAAGATTACTCTACCTACCGTAGTGGTAATAATTTGATTAACTAATTCTCCTTCTTCATTAAAATCTTTGGTTCTAATTTTTATTTCAGCATTAAGATCAACTTTCTTTTCGTTATAAGCTATAATTAATTCTTCGGCTGAATAAAATGTAAGCCCTTCGCCTTTTACTTTATGGTCGTGGGTTGATTTTCGAAGTTTAGTCATATAATACAGTCCTAAAACCATATCTTGAGAGGGTACTGCAACAGGTGATCCGTTAGCTGGGTTTAAGATATTATGAGAAGCCAACATTAATAGTTGTGCTTCTAATATTGCTTCGGGTCCAAGTGGTAAATGCACCGCCATCTGGTCACCATCAAAATCGGCATTAAAAGCGGTACAAACCAATGGATGTAACTGAATTGCTTTTCCTTCAATCAACTTGGGTTGAAATGCTTGAATTCCTAAACGGTGTAAGGTAGGAGCACGGTTAAGTAATACCGGATGTCCTTTCAATACATTTTCTAAAATATCCCAAACAACGGGCTCTTTTTTATCAATAATCTTTTTAGCAGATTTTACTGTTTTTACAATTCCTCTTTCTATTAATTTTCTAATAATAAAAGGTTTGTAAAGTTCGGCAGCCATATCTTTAGGAATACCGCACTCGAATAATTTTAGTTCGGGTCCTACAACAATTACCGAACGAGCCGAATAATCTACTCTTTTACCTAATAGGTTTTGACGAAAACGCCCTTGTTTTCCTTTTAAAGAATCGGAAAGTGATTTTAACGGGCGATTGGCTTCGGTTTTTACGGCTGAAGATTTACGTGTGTTATCAAACAAAGAATCTACGGATTCTTGTAGCATACGTTTTTCATTACGCAAAATAACTTCCGGTGCTTTTATCTCTACCAATCTCTTTAAACGATTGTTTCGAATGATTACTCTTCGGTATAAATCATTTAAATCGGATGTAGCAAAACGACCACCGTCTAATGGTACTAACGGACGGAGTTCGGGTGGAATCACCGGCACCACTTTCATTATCATCCATTCGGGCTTGTTCTCTCTATTTTTGTTTGCTTCACGCAATGCTTCAACAACTTGAAGACGTTTTAACGCTTCTGTTTTACGTTGTTTAGAAGTTTCATTATTTGCTTTATGACGTAGTTCAAAAGATAGCTCATCTAAATCTATTCGTCTTAATAATTCAATCAAACACTCAGCTCCCATTTTAGCAATAAACTTATTGGGGTCGCTATCGTCCAAATACATATTTTCTTGCGGAAGGGTATCAAGAATGTTTAAGTATTCTTCTTCTGTTAAGAAATCCATTTTTTGCAATGGTTCTCCTTCTTCATTTTTGGCAATTCCGGGTTGTATTACTACGTATCTTTCGTAATAAATAATCATATCCAATTTTTTGGAAGGTAATCCTAATAGATATCCTATTTTATTAGGAAGACTACGAAAGTACCAAATATGTGCTACGGGTACTACCAAATTAATGTGCCCTACTCGATCTCGTCTAACTTTCTTCTCGGTTACTTCTACCCCACATCGATCACAAACGATTCCTTTATAACGAATACGTTTGTATTTTCCACAGGCACACTCATAGTCTTTAATTGGGCCAAATATACGCTCACAAAACAATCCGTCACGTTCCGGTTTATGAGTACGATAGTTAATGGTTTCGGGTTTAAGCACTTCACCTCTAGATTCTGCTAAGATTGACTCTGGAGAGGCTAAACCAATTGAAATTTTAGTAAATTTCTTAACTGTGTGTTCTTTATTTCTTCTTGCCATAATACTTATTATGCTTTGTTATGTTTTTTTGAAGTAGTAGTTACTTCTGTTTTCGTTTAAAGACGAAATATATTCCCGCTATGATTAAAAAATTAGGTAGCGGGAAGTTTTTACTCTTCTAACCTAATGTCTAATCCAAGACCTTTTAATTCGTGCATTAACACGTTAAAAGATTCGGGTAAACCGGGTTGTGGCATAGGTTCGCCTTTTACAATAGACTCGTAGGTTTTGGCTCTTCCTATTACATCATCAGATTTTACTGTTAAAATTTCGCGTAGTGTACTTGAAGCGCCATATGCTTCAAGTGCCCAAACTTCCATTTCTCCAAATCGTTGACCTCCAAACTGTGCTTTACCACCTAAAGGTTGTTGTGTAATAAGTGAGTAAGGACCTATTGAACGTGCGTGCATTTTATCATCTATCATATGCCCGAGTTTAATCATGTAAATAACTCCTACTGTCGCGGGTTGGTCAAAGCGTTCGCCTGTTCCTCCATCGTAAAGATAGGTATGCCCAAATCTTGGAATTCCGGCTTCATCTGTAAGTTTATTAATTTGGTCAAGTGATGCTCCATCAAAAATAGGTGTAGCAAACTTACGTCCTAATTTTTGACCTGCCCATCCCAGTACTGTTTCATAAATCTGACCAATATTCATTCGGGAGGGTACCCCTAAAGGATTGAGTACAATATCTACAGGTGTTCCGTCTTCTAAGAAAGGCATATCTTCTTGACGTACAATACGTGCAACAATACCTTTATTACCGTGTCGCCCTGCCATTTTATCTCCTACCTTAAGTTTACGTTTTTTAGCAACATAAACTTTTGCAAGTTTTAATATACCTGAAGGCAATTCGTCTCCAACAGAAATGGTAAATTTCTCACGTCTTAGGTTTCCTTGTAAATCGTTTTCTTTGATTTTGTAGTTATGCATCAACTCTTTTACCAGTTTGTTGGTTTCTTTATCTGTTGTCCAAGTTCCACCGGTAAGGTGAGAATAATCATCTACTGCATTAAGCATTTTTAATGTGAATTTCTTTCCTTTCGGAAAAACTACTTCACCCAACTCATTAGTCACGCCTTGTGCGGTTTTTCCTCCTACAATGGAAAAAAGTTTTTCGATAAGAACCTCACGAAGTTTATCAAATTTAGCATCGTATTCTATTTCAAGAGCAGCTATATCTTCTTTATCTTGTGCTCTTTTTCGCTTGTCTTTAACCGAACGAGCAAATAATTTTTTGTTAATTATAACACCTCGCAATGATGGAGATGCTTTTAAAGAGGCGTCTTTTACATCACCGGCTTTATCTCCAAAAATGGCACGAAGTAATTTTTCTTCGGGTGTTGGATCACTTTCACCTTTTGGTGTAATTTTTCCAATTAAAATATCCCCCGGTTTTACTTCGGCACCTACACGTATCATTCCGTTTTCATCTAAATCTTTAGTAGCTTCTTCAGAAACGTTTGGGATATCGTTAGTAAGTTCTTCATTACCTAATTTGGTGTCACGAACTTCTAGAGAGTATTCATCGATATGGATAGACGTAAAGATATCCTCACGAACAACTTTTTCAGAAATTACAATTGCATCCTCAAAGTTATATCCTTTCCAAGGCATAAAAGCTACCTTCATATTTCTTCCTAGTGCCAACTCACCTTTTTCGGTGGCATAACCTTGACAAAGTACTTGTCCTTTTGTTACCCTATCTCCTTTTTTAACAATAGGTTTTAGGTTAATGGATGTACTTTGATTGGTTTTTCTAAATTTAATAAGGTTATAGGTTTTGGTATCTCCGTCAAAACTTACTAATTGTTCTTCTTTAGTGCGATGGTATTTGATTCTTATCTGGTTTGCATCAACATATTCAACAATACCATCACCTTCTGCATTTATTAATACTCTGGAATCTTTTGCTACTTGACGTTCTAATCCGGTTCCTACAATAGGAGACTCAGCAACCATAAGTGGAACTGCTTGACGCATCATATTAGATCCCATCAACGCACGGTTTGCATCATCGTGCTCTAAGAATGGAATAAGAGAAGCTGAAATAGAAGATATTTGGTTTGGTGCTACGTCTGAATAATTAATTTCTTGTGGTGTAACCACAGGAAAGTCACCTTCCATACGAGCAATTACTCTATCTTCAAGAATGGTTCCGTCTTCATCTAAATTAATATGGGCTTGTGCAATTTTCTTTTCTTCTTCTTCTTCGGCAGAAAGATAAATTGGTTCACTTTTTAAATCTATTTTTCCGTCTTCAACCTTACGATAAGGTGTTTCAAGGAAACCTAAGTGATTTACTTTTGCATACACAGAAAGAGAAGATATCAATCCAATATTTGGTCCCTCAGGTGTTTCAATAGGACATAATCTTCCGTAGTGTGTGTAGTGAACATCACGTACTTCAAATCCGGCTCTTTCTCTTGAAAGACCACCGGGTCCTAAGGCAGAAAGACGACGCTTGTGTGTGATTTCTGCCAAGGGATTGGTTTGATCCATGAATTGAGACAATTGATTGGTACCAAAAAATGAATTAATTACAGATGATAATGTTTTTGCATTAATTAAATCTATTGGTGTAAACACCTCGTTATCTCGAACATTCATTCGTTCGCGAATGGTACGAGCCATACGAGCTAATCCTACACCAAATTGTGATGAAAGTTGTTCACCGACAGTACGAACACGTCTGTTAGACAAGTGATCGATATCATCAATTTCAGCTTTTGAGTTAATTAACTCGATTAAATATTTTACAATGGTGATGATGTCTTCTTTGGTAAGCACAAGCTTATCCATGTCGATATCGAGACCTAATTTTTTGTTCATTCTAAAACGACCAACTTCTCCTAAGTTGTAACGTTGATCACTAAAGAATAGCTTATGAATAATTCCTCGTGCTGTTTCTTCATCTGGTGGTTCGGCGTTACGAAGTTGTCTGTAGATATGCTCTACCGCTTCCTTTTCGGAATTGGTAGGATCTTTTTGCAATGTATTATGTATAATGGCGTAATCTGCCAAGTGTTGATCTTCTTTGTGAAGCAGAATTGTTTTTGAACCGGATTCTAAAATTTCCTCAATATGCTCTTTTTCAAGAACAGTATCGCGGTCTAAAACAATCTCGTTTCTTTCAATAGAAACAACTTCTCCTGTATCTTCATCTACAAAATCTTCATGCCAAGTTTTTAATACACGAGCAGCAAGTTTTCTGCCTAAATATTTTTTAAGTCCCGTTTTAGTAGCTTTTACTTCTTCGGCAAGGTCGAATATCTCTAGGATATCTTTATCTCTTTCAAAACCTATAGCACGGAAAAGCGTAGTAACAGGTAATTTTTTCTTTCTATCGATATAGGCATACATTACGCTGTTAATATCGGTAGCAAATTCAATCCAAGAACCTTTAAAAGGTATTACTCTTGCTGAGTAAAGTTTTGTACCGTTAGCATGAAAAGATTGTCCGAAAAATACACCTGGTGAACGGTGAAGTTGGGAAACAACAACACGTTCTGCACCATTTATCACAAAAGTGCCACTGGGTGTCATATAGGGAATGGTCCCTAAGAAAACATCTTGAACAATGGTTTCAAAGTCTTCGTGTTCTGGATCGGTGCAATAGAGTTTTAAGCGTGCTTTTAGTGGTACACTATACGTTAATCCACGTTCAATACATTCTTGAATAGAGTATCGAGGAGGATCTACAAAGTAGTCTAAAAATTCTAAAACAAATTGGTTACGAGTATCGGTGATTGGAAAATTTTCTAAGAAGGTTTTATAAAGTCCTTCGTTTCCTCTTTCATCTGATTTGGTTTCCAGTTGGAAAAAATCTTGGAACGATTTAATCTGAATATCCAAAAAATCTGGATATTTTGGAATGTGTTTTACAGAGGAAAAATTCAATCTTTCAGTTTGCGTTGCTGACATCTATGGATGAATTTTAATTAAAGTAATTAGTGTTTGCATATACGTAAAAAACGTGAAACCATTATATACGCAAAATGGTTTAGGTCTATCCCGAGTATCGGGAAGACCTAAACCTTAAGGTTTTCTGGACACGAACTTATTTAAGTTCAACCTCAGCTCCAGCTTCTTCTAACTGAGTTTTTAAAGCTTCGGCTTCGTCTTTAGATACACCTTCTTTAATTGGAGAAGGGGCATTATCAACTAATCCTTTTGCATCTTTAAGACCGGCGCCTGTTAATTCTTTTACCAATTTAACAACTGCTAATTTAGAAGGTCCAGCTGCTTTAAGAATTACATCAAATTCGGTTTGCTCTTCAGCAGCTTCACCACCTCCGGCTCCACCGGCTGTGGCAACGGCTACAGCAGCAGCTGCAGGCTCTATGCCGTATTCTTCTTTTAATATATCAGCTAACTCATTTACTTCTTTTACTGTTAAGTTAACTAATTGTTCTGCGAAATCTTTTAAATCTGCCATTTTCTATCGTTTTTAAGTAATTTTAATATTTAATTTAAAGTTGTTTTTTTATGTATTATCCTTCTTTTTCGGATAATGTTTTAAGGATACCCGCTAATTTTCCACCACCTGATTTAAGTGCAGAAATAACATTTTTAGCCGGTGATTGTAGTAGTGCAACAATATCACCAATTAATTCGTCCTTAGATTTAATATTTACGAGTGCATCTAATTGCTCATCTCCTATATAAATTGCTTCTTCAATGAATGCTCCTTTAAGTAAGGGTTTGTCAGATTTTTTTCTGAACTCCTTAATTACTTTAGCAGGCGCATTGCTCACTTCAGAAATCATAAGAGAGGTGTTTCCTTTAAGAACTTCGGGTAAATCTCCAAAGTCTTTATCAGATTCGTCCATTGCTTTTTTAAGCAATGTATTTTTAACAACTGAAAGTTTTACTCCGGCTTTAAAACAAGCACGGCGTAAGTTACTAGTTGTTCCTGCATCAAGTCCTGAAATATCAGCCAAATAAATGGTTTCATTTTCAGAAAGCTGTGCAGTAAGTGTTTCGATTACTTTTGATTTTTCTTCTCTTGTCATATCGTTATATTTTACTACCCAGCAAGGCTTTTTGCATCTATTTCTACACCCGGACTCATGGTACTAGACATAAAAATACTTTTAATATAAATACCTTTTGCCGCTTGTGGTTTTAATTTAATAAGTGTTGATATTAATTCTTTAGCGTTTCCTACAATTTTATCGGCATCAAAAGATGCTTTTCCTATTGCAGCATGAACAATTCCGGTTTTATCAACTTTGAAATCGATTTTACCGGCTTTTACATCTGAAACAGCTTTAGCAACATCCATTGTTACAGTTCCTGTCTTAGGGTTAGGCATTAATCCACGAGGTCCTAAAATACGACCTAACGGACCTAATTTTCCCATAACACTAGGCATTGTTACAATAACATCTACGTCTGTCCACCCACCTTTTATTTTGGTGAGGTACTCGTCTAATCCAACATAATCGGCACCAGCCGCTTTAGCTTCTTCTTCTTTATCGGGAGTTACTAAGGCTAATACCTTAACATCTTTTCCTGTCCCGTGAGGAAGTGTAACTACACCTCGCACCATTTGATTTGCTTTTCTTGGGTCTACATTTAAACGCACTGCCAAGTCAACTGAAGGGTCGAAATTTACATTGGATATTTCTTTAATTAAAGCAGAAGCCTCATCGATAGAATATACTTTATTAGGCTCTATTTTTGAGCGAGCTTCTTTTTGCTTTTTTGTTAATTTTGCCATTTTTTAGATTCTTTTTCAGGTTAAAAAGGTGCAACACCTTTTATTTTTACTCCCATTGAACGTGCTGTTCCAGCAACCATTTTCATTGCAGATTCGATTGTAAATGCGTTTAAATCGGGCATTTTATCTTCTGCAATGGCTTTTACTTGATCCCAAGTAATAGTAGCTACTTTTCTAACATGTGGTTCTCCGGAACCTTTTTTAATCTTAGCAGCTTCTAGTATTTGTACAGCAGCAGGCGGTGTTTTAATTACAAAATCGAATGATTTATCTTTATACACCGTAATTGCAACTGGTAATACTTTACCCTGCTTATCTTGAGTTCTTGCATTAAATTGCTTACAGAACTCCATAATGTTAACACCTGCAGCACCAAGTGCGGGTCCTACTGGTGGCGATGGGTTAGCAGCGCCTCCACGAACTTGCAGTTTTACTACTTTATCTACTTCTTTTGCCATTTCTAATTTTTAAAAATTGGGGTTTATTAAAGTGGAAGCCAATAACAAACCAAATTTATAGTGTGTAACAATTAAATTTTTTCTACTTGCATATAACTTAATTCTAATGGGGTTTTTCTTCCAAAAATCTTTACCATTACCTCAAGTTTACGCTTTTCTTCGTTAATTTTTTCTACCGTTCCGTTAAATCCGTTAAACGGACCGTCGATAACTTTTACAGTTTCTCCTATTACAAACGGTATATTAACATTTTCATCTTGAACCGAAAGTTCATCAACTTTACCTAACAACCTGTTAACTTCAGCTTGCCTAAGCGGTACAGGATCTCCTCCTTTAACTTCTCCTAAAAAGCCAATAACCCCGTTTATAGATTTTATAATATGGGGGATTTCGCCAGAAAGATTTGCCTGAATATATAAATAGCCAGGAGTAAAAACTCTTTCTTTATTTATTTTTTTTCCGTTACGTATTTGAATCACTTTCTCAGTAGGAACTAAAACCTGTTCTATATAATCTTCTAGTTTCAATCGTGAAACTTCAGATTCAATATATTCTTTTATTTTATGTTCCTTTCCACTCACCGAGCGAATCACATACCATTTTTTTATACTCTTAGTTTCAGTCATTGTTTTTAAGACTTAATCCATTGAAAGTAAATACTTATTACTTTAGAAAAAACCGTATCTACTCCATAAACAGCTAATGCTAATACCACTGAAAAAACGGCTACAATAACCGTTAATCTTTGCGCTTCGGCCCAGGGTGTCCAAGTAACATGGTTTTTTAACTCGCTAAAGGATTCTTTTATATAATTAATCATAACTAAATGTATCTAATTAACTTTTAAATTTCAATAGTTCTATTTTGCTTCTCATCATCCTTGCTTCGCACGGGTTGAGAGGCTTCCCGATACTAATCGGGATAAACTTCTCGCTCTCAATTCCTTGCTTCGCACGGGTTGAGAGACTCGAACTCCCGACACCTGGTTTTGGAGACCAGTGCTCTACCAACTGAGCTAAACCCGTATAAATTGCTAATCTCCCCTTGTGAGAGTTAAATCTTTTTGGTGTTTAAAAAACACATAAGTTCGTTATAAAAGTCAAGGCATCCCGATAAAAATCGAGACACCTTAAACTTTTTTATACGTTATGTTTAGTCTAAAATTTCAGTAACTTGTCCAGCACCAACAGTTCTACCACCTTCACGGATAGCAAAACGAAGACCAACATTCATTGCAATAGGCTGTAATAAATCTACAGTTATAGTAAGGTTATCACCAGGCATTACCATTTCAACTCCATCAGGAAGATTAATTGTTCCTGTTACGTCTGTTGTACGAACATAAAATTGTGGACGGTAATTATTGTGAAATGGTGTATGACGACCACCTTCTTCTTTTTTAAGGATATAAACCTCTGCTTTAAATTTAGCGTGAGGAGTTACAGAACCTTGCTTACAGATTACCATTCCTCTTCTAATTTGAGATTTTTCAATACCTCTTAAAAGTATACCTACATTATCTCCAGCTTCACCTCTATCTAATATTTTACGGAACATCTCAACTCCGGTAATAACTGACGTTAATTTTTCTGCTCCCATACCGATGATATCTACCGGATCTCCGGTATTAGCAACTCCAGTCTCAATACGACCGGTTGCTACAGTACCACGACCAGTAATAGAGAACACATCCTCGATAGGCATCAAGAAATCTTTATCAACATCACGTTTTGGTAATTCAATCCAAGTATCTACAGCTTCCATTAATTCTAAAACTGTTTTCACCCATTTTTCTTCACCGTTTAAAGCACCAAGTGCAGATCCGGCAATTACAGGACCATTATCTCCGTCATACTCATAGAAAGAAAGCAGTTCTCTAATTTCCATTTCTACTAATTCAAGTAATTCTTCATCATCTACCATGTCTACTTTATTCATAAACACAACAATGCGAGGAATACCTACTTGACGCCCTAATAGAATATGTTCACGTGTTTGTGGCATAGGTCCGTCTGTAGCGGCAACAACAAGTATTGCTCCGTCCATCTGCGCAGCACCAGTTACCATGTTTTTTACGTAATCGGCGTGACCGGGACAGTCAACGTGTGCATAGTGACGATTTGCCGTTTGATATTCTACGTGTGAAGAGTTAATTGTAATCCCTCTTTCTTTTTCTTCAGGTGCGTTATCGATTTGATCAAACGATTTTGCTTCTGAAAAACCGGCATCTGCTAAAACTTTTGTAATAGCAGCTGTTAAAGTTGTTTTACCGTGATCTACGTGTCCAATTGTACCAACGTTTAAGTGTGGTTTCGAACGATCATATGTTTCTTTTGCCATTTTGTATTAATTTAATCTTAGTTATATATATGTTTATTTTAAACAAAAATTTGAGCCAATGATGGGATTTGAACCCATGACCTCTTCCTTACCAAGGAAACGCTCTACCCCTGAGCTACACCGGCGTAAAGTCTACCTTAAAATATATTAAGGAAGAAATCTTTTAGCAAAAACACCATTTTCATTTTGCTTTTCATTTTGCTTTTTTTGAGCGGGAGACCGGGTTCGAACCGGCGACATTCAGCTTGGAAGGCTGACGCTCTACCAACTGAGCTACTCCCGCTTATAACTTTTACAAGATTTATAAGTTCACTTATCCCTATAAAAGGCGTGCAAAGGTACCTATTATTTTAATATTATCCAAACATAAAACCATCGGTAACCTTTACAACTATTTTTTTTAAAACTCCTTCAATACAAACTCGTGTATTTAAATTGAAGTTTTAGTGGGGAGAGCAGGATTCGAACCTGCGAAGGTAAAACCAACAGATTTACAGTCTGTCCTCGTTGGCCGCTTGAGTATCTCCCCAATATAATTTATATCAATAATTCAAAAATCTTTCAATGAGCCGATGGAGGGACTCGAACCCACGACCTGCTGATTACAAATCAGCTGCTCTAGCCAGCTGAGCTACATCGGCAATATTACTT
>WFXA01000213.1 GCA_015490835.1 Flavobacteriaceae bacterium | reverse complement strand
GGTTCCAGATGTTTATAAAATTTGGAATTACTTTTAAAATCAAACAATTACAAATTTTTAAACAGATGAAACATCCATGATTGATTTTAAACACACATGGGGATGATTGTAACTTGTTGAAAATAAACAAAATATAAAATTATAAACAGATGAAAAATCTTTTTCTACGATTGGCAGTATTACTAATTGGTTTTACTTCATTTTCTCAAATCTTAGAACCCGTAAAGTGGGACTATTATCTAAACGATTTAGGCGATGATACTTTTGAAATAGTGATAGATGCATCAATAGATGAAGGTTGGCATTTGTACACACAAAATCTTCCCGAAGGAGGTGCTATTCCCACAACTTTTAAATTTGAAGATAAAGAAGGAAACTTTGAACTATTAGGAAAGGTAACCGAAAGCAAATCGCATACCAGCTACGACAAAGTTTTTGAAATGGACCTATCTTATTTTGAAGATAATGCCACTTTTACACAAAAAGTAAAACCAAAAAATCCCAATACCAAAACCCTTGCTGTTTTAATTGAATACCAAGCCTGCGATGACGAGAAGTGTATTTTTGATTCGAAAGAATTTAAAGTTGCATTTCCAAATGCCAATAGAACGGAAATCAATAATGAAACTCCGGTACTTTCCGCTTTTAAATCGGGAGAGACAAAACAAAACCTTAAAAATCCGGTTACTTGGGATGGTAAAATAAAAAAGTTAACCGATACCAATTACGAAGTATCACTCCTTGCCACCATTGAAAAAGATTGGCATATTTACTCGCAACACACCCCGAATAAAAACGGAATGGGACCCATTCCGCTTAGTATGAAGTTTCTTAATGAAGGAAAAGATTTTATTTTAGAAGGAGATTTAGAAGAAGGAAAAACATACACCGAATATAGCGATGTCTGGAAGTTTGACGAAGTATTTTTTAAAGATAACGGAGTTATAAAACAAAAAATCAAGTTAGTAAACCCTTCGGTTAAAATCATAAAAGCCGAGTTGTTTTATCAAGTTTGTAAACAAGTTTGTTTAAACGAAGAACGGTATGTCGTTTTTGATTTAGAGCATAATAAGACTTCTGTTTTTACCAATTATTCCAATTTTGAAAATTATTCGTTTACCGATACTCCTGCTACAATAACACAAGATACAACCGCAGTTTCTAAAGTAGATAACACAGATGTAACAACGTCTGAAAAAAAATCGGAAAAAAAAGGACTCTGGACGATTTTCTTTTTAGCATTTTTTGGTGGTTTGGCTGCCCTTTTAACGCCGTGTGTTTTCCCAATGATTCCGCTTACGGTAAGTTTTTTTACCAAACAAAGTAAAACCCGTTCTGAAGGAATACGAAATGCTATTTTATACGGTTTTTTTATCGTTGTGATTTATGTTTTTTTAGGTTCTGTAATTACTGCAATTTTTGGTGCAGATGCACTCAATGCCTTATCAACCAACGTGTGGTTTAACATTGTATTTTTCTTATTGCTCATTGTTTTTGCTATTTCGTTTCTAGGAGCTTTTGAGATAACATTACCTCAATCGTGGGCAAATAAAGTAGACAACCAAGCGGCAAAAGGCGGTATTGTGGGCATCTTTTTTATGGCATTGGCACTGGCAATAGTTTCGTTTTCTTGTACGGGTCCCATTGTAGGAACACTGTTGGTTGAAAGTGCTTCAAAAGGAGGTATTGCACCCATAGTGGGAATGCTTGGTTTTTCGTTAGCCATAGCCTTACCTTTTGCTTTATTTGCTATGTTTCCGGGTTGGATGAACAGCCTGCCAAAATCGGGTGGATGGTTAAATACCGTAAAAGTGGTTCTCGGATTTTTAGAACTTGCACTTGCTTTTAAATTTCTTTCTAATGCCGATTTGGTTTTACAAAAGCATTGGTTTGAGCGTGAGATTTTTATTGCAATCTGGATTGCCGTATTTGGTGCAATGGCGTTATACCTTTTCGGAAAAATAAAACTTCCGCACGACGACGATTCGCCACGTATTTCGGTAGGCAGATTGTTATTAGGACTGGTAACACTAACTTTTACCGTGTATTTAATTCCCGGATTATGGGGCGCTCCCTTAAAGTTAATTAGCGGTTTCCCGCCACCTATGAATTATAGCGAGTCGCCTTATGGTGTTGGATTTACCAAATTAGGCTCAGGAGTTGCTTTGCATAATGAAGAAGGACTCCCCGAAGGAGCCGAACTGGGGCCACATGATATTATTGCCTTTACCGATTATTTTGAAGGATTGGCGTATGCCAAAAAAGTAAACAAACCTGTTTTAATAGATTTCACCGGATTTGCCTGCGTAAATTGCCGTAAAATGGAAGAACGTGTTTGGGCAGATCCACATGTGCTGGATATTCTTAAAAATAAAGTGGTGCTTATTTCATTGTATGTAGATGATAAAAGACCACTGCCTGAAGACCAGCAGTATGTTTCTAAAGTAACCGGAAAAAAAATACGGTACATCGGTAACAAGTGGAGCGAGTTTCAAACCCAACGCTATAAAGCAAATGCACAACCGTATTATGTGCTTATCGATTTAAACGAAAACAACTTAAACGACCCGATAGGCTACACCCCCGATATTGAAACCTATAAAAACTGGCTGTTAGACGGAGTTAATAAATTTAAAAACAAATAGATTTTTTTATCAACGAAAAAAAAATTAGGGTGTTTGGGAAATAATTATTTAAAATAATTCTTTTACCTCCTGCTTAACATACGCCAACGCTTTTTGCGAAGGGGTTACTTCACCCATAAAATGGTTAAGAAGCATTTCGCGTAACTTATCTGCCGTATCTACTTTTTCGTTCATTGCGGTTTTTCTAATGAGTTGTGCCGTAGCATTTTTTGCGGCGGTTACAGTATTCCAACAATCTGCACTTACATAAATTTGTTGTGCAATATTGTGTTCAAATTCGTTATCGATGCTTTGAATAAGTAAATTTTCATATTGTTGCACCGCATCTGAAAAAGGTTTTACACGTAATAATAATTTTTTAGGGTCGATGCGTTCCAAAAAAAGGGTGACGCGCTCGTAAGCCTGTAAACGTAAAGGTAAAACTTGATTTTGTGCTTCTTTCTGTACAAGAAATCGCCTTCTTCCTTCTTCATTTTTTATATGCCCATTAAAAAAGTAATAAGCAACAATTCCCACCACTATTGCCGGTAGTAAATAGGCAAAATATCCTATAATTTGAGAAATTTCCATAACGTAAAATTTATTTTCTAAAAAGCAAACTTAAACTCTTTCCTATTATTGCACAACTTTAAAACAGTATTTACTTTACGACTTCAAAAAAAAGAAAAATACTATTAGGTTATTCAACAAAAACCGTTCATCTAATCAAAATGATAGTTCCTTGTATCAAAATAAGGCTTCATAGAATGCTTGCTTATTTATCTATGTCCTTCTTATAGGTTTGTTGTTAGAAAAAAGTTGTTTTGTTGCATAATTTTTTAATACCGGTATTGCAACCCCAAAGCGGTACCGGCTTTAAAAGTAAAAAGCAAAAATTTAAACTTAAAAAGGAGGAAACCGAAAATCCTTTAAAAGAGTAGGTGAATTAAAATTAATTAAAATGAAAAAGATAGCTCTATTGTTTGTACTGTTGTTAACCATACAATTTTCTTGGGGGCAAATCTCTAAAAAGGTGAGCGTTAAAAAAGAAGTGTCAAGAAAAATAGTTGGTACTTCTACAAACAAAGAAGTAAAATTAGATTTTTCAAAAATAAGAAGATTGAAAAATATCGAAATTGTTACTACAAATAGACTGTTAACACAAGGAGGACATTATTACGTGTATGAAGGTGATTTTTCGGATGTTGAAAATTATATAAAATATGCAAAAGCCAAAACTCAAAATAAAGTTCAAAATTGTGGGGAAGATTGTTTTTTAGGCTCATCAGGAGCATGTTTTTGTAAAATGGAAAGCGAACCGTTACCGCCACTCGTATTGATTGAAGATGATGATTGTTGCGATTTAATACTTCCTATACAACCAACTTCGCCCGATGCTACTCCTGGTAACGGCGAAATTATCATACACACAGAAGGCAAAACGTATAGTGCACAAGTCAATAAAGAAGCCTTGTCTAAAATTAATAAGATACAACAAAACAAAGCCAGAAACACCACCGATTGTCCTTGTTCGGATAGTTGCATTGGAGAAAGTTCAGGAATGCATATTTGTGTAGGTGAAACCAATAATCCTTTTATGCGCGGAACAAAAGCGAGAGGCACAAAAGCAATTAACCAAATGAAAAAGAAAAATTAAAATTCACAACAAGCCCTCAACATTCCCAAAGCACCTATTTGAGCATCCCCGCAGAGACAATAGGAAGTGAAAGCATCTTTTTAGGGTAGAGGGTTTTTTTATGTTTAGTTTAAGCATAAAATAAAAGCTGCCAATATTTTTTTTGACGATTAAAAAACAAATAAACAATAGTAAAATTTTAAAGCTATGAAGAAGGTACACCTATTTTTTATCGGTTTGTTTTTAATAACAATGATGAATTCTTGCGACAACGAAAACGGTTCTTCCCCCAATGAAGACCAATGCGATTTTGCAGGGATAACCTTTGTAGATAACACAAACACAACCGAAACCTTAATTCCTCAAACAGACCTTACCACAACGTTTTATCCCAATGCTTTAGGTCTGGGAATAGGGCGTTTGGATATTAGAAAAACCAGCGACCCAAACAATACTTTTTTAATAACAGAGGCAGTAACACTTAACGCGAACGGACCGGCGGCATTACGTCTGGATGGAACAGACCTTATTGCTACCGTAACTTGCCAACGAGCCGGAACGCAAGTAGGAGATGAGTTTCGGTTAGATATAACAGGAACCATTATTGGTGAAGGTATCTATGATTTTGAAGCGGAGTACTGCGGAAGCATAGATCAAGTTGTAACAGATTGTTATCCGGGGATAAGTTATACCCTAGACGGAAACTTTGTTGAATATGACAATGCACAAGTAACGGGAGAAATTTTTAACGATGCCGCTATTGGAAAATTTTATGACATTTGGACCGACCAAAACGACGGATTTTACTATCACTCTACCATAACCGAAAATGGTGAAACTGCACCTTTTGCTGTAAATTGGTTTGTTACCCAAGATGTGGCAAATATTATCTTTCTTAACAACAAAGATAACGTAAATATGCAATTTGAAATTATACAAGGAGCCAATGCCGTAGGAGATCAAGTAACCATTAAATTTTCCGGAACCTATGAAGAAAACGGAACAATCCATACCATAACCAACGGATTAATTTGTACTACTATTGATATTGTTCATTAACAAAATGAAAAAAATGAAAAACTTAAAAAAAATAATACTCTCAATACTTATCATATCTGTTTTTGTAAAATGTAACCCTGAAGAGGATACAAATCCTACTGTTGAAGAATACATTTCGATAACATACGATAATGGAAATGAAACCCGTTATGAGTTAGATACAAAAGCAAGGTTAGAAACTTCACAAAACGACCCTACCGCATTAGAATGTACGGCTTCATTAGATGAAAACCGTAGTATTAGCTTGGCATTTTTTAATAACGGAGATTTTGCAAATATTTCTTCAAGTCTAGCTTTTCCATTTAGTTTCGATACAACTGTTCCTACAAGATTTCAAGGTATTGAAATTGGTGTTGGTAACGGAATAGAGACCATTATAAAAGACTATGATTTTAATACAAATACAAATCCCATAAACGTAAACGCATACATAACAAATTTTGGAGCGGTTGGTGATTTCATTGATATTACATTTTCCGGAAATTATATAGATGACAACGGAAATACAAGAACTATTGAAGGAGAAGTACACATACTTCGTAGTGCGGATTTTAATGCAAACTAAAAACAATTTGTTATGAAAATACCACTTAAAAAAACAGCAACAGTAATTTTATTTTTATCGGCAATTCTTTTTTTAGGAGTAAGTTGTGATAATGATAGCGACCCTTCACCTAATGATAATCAATGTAATTATCAAGGACTAACTTTTTTAGATACTTCTAACAATACGCAGACTTTAATTCTGGAAACAGATCTTACAACTGATTTTTTTCCAAATGGTTTAGGTGCAGGTGTTGGACAAGTAGAAATATATAAAACAGCTAATCCTGGACAGATGAATTTTGTGACAGGAGTTGTTACTCAAGGAGCTACCGGAGCCGGTACATTAATGTTAAATGGAACAAATTACAACGTTACCGTAACCTGCCAACGTGCAGGAACTACCGTTGGAGATGAATTCCGTTTTGATGTTACTGCTAGTGGTGTAGAAGCCGAATTCTGTGTAATTATAGACAACGTAAGTCCATAAATTTTTTAATCCATTAGCAAAAAAACAACCAAACTATTGTCTTTTTATATTTAGGGGAATAAATTGATGATAGTTTTTTAAAAAACTGATAATGCATCCGGAACTATTTCATATAGGAAAAATAACCATTTACACCTACGCTTTTTTAATAGCGTTAGGCACCCTCGTAGCTGCATTATATACCAAATGGCGAGCAAAAAAAGAATTAGGAATTATGGAATTGTCAAACAATTTCTTTTACCTCATTTTTGTAGCGGGTTTTGTTGGCGGAAAACTGTTCTATTATTTAGAAAGACCGAAATATTTTTTTTCCAATCCGGAATTAATGCTTCATAACTTTTCAGGCGGATTTGTCTTTTACGGTTCGTTTATTACCATTATACCGGTGATTATTTGGTACTTAAAAAAACATAAAATTCCTGTTTTACCAATGTTGGATATTTTGGCGATAACTACTTTAATTGTTCACGCCATCGGTAGATTAGGTTGCTTTTTTGGAGGTTGCTGTTATGGTAAACCAACCGGTACAATTACAGGAGTAATTTTTCCAAGCACTAACGGTACACCGGTGCATCCAACACAATTATTCGAGATAACCGCTTTACTGATTATAATGGGAATTCTACTCTATATCAAGAAAAAACAACAATTTAAAGGTCAATTATTTATCCTTTATCTCATATTGTACGCTGTTGCCAGAAATATTTTAGAAATTTTTAGAGGTGATGGCAGAGGATATATCATCGATGGTGTCTTTTCACACTCTCAATTTATTGGTATTATAATTATTATAATCGCCATGCTATTTTATTATAAATTAAAACATAACCCATTAATACTTAAATTATGAAAACTATTTTAAAATCCCTTGTAACCATAACTTTGGTTAGTATCGCACTTATTGCTTTAGGCCCTAGTTGTGCATCGGAACCCGAATGCCAAAGCCAACCTTGGTATGCAGATAACGATGGCGACGGTTATGGAGACCCTGAAACTTTAGAAGTAAGTTGCGACCAACCGCAAAACTACGTTGCCGATAATACAGACTGCGACGATACAAACCCAAATATACATCCCGGAGCAGTAGAAATATGTAACGAAATTGATGATGATTGTGACGGAGAAATTGATGAAGATAATGTATGCAATCCGTTCCCTGATGGTAACGGATATGTGTTTAACAACACCTTTTATGAAACTCCTAATGCATATATAGAATTTGATGAAGATCCAAGTCCAAACGAAATTAATCTGTTTTTTACTAACGGATTTATGTATGATAATTCAAATTATTATGAAGGTAATACAGATGATTATTTGTTTAGTTTGGATTTATCTAATTGGGTTTTTTATAGTATAACCGAAACATTAAACCCAAGCATTACAGATCCCGTTTACCCCACCATTGACACGGGCTTAACGTACACCGGTAACCCTTCAGATTCTGTGATAATACATAACGGTTCTATTGTTCCGTTTAATGTTCCGCTAATGATTAACGGGACCGAGTTTGGTTATGGGGATGATAATGACCCAAACCAAGTGGTGCATACCCCGGGTGTAAGCGGTCCTTTTATAACCATAAATAGTTATAGTTTTGATGTAACCACACAAACAGGAACGATAGATGTAGACTACACTTTCTTAGATCAAAATGGAGCGACCATTTATGGCCATTATAATGGTAATATAGGTGTAATCTTAGATTAATTACTAACTTTGTTTTTTAACCAAATAAACAAATTTTTATTATGAAGGCTCCCCATATCATTCACTTTCTTCTGGTAATGATATGGGGTTTTTCATTTTCGCAACAATTTTCACATACTACTTCAAAAGCAGGACTACCAAGCGACCACATTTACCGTATTACACAAGACTATCAAGGTTTTATCTGGATATTAACCGATAAAGGGATGGTTAAATACAACGGACACCAATTTAAAACCTTTACTACTAAAGAAGGATTACCAACTAATGATATTTGGGATATTCGAATTACACCAAATAATAAAATTTGGTATTTCTCTAAAGCAGCAACCTTAGGTTATATTTATAACGATACGGTTTATAAATTTTCATCAAAAAAAAATAGTAAAATATTTTATCCCTTAGCTATTAATCAAAGTAAAAATACAGTTGATTTTTTAGATGCGGATAAATGCTATTTTTTAAATGATAATGCTTGGAAAGCTAAAAAATTAAATGCCGTTTTAAATAATGTTATTCTGCCTGTAATTAATAATTCTATTCTGCAATTAGAATATAATAAAAAAACCGATTCGCTTTTGATAGTTAGTAAAAATAAAAATGTTCTAAAAAAAATATTTTTACCAAGACTACAAAAAACGAGTATTTACAAAGGGCAAATAAACGATAGCTTATACGGTTGGCTTTATTCTAAAAATATTTTTTTATTAAACCTTAACGACTTAACGTTTCATACTGTTAATCTCCCCGAAACAAAAAAATATCCCCGCTTTATTTATGCAAACCATACCATTCAATTTACCGCCGAAAATTTCCTTGCCATACTGCAACCCGATTATACTTTAAAAGAAATTCCTATCCCGAAAGATATACCTACCCATTCATCTTTTCTTGATAAATCGGGAAACATTTGGTTAGCAACATTTTCTAAAGGAATTTACTTTTTATCTAAAAACAAACAGAATACAAAACAATTTTTTTCAACTAATAAAGTGGGTAGAATGAACTTTGCAAACAACAAACTTTTTGTTTCTGTTTTTAATAAAGGATTTTACCAATACGACCTTCAAAACAAACAATTTTTTAATCAAATTAAAGACAGCTCTTTTCCTGTCTCTTATACACATCTCCGAG
>WFXA01000212.1 GCA_015490835.1 Flavobacteriaceae bacterium | reverse complement strand
TCCGTCAATTCTTCGTTCTGACTCAATGTTAAAAGCGATTGGAAAATCTATTAATATCAGAGTGTCAGGTATAGAATCAACTAAAATTCCAATTATTATTTTAGGAAATAGTCCAATTACAAAAAACTATACTAAAAAAGTAGATTTTCTGAAAAAAGCAGGGATTATTCAAAGTTTTATTTCACTTTACCCAAATCCCACAGATGATTGTATTAAAAATACTGAAAACAAAGGGTTTCAAACTTTTGATGATTACAATAATTTACAAAATTACATCACGGAAGTAGTAAATTCTGATATGAATTTCTTTTCATCAATGTTGCCTAAAAGAAAATTGGGACAAATTATTACAATTTCTGCAAAAGAAAAAGATGAAATAGCCAAAGCAGAAAAATTTTTAAGTTTAATTAGAGAATAAAATGAAAAAGACTAATACATATAAAAGAACCGGAACAGAATCAAGCTCATTCGGGACAAACGGAAGAATTAATCACGACTCTTCTAAATTTTATAATTCTAAATTATACAAGGAATTAGAGAACAATAAACAAGTTAGTAAAGAAACTAATCCGTTTCCTGAAAATTTGCTAAACACAACCATTTTAGGTTCCGCAGAAGATATGTCTATCATACCTGACAATTCTTTGCATTTGATGATTACATCCCCCCCTTACAATGTATCAAAAGAATATGATGAAGACCTTTCATTGAAAGAATATTTAGAAATGCTTAAAAAGGTTTTTACCGAAACCTATCGTGTTTTAGTAAATGGCGGGCGAGCTTGTATAAATGTTGCAAATCTTGGTAGAAAACCCTACATACCACTTTCCGATTACATTTCAAAAATGATGATTGAAATCGGCTTTAATATGCGTGGCGAAATAATTTGGAATAAAGCGGCAAGTGCAAGCCCTTCAACAGCTTGGGGAAGTTGGATGTCAGCATCAAATCCTATTTTAAGAGATGTTCACGAATATATTTTAGTCTTTTCAAAAGGCGATTACAAAAGGGACAGAAAGAAAAATGAAAAAGAAATAAAACAAAACACCATTTCAAAAGAAGAATTTATGGAATGGACAAAATCCATTTGGACATTCAATGCTGAATCTGCAAGAAGAATTGGGCACCCTGCACCGTTCCCTATTGATTTGCCTTATAGATTAATTCATCTGTATTCTTTTACAACGGATATTATTTTGGACCCCTTTATGGGTAGTGGAACGACAGCAGTGGCTGCCTTAAAAAGTAATAGAAAATATGTTGGTTTTGAAATTAATCAGGAATATATAAACTTGACAAAAAAACGAACAAAACCTTTTGAAAATATTCTAAAACTTAACTGATAGAAGATAGACAAGAATACAAAGAAAAATTTAACTTTTGGAAAAACTAAAAAAACTGAATACACCTAATATCAACGTATCAACTTTTTGTATTTAATTCGTTTAGGTAGTAAATCACCACCCAATCGTTTCTTTTTATTTTCTTCATAATCGCTAAAACTACCTTCAAAGAAATACACTTGACTATCTCCTTCAAAGGCAAGAATATGGGTGCAAATTCTATCTAGAAACCATCTATCATGCGAAATAACCACCGCACAACCGGCAAAGTTTTCTAAACCTTCTTCTAAGGCACGTAACGTATTTACATCCAAATCGTTGGTGGGTTCATCCAGCAAAAGTACATTTCCTTCTTCTTTTAAGGTCATAGCAAGGTGTAAACGATTTCGTTCGCCTCCTGAAAGCATCGAAACTTTTTTGTTTTGTTCGCTTCCGCTAAAATTAAAACGACTTAAATAAGCCCTTGAATTTACTTGCCTGCCACCCATCATAATTAACTCTTGCCCATCACTAAAATTCTCCCAGATGGTTTTGTTGCTATCGATGTTAGAATGCGATTGGTCAACATAAGCTATTTTAACTGTATCTCCTACAACAAACTCCCCTTTATCCGGTGTTTCTTCTCCCATAATCATCTTAAAAATGGTAGTTTTTCCGGCTCCGTTAGGTCCTATAATACCAACAATACCTGCTTGGGGAAGTTTAAAGTTCAAATCCTCATACAGCAATTTATCACCATAGGCTTTTGCAACACCTTTTGCTTCAATTACGTTGGTGCCTAATCGGGATCCGTTAGGTATGTATATTTCTAACTTTTCATCTAATTGTTTTTGGTCTTGGCTTAAGAGTTTGTCGTAATTTTTTAAACGAGCTTTTTGTTTAGATTGCCGTCCTTTTGCTCCTTGTCGTACCCACTCTAACTCGCGTTCTAGTGTTTTTTGGCGTTTGCTGGCTTGTTTTTGTTCTTGTGCCAGTCTTTTCGATTTCTGGTCTAACCAAGAAGAATAATTTCCTTTCCAAGGAATACCTTCTCCCCTGTCCAATTCTAATATCCATCCGGCGACATTATCTAAAAAATAACGGTCATGGGTTACGGCAATTACCGTTCCTTTATATTGTGACAGATGATGTTCTAACCAGTGTACACTCTCTGCATCTAAATGGTTAGTAGGTTCATCCAGTAGTAAGACATCCGGTTCTTGCAAGAGCAATCGGCATAAGGCTACGCGTCTTCGTTCTCCTCCAGAAAGTACACTAATAGGTTTATCTGCTTCGGGTGTGCGAAGGGCATCCATGGCTATCTCTAATTTAGTGTCCAGTTCCCACGCATTGGTAGCATCTATTTTATCTTGCAATTTGGCTTGCTTGTCCATGAGTTCCTGCATTTTATCAGGGTTTTCATAGACTTCGGGTAAAGCAAACATATCGTTTATTTTGTTGTATTGATCCAAAACATCCACTACTTCTTGAACTCCTTCTTTAACAATTTCGATGACGGTTTTATTTTCATCTAATTGAGGATCTTGTTCCAGATAGCCTACCGTGTAACCGGGAGCAAATACCACATCGCCTCGGTAATTGGAATCGATACCTGCAATAATTTTTAATAAGGTAGATTTACCACTTCCGTTAAGACCTAATATACCAATTTTCGCTCCGTAAAAGAAACTGAGATAAATGTTTTTAAGCACCGGTGTTTGGGCGTTTTGATAGGTTTTGGTAACACCGGACATAGAGAATATTACTTTTTTATCGTCTGCCATGTTTTTTTATTTTTTTATAAATTGAATTTTCTAGTTCTTACCTGTGCTTGGAAAGTTTTGCTTTCTGCCGGTCTCAGACAGGTAGATTTCTTGTTTATTTTTTAGCATTTAGTATACAGTGGACAGTCTTCAGTTGGCAGTCTTCAGTCTCACTCACCAACTCATCAACTCACTAACTCACACTCTTCCTTTAAGTGCATTAAACACCCAAGCAACGGCAAAAAAGCCTATTCCTACCGTAGCAAATCCCCAACCGGCGATTTCGTCATATTTAAACGCACCCATTGCAATAAGAATCAATCCCATAAGTATCATCAAAAAAGTAGCCCAAGCCAAAACAGTATTTTTATTCATCATTCCCATAGTAATATATTTATATTTTTTTGAGGATAGCAAATATCGTTATTTTTTCTTCAATTTTATAATTTATTGCAACAGGTTTTACCGGCATTTTGTATTTTAGCCGAAACAATTTGTCAAAATGGAATTAAACTACAATATTAACGAAGACTACAATAAACTTAAAATTTCAGACCTAAACAAGCGTCTTGAGAAAGTTAAATTGGGCGGTGGAAAAGCTAGAATTGAAAAACAACATACTAAAGGAAAACTCACTGCCAGAGAACGAATTAACTATCTGTTAGACCCAAAAACAAAAAGTATTGAGATTGGTGCTTTTGCAGGCGAAGAAATGTATCAAAAACAGGGCGGTTGCCCAAGTGGCGGAGTTGTGGTAAAAATAGGTTATGTAAGTGGCAAGCAATCCATCGTGGTAGCAAACGATGCTACTGTAAAAGCCGGTGCTTGGTTTCCTATTACAGCCAAAAAAAATCTTCGTGCGCAAGAAATTGCTATGGAAAATCGCTTACCGATTATTTATTTAGTAGATAGCGCCGGGGTGTATTTACCGATGCAAGACGAAATTTTCCCGGATAAAGAACATTTTGGACGAATTTTTAGAAACAACGCCGTGATGAGCAGTATGGGAATTACCCAAATCGCCGCCGTAATGGGAAGTTGCGTTGCCGGAGGTGCCTATTTACCCATTATGAGTGACGAGGCATTGATTGTAGATAAAACCGGAAGCATTTTTCTTGCCGGAAGCTATTTGGTAAAAGCCGCCATTGGAGAAACCATTGATAATGAAACGCTGGGAGGTGCTACTACCCATTGCGAAATTAGCGGCGTAACCGATTATAAAGCAAAAGATGACAAAGATGCGCTGGATACCATTAAAAATATTATGGAAAAAATAGGCAATTATGATAAAGCCGGATTTAATCGTGTAAAGCCTTCAAAACCTAACGAAAACCCCGAGGATATTTTTGGGATTATCCCTAAATCGCGTGCCGACCAATACGATATGCTGGAAATTATCAAACGATTAGTCGATAAGTCTGAATTTGAGCAATATAAAGAAGGCTACGGAAAAACCATTCTTACCGGTTATGCACGTATAGACGGTTGGGCGGTAGGTATTGTTGCCAACCAACGAAAACTGGTGAAAACCAAAAAAGGCGAAATGCAATTTGGAGGTGTGATTTACAGCGATAGTGCCGATAAAGCCACAAGATTTATTGCTAATTGCAATCAGAAAAAAATACCCTTGGTGTTTCTGCAAGATGTTACCGGATTTATGGTAGGTAGCAAAAGTGAACACGGCGGAATAATAAAAGACGGTGCCAAAATGGTAAATGCCGTAAGCAATAGTGTAGTGCCTAAATTTACCGTTATTATCGGAAACTCCTACGGTGCCGGAAATTACGCTATGTGCGGAAAAGCCTATGACCCAAGATTAATTGTTGCGTGGCCCAGTGCCGAATTAGCGGTAATGAGTGGCAACAGTGCCGCAAAAGTATTACTCCAAATTGAAACCGCATCACTTAAAAAGCAAGGAAAAAAAATAACTCCCGAAGTAGAAAAAGAATTATATGATAAAATAAAAGCCCGTTATGACGAGCAAGTCTCTCCCTATTATGCAGCAGCCAGATTATGGACAGATGCCATTATAAACCCGTTAGATACTCGAACTTGGATTTCGATGGGAATCGAAGCTGCAAACCACGCTCCCATTGAAAAGAAGTTTAATCTAGGCGTAATACAAGTTTAATATGTTTCCTTGGCATCAATATGTTTTAGCATTATGTTTTTTAGTAGGAGGTTTTTTTCATCTTCAAAAGTCAAAACTTTACAGAAAAATAACACCTCCGTATATTCCCTATAAAAATTCAATGGTGTTACTTACCGGAATTGCTGAAATGGTAGTTGCATTTATGCTTGTTACCAAAGACTCACAAAGTTTTGGAGCTTGGGGAATGATTATCTTGTTAGTTTTGTTTTTTCCGGTTCATATATATATGCTTCAAAACAAAGAAGCTTCTTTAAAATTACCAAAATGGATACTTATCTTGCGTATCCCACTTCAATTTTTACTTATTTACTGGGCTTGGATGTATACCTGAAAATATTTTCTGTTTTGAAAAAAATACAGCTTTTCATTCGTATATTTGCATCTCTTTATTAGTAACTAAAATTCTTCAGAAAAAATGACAAAAAAAGCAACAGTAATATATACCAAAACCGATGAAGCTCCCTATCTTGCAACGCATTCCCTTCTTCCTATTGTTAAAGCATTTGCCGATCATGCCAACATCCTTATTGAAACAAAAGATATCTCTCTTTCCGGAAGAATACTGGCTGCTTTCTCCGATTTTTTAACCGAAGAACAAAAAGTAAGTGACGATTTGGCTTTTCTCGGAAAATTAGTTAAACAACCGGATGCTAATATCATCAAGTTACCTAATATTAGTGCTTCTATTCCGCAATTGGAAAATGCTATTGAAGAATTACAAAATAAAGGATTTAATGTACCCAACTATCCGGAAGAACCCACTACAAAAGAAGAAGAAATCATTAAGGAACGCTACAACAAAATTAAAGGAAGTGCTGTAAATCCGGTGCTTCGTGAAGGAAATAGTGATCGCCGTGCTCCAAAAGCAGTTAAAAATTATGCCAAGAAACATCCACACAAAATGGGTGCTTGGAGTCCTAACTCTAAAACTCGAGTAGCTACGATGGCGCAAGGTGATTTTCGTCATAGCGAAAAATCGGTTACTATGCCACAAGCCGATAAAGTAAATATAACCTTTACAAATACCATAGGTGAAACAAAAGTGCTAAAAGAACTTTCGTTACTTGAAGGCGAAATAATAGATGCTTCGGTAATGCAAAAAAATAAACTTGTAGATTTTTTAAACCAACAAGTAAACGAAGCTCGAAATGAAAATGTTTTGTTTTCTATTCATCTTAAAGCAACTATGATGAAAGTAAGTGACCCCATTATTTTTGGTCACGCAGTTGAGGTGTACTATAAACCGCTTTTTGATAAATATGCTACGTTATTTGAAGAAATTGGCTTTAACCCCAACAATGGCTTTGGTGATTTAATCGATAAATTAGACGAGCAATCTCAAGACACAAAACAAGCTGTTTTAAACGACATAAATTCCATTTATAAAAACGGACCGGATTTAGCGATGGTAAACAGCGATAAAGGAATTACCAATCTGCACGTCCCCAGTGATGTTATTGTAGATGCTTCAATGCCTGCTATGATTAGGAATTCGGGTAAAATGTGGAATAAAAATGGTGAATTAGAAGACACTATTGCCGTTATACCGGATAGCAGCTATGCACCATTGTATGAAACAACTATCGAATTTTGTAAAAAACATGGTGCTTTTAATCCGGCAACAATGGGTACGGTACCAAATGTAGGATTAATGGCTCAAAAAGCCGAAGAATACGGTTCGCATGATAAAACTTTTGAAATGGACGAAGGAGGTACTGTTACCGTAACCAATCAAGCAGGAACCGTTTTAATGAGTCATAAAGTTGAAAAAGGCGATATCTGGCGAATGTGCCAAACCAAAGATTTACCCGTTCAAGATTGGATTAAACTTGCTGTTTCGCGTGCCAGAGCAACCGGAGTACCTACTATTTTTTGGTTAGATCCGGACAGAGCACACGATATGGAAATAGCTAAAAAAGTAAATAAATACTTACCAAACCACGATACCTCAGGCTTGGATATTAAAATAATGAGCATTAAAGATGCTACACAATATACTTTAGAGCGTGTAAAAGAGGGTAAAGATACCATTTCGGTAACCGGAAATGTTTTACGCGATTATTTAACAGACCTCTTTCCTATTTTAGAATTAGGTACCAGTGCAAAAAT
Organism: Flavobacteriaceae bacterium; assembly: GCA_015490835.1. GTDB lineage: Bacteria > Bacteroidota > Bacteroidia > Flavobacteriales > Flavobacteriaceae > Marifrigoribacter. The sequence continues at coordinate 2,829 of WFXA01000212.1, read as the reverse complement.
GCTTTCAATCGTACCACTTATGAATGGTGGCGGCTTATTTGAAACCGGAGCCGGAGGTTCGGCACCTAAACACGTGCAACAATTTTTAAAAGAAAACCATTTGCGATGGAATTCATTAGGCGAGTTTTTGGCACTTGCCACTTCTTTTGAATTTCTATCGGAAAAATACAACAACAAAAAAGCTGCAATTTTAGCGGAAGCCTTAGATAATGCTACCGAAAAACTCCTGGATAATGAAAAAGGTCCTTCAAGAAAAGTTGGTGAATTAGATAATCGTGGAAGTCATTTTTATTTGACAATGTATTGGGCTGAAGCTTTGGCGAACCAAGAAAAAGATGAAGAACTAAAAAATACATTTACACCAATTGCTAAAAAACTAAAAGATAACGAGCAAGAAATTGTAACGTATTTAAATACCATTCAAGGAAAACCGGTTGCTATTGAGGGATATTACAAACCTAACGAAAACAAAGTGTATCAAGCAATGCGTCCTAGTACAATTTTTAATGAAATAGTAGAGATGCTTTAAGCTATTAGGGATTGAGTTGATGAGTTGGTGAGGTGGTGAGTTGATGAGTGAAACTGTTAACTGCCAACTGAAGACTGCCCACTAATTGACGATTTATTCGATTTATGATTGGGGATTGATGATTTTTTCGACTCACGAAAAACGATTCACTACTCACGACTCACGAAACACGACTGAAGACTGACAAGAATTTATGATTTAGCTTATCTACCAATCGATATCCAATATTCATAAACGCTTATTTAATAAATACCGTTTTTATGTTTACAAATTCTCGAATTCCTTCTTTGCTTAATTCACGTCCGTAACCACTTTGCTTAACCCCTCCAAAAGGTAATCTGGGATCGCTTTTAACCAGTTCGTTAATAAAGACCGCACCTTCTTCAAATAAAGGAATATAAGGCAATATGGCATCTGTATTTTTTGTAAAAACAGAAACGCCCAATCCATAATTAGAAGCATTGGATAATTGTATGGCTTCCTCTATTGTTTTAAAAGTAGTTACCGAAAGTACGGGTCCAAAAGTTTCTTCTTTAAACACCGACATTTCGGTTGTTACGTGTGTTAAAATGGTAGGTTCAAAATAAGCACCTTCTCTCCTACCTCCAATTCGTATTTTTGCTCCCAACTCAATCGATTGCCTTACCTGTTTTTCCAAGTCTATAGCCAAATCTTCACGAGCCAATACGCCAATATAAGTTTCTGGTTGTTTGGGATCTCCTTTTACTAAGTTTTTAACTTGTTGCACTAATTTTTGAACAACTATTTCGGCTATGCTTTCATCTACCAACAAACGTTTTCCGGCGATGCAACTTTGTCCGGTATTTTGAAATCTTGCTTGCACGCTAGTTGTTACCGTTTTTTCGATAGCACAATCCTTCAAAACTATTAACGCATTGCTTCCTCCCAATTCCAAAACCGTTTTTTTAATTTGACTTCCGGCGGTTTTTGCTACTACAGCTCCTGCTTTTTCACTTCCGGTTAGGGTAACTGCTTTAATAATAGGATTCTTTATCACTTCTTCTACCTGTATACTTGTAATAAGTAATGTGGAAAAACAACCCTCGGGAAAGGTTGCTTCTTTAAAAATTTCTTCGATTAATTTTGCACAGCCGAAGACATTGGAAGCGTGTTTTAAAACGGCAGTATTTCCAGCCATTAATGCGGGAATCGCAAATCTGAAAACTTGCCAAAACGGGTAATTCCAAGGCATAACGGAAAGAATGACTCCCAAAGGTTCAAAAACAACATAACTTTTGGTTGCATCTGTTTTAATCGTTTCGGGGGTAAGATGTTTTTCGGCATTTAAGGCGTAATATTCACACAGCCAAGCGCATTTTTTTATTTCGGCAATAGCTTGTGTAATGGGTTTTCCCATTTCTTCGGTAATAGTTTGCGCATATATCTCGCTGTTTTCAAGTAATAGATGTTTTACTTTTAAAATTAATTGCTTTCGATGTGTAAAAGAAGTTTTTCGCCAAATATAATATTGCTTATCCGCTTTTTTTAGAATTGTATCAATTGCTTTTGAAGAATGAATTAAATGTTCTTTAAGCGTTTCTCCCGTGTATGGATTAACCGATTTTATTTTTTTCATTTTATTAAATTTAAATTCCCAAAACAGCCGTTCCTATTATTAAAAACAGCAACGAAATAATAAAAACACCCACAATGTTAAAGAGCAACCCTCCTTTTATCATATTTTTTATTGAAACGTATCCCGAGCCAAAAACAATGGCTTGGGTAGGCGATGCAACGGGCATCATAAAGGCACAACTTGCCGAAAGTGTAGCGGGAATCATTAATAATCTGGGATCCATTTTAAAGGCTATGGCTGCTTCAGCAATGATGGGTAAAATTAAATTGGTTATAGCCGTATTGGACGTTATTTCGGTTAAAAAAGTTACCACAAACGAAACGGAAAAAACAGCAACACTTGGTGATGTTATGGGCATATTTGAAAATAAATTACCAACTAGGGTTGCTAAACCCGATTGCTGAAAACCTCCCGCTAAAGCCATTCCGCCTCCAAAGAGTAACAAAATACCCCAAGGCACTTTTTTGGTATCTTTCCAGATGAGTATAGCTTCTGATTTGTTTTTTGCAGAAGGAATAACAAATAATAGTATTGCGGCAAAAATCGCAACGGATGCATCTTTAAATTCAGGAATATGAAGTGCGTCTCGCCAACCTGTAAATGTAACGTAATCACCTATTTCGATAGTGGATCCGGTAAGCCACAATACAATCGCAACAAGAAAAATAAGACCTGCTTTTTTTTCGTCGGAAGTCATCTTACC
>WFXA01000211.1 GCA_015490835.1 Flavobacteriaceae bacterium | reverse complement strand
ATATAATAAATTATACTATTTCACTATTATTCTACCTACTTGAAATGAAGTAGTGTTTTGACCTCCTACTTTTAAAATATACATTCCACTAGCAGCAGCACTCATATCTAATTTTAAAGTGAAAGCACCATCTTGTTTAGAGAGTAATCTAAAACCAATTTGTTGCCCTAACACATTATACACACCAACATAAACATTTCCATCATATTGAGAAAGTAATTTTACATCAAATAATTTACTGTCTGTTGTAGAAATTATTAGGTCTGAATTACTAATTTGATAGTCTTGAGTACCCAATACACCAATATTTGCTATATAATCTTCGGTTTCACCAAAGGATGTCTCTTCACAAGCATCTACAGGTACAGGAGCATTCCAGTTTGTTTTAGCACGCATTAAATGTTCTCCTATAGCAGCTCCGGCAGGTACCACAAGATCAAAAGTTTCTGTATAAGAACCACTGCCTTGTCCATCTGCAATTATGTGGTCAACTACAACTCGCTCATCGGGTGTAAAATTATTATCATCGTTAAAATCAATCCAAACCGTAACATGCTGACTTCCCCAACCCGTTGTAACAGTAAGGTCATTCGTTGAATCGGCTTCAAGATTAGCTACAAGATTTGTAAAATCGGCATATCCTTCACATCCCGAGGGATTATTTATTTCTGCAATAGAAAATAATTGGAAACCGTCACCAAAAGAACAATTTATAACAGGCTGACAAAGAAAATTATCAATGGTTACAGATAACAGATTATTCCCGGCAACTTGATCTCCTGCTAATAATGTCTCTATTTCAATAACATACGTTCCAAGCTCAGATAAATCTGCCGGTTGAGCAAAATTAAAAACAGCTTCTTCCTCCGGGTTTAAAGTTCCTGTATAAGTTTCAACTACTGGTGTCCCTCCATTTACAGTATATTGAATATCGAAATTACTCTGAGGTAAACCACCAAAGTTTTTAATCGTTACACTCACTGTTTCGTTACCAAGTCCGGAACCGGACTGTGGGGAAATAAAATTAATAAGTCCTACATCGTTGGAAAATAAATGAGTAACATCTTTAGAAAAAGGATCGTTAGGAGTAAACTCATCACCGGCTAAAGCGGTTTTTGCTTCTAGTTGGTAAACTTGACCAACATTAGATAAATCTACTGTTTGCGTAAAAGTGTAAGTAGCCGTTTCATTAGGATTTATTGTTCCTAAAAAAGTTTCAGAGGCTACTAAGGTTCCATCTACTCTTAGTTCAACAGGGATATTTGTTTGTGGATCAGAACCAAAATTACGAATACTAATTTCTACTGTTTCAGCATTTGTTAACAACCCGTTGTTTGGGGTGTTTATTGCGTTTACACCTACATCTTTAGCAAACCCACCGGATAATGTAAACGATGCAATTCGAGTAGTCCAATTATTCGTTGCAGAAAAATATTCGGCTGTATGCCAAAATGTAAAATTATCGGGATCCATGGTTAAGTGAGAGTAATCTCCAAATCTATTGGAAAATGTTTGTACTCCAATTCCATCTACAATAGTAGTTTCGGCAACTGTCATTTGTCCAAGAGGATCTCCATTAAAACGTCCTGTATATCGTATTCCGACAGGTAATGTAGCACTACCAATATTAAAAGCCATACCTATATTACCGGCTGCATCCATAGCTGCACTACCCATAAACCTACTATGACCATCTGCCGGTGCATATGTACCTTCTTGAAAAACACTCCAAGGATTTGTATCGTCATTTCGCAATTCTATCCAACGTACACCAGAGGTATCGTTACCATCTACATCTACATTGAAAGTTATCACCCAAGAATTATGAGTACCGAAGCTTCTGTAGTTTGCCGCATACGAAATGATACCGCCTATCATATCAATTTTTTGACTGGTTCCGGGTTGCTCTAAGTCTCCTGTTCCAAAAGGTGCAAAAACAGAATCGAAAGGATCTAACGGAAGTTCAAGTGGTGCAGAGATTGTTGAATTAGCAGTATTTGCCCAATCGATATCAACTTCCCAAACTTTTAAATGATCAAAAGTTACTCCAGCCCACCCATCATCTTGTAAATACGTAAGATAAGCAGGTGCATTTGCTGGATATGCAGTACCTGTTAAATTAGCAAACTCAGGACTAAAAACAGTATTATTATTTGGTATAATTCCCGGCGGGTTAAAACCTACAATTTTAGGGTTTGCTCCTCCGGCAAGTATTACATCTCTTTCAATTCCATAAACCGTATTTCCACTAAACTTATTAGCTGTAAAATAATAACCGTTATGCCAAATAGAGTAATGCGGATAATCGGGAAAAGCATCAAGTACAAAAGTATATACAAAATAAGAACCTGTAGGATCATTGGTTTCGGAAACACCTAAAACCAGTGAATTTTGTGCCGCCCCAAATTGACTAACGAAGTATCTGTCGGCCAATTGATCATACATAACTATAGGATCGCCACTATTATTTCCAGATCCTAAAAAGGTTCCTAAACTAGTAGGACCGGCTAAAACATTTCCGTTTTTGTCAAAAATCTTTACGGCAACATTTGCTGCTGCAACATAATGGTTAGGTCCAACAGCTCCTGTTGGATCCGGAGGGGTAAAACCACCCGATTCGCCAGAACCTAAACCATCAAAATTTTGTTCTAATGCATAACTAAAAATCCCGCCATTAGTAGTTTGTCTTATCGGATCTACTCCGGTAATTGGTTGCGCATTGGCATTTACTTTTTCATTATTTCGAAGATTGTTTTGAATTATCTTCAATTCTTTTGTAGAATAACTACGCACATTAATAGTTGGCATATCTCGTAGAGGAATTGTTTTGCCTACAAAAGTTCCTTCTATGACCGTTGTAGGTCCAAATTTTTCTTGCGAAAAAATGCTTACACAACTCAGTAGAAATGCAAACAATAAAAGATTTTTAGTTTTCATAAAATTTTTTGTTTAGTTTAAGAT
>WFXA01000210.1 GCA_015490835.1 Flavobacteriaceae bacterium | reverse complement strand
GAGCCAACACCATACTGTCTATACCGCCGCTACAAGCCAATAGTATTTTTTTTTCTTTGATAAAAGAAAACGAATGATTTATATGTTGGGTAAATTTATTGAGCAAGTTGCTTAAAATGAGTTTACAAAAGTATTAAATTGAAATTATTTTTATGTGTATCATTCTTCCTTCCTAGCATATTTCAAAACCAAAAAATTCTGCGGATTAATACCCAAGCCGGTTACTTTTTTGTTTACAAATCGTACTGCCATATCATAAAACAAAGGCACCACAGGTGCTTCGGCTATGATAATAGAATCCATTTTTGAGTATAAAATTTTTCGTTTTTCTATATCGGAAACACGAAGCGAAACACGATACAAACTATCGAATGTTGCATTTTTAAAATGGGTGTAGTTGGGACCGTTAGGCGTAAAGTTAGGACTGTAAAACAAAGACAAATAATTCTCGGCATCGGGATAGTCGGCAATCCAACTGGCTCTAAAAACCGGTAATTTTCCGACAGACTTTTGTTGCCTTAATGTAGATGGAGGCATCACATCTATGGTTACGTTAATACCTATTTTCTCTAACTCCCGCTGAATAAATTCGCACAAATCCAAATACTGACTGTTGGTAGCAATACTTATTTCGGGGGAAACATCTCCGGTTTCCTGCCTGTATAATGCCACTAATTTTCGAGCTTTTTCCGGTTGGTAGGTAAATCCGTTTTGCATATCAAAACCGGGTAATCCCTTTGGTATAAATCCGTTATTAGCGGGAATTCCTATGTTATTTCTCAAGTATTTAATCATTTTTTTTCGGTCAAATCCGTAATTTATTGCGCGCCGTAATGTTCTAGACTGTATTTCGGGTTGGTCGGTTTCCATAAAAAAGCCCAGATATTCGGTGTTGAGATAGGGGCTTTTCAGCAAGGTTATTTTTTCTTTATACTTTTCTTGAAGTTCACCATTTGTAGTAATAACCTCGTCCTTATACGAATTATCCAACCCCGAAACCAAATCAAGTCTTCCTTGAATAAATTGTAAAAATTCACTCTGTTTATCGGGTAAAAACGTAATGGCAACGGCTTCAAAATAAGGTAAGGAATTTCCGTTGGGGTCTTTTTCAAAATAGTTTTTGTTTTTTCTAAATACCAACTTAACATTTTCTTCCCATAATTTAAAATAAAATGGTCCTGTACCAACGGGATGCGAGCGGAAGGAATTTTCGTAATAATCAATCGCTTCTTTAGGCACAACCGAACAATACCGCATAGAAAGCAATCCCAAAAATGCCGGAAAAGGTTGTTTTAAGGTAATTGAAAAAATGGTATCGTTAATCGCTTTATAATCTTTAACATACTGCAAAACCCAGCTTCCGGGTGAAGCCACTTTCGCGTCTTGCAAACGGTTAAAACTATACACAAAATCCTGAGCGGTTACTACACGAGTACTGTCTTTGTATCCCTTTTCGTAAAACGAAATATCTTTATGAAAAAACACATCATTGCGCAGGTAAAAGGTATAGGTTTGCGTGCTGTCGTTTATTTCCCAATGTTTGGCAATATCGGGTTTTACTGCAAGTGTGCTATCCAATTGCACCAAACTGTTAAACAACTGATTGGTAGCCCATATATTAGGCTGATTTCGAGCAAAAGCCGGGTCTAATGAGCTAATGTTGCTATGCGCGTTATACCTGAATACCAGATTATCGCTCTGTTTGGTTTGATGCGAAGTACAACTAAATATTGATGCTATTACTAATAATAAAAACAAATGTTCTCGCTTCATAAACTCTTATTGTTTTTTTCGGGTTAAAGGTAGTGAAAAAGTTTTCAGTAGGTAGTAAACAGTTGGTAGTGGGCGTGTGTTCATTCATTAATAAGGTTGTCAGTTAGTTTAATTTTTTAAACTTTCTGTCAATAACATTTTTAAGCACTTTATAAATATCAACAAAAGCGTATACTTGGAAAACTAATACTAAAAAATTTGGAACAAAAATATTGTTGTTGTTAATATTGAGAAGAAAAAATAAGGTGTAAGTAGTCTTTACACCAGAGTTATTGACAAAGCCAATGTAACTAATTTAGGTGATTTTATGAAATATCATATTGCAAAAAAGGCTTATGTAAAACACTAAGTTCAATCAATATTCGCTTAGTAATTTATTTTTTTTAAATTTGCCATACTAAATTTAACCTGTTTGCGTTTCTAAGAGGGTCTGTTGAAAAAATACAGCAAACATAACATTACAAATATTGTAAAATATTATTGCGGATTTATCGTTATTTACTATATTGCGAACCCAATTTTTCATAACTGAAAACTATGAACTTTAAAAAAACCTTAGCATTACAACTAGTTATTGTAATTATTGCAACCTCTTTTATGGTGAGTTGTAAAAAATCTAGAGATTATAAAAGTAGCTCTAGAGCCACCGGATGGAAGTTTAATTCTAAAGAAGGCGGTTTTAAATACAACACTAATTATAAAGATCAAGAAACCGGTCCCGGATTGGTGTTTATAGAAGGAGGAACCTTTACCATGGGTAAAGTACAAGATGATCCTATGCACGATTGGAATAATTCTCCCAATCAGCAACACGTACAATCATTTTACATGGATGAAACCGAAGTAACTAATTTAATGTATCTTGAATACTTAGATTGGTTAAAAAAAGTATTTCCTCCTGAAGATGAGCAATTTAAAAATATTTATAACGGAGCATTACCGGACACATTAGTTTGGAGAAACCGTTTAGGATTTAATGAAGTTATGGTTAACAATTACCTTCGTCATCCTGCCTATGCTAATTATCCGGTTGTTGGAGTAAGTTGGGTGCAAGCAGTAGAATTTAGCGATTGGCGTACCGATAGGGTAAACGAACTTATTCTGGAAGAAGAGGGTTTTGTTACCCGAGGTGCTAAATACCAAACCAATTCAGGGGAAATTTTTAATACCCAAACCTACTTAAATGCTCCTACAAAAACCTACGGAGGAAACGAGTCAATTTTACAAGGAGGGAAAAGATCTGAAATGTTAGCTAAAAAGAGTAAGGATGGTAAAAATTTATATATACAACGAAAAGACGGTTTGTTATTACCTGCTTATAGATTACCAACCGAAGTAGAATGGGAATATGCAGCATTAGGATTAGTTGGTCTTAGAAATTACAATGTTTACCGAGGGCGAAAAAAATATCCTTGGGACGGGCAATATACACGTTCGGGAAAAAGACGTACAAGAGGTGATCAATTAGCCAATTTTAAGCAAGGTGATGGAGATTATGGTGGTATTGCAGGTTGGAGTGATGATGGTGCCGATATTACCGCCGAAATAAAATCGTACCCACCAAATGATTTTGGACTATATGATATGGCAGGAAATGTAGCCGAATGGGTAGCCGATGTTTATAGACCTATTGTTGATGACGAGTTTAATGATTTTAATTATTACAGAGGAAACGTTTATACTAAGTTTGCCATTGATGAATATGGTCAAGTAAGTATTGTAACTCCTGAGGATATCGTATATGATACATTGAGTAACGGAAAAATTGTAGCTCGCTATTTACCCGGAGAAATAAAAGAAGTTCCGGTTGATGAAGAAGAAACGTATCTAAGAACTAATTTTGACAGAAGTGACAACCGCGATTATAGGGATGGCGATAAGCGTTCATCAAGATATTATCAATCTTTTGCAGATGATGAAGAAACTGATGACAACAAACGTATGTATAATGCACCTAAACAATTTGTATCTGCAGACAGTACAGGTCATTTAGAAAGAAAATACGATAAATCTACCAACAGAACTACACTTATAGATAACCATGTACGTGTATTTAAAGGTGGTTCTTGGAGAGATAGAGATTACTGGTTAGATCCTGCTCAACGTCGTTACTTCCCTCAAGATATGGCTACAGACTATATTGGATTTAGAAACGCAATGTCACGAGTAGGGTCAAAATCTAAAAAAGGAAAAAGACCTAGAAATTAATAATAAATAATTCTTATATAAAAAGCCACCTAAAAAAGGTGGCTTTTTTATGGATGCCATTTTTATAAGATTGTTTTTAAAAACAGAAAAAACTTCCAATTGTTAGTAAAGAAGATAGTATTAATAAAATGGCACTTGGTAGTAGCCATCTCCCTTTTTTATGTCTTAAAATTGATTGTAAACTCAAGAAAATAAAAATTAGTTGAGCTATTAAAAAAGGAATGGTAGCAAGCTCTTTTATAACACCAATAAGTACAAAATCTATTTTAAAATAGTCGGTAAGGTAAACAATAATGAAATACCCAACGATTATTAAATTGAAAGTAGTGAGTTGTTTAGGCGAAAACATAGCTATTTTTTAGCGGTTCATCAAATCCTCAATCTCATTTGCTTCAATAGGAATATTGCGCATTAAGTTGAAGGGGTCTCCGGTTTTTTGAATGACAACATCGTCTTCAATCCGAATACCAAATCCTTCTTCGGGGATATAAATTCCGGGTTCAACCGTAAAAACCATTCCGGCTTTCATAGGTTCCCATAATAATCCGTAATCATGAGTGTCTAATCCCATATGGTGCGAAGTACCGTGCATAAAATATTTTTTATAGGCAGGCCAATCCGGATTTTCATTTTGTACATCGGCTTTTGTGATAAGACCTAGGTTTAGTAATTCTGAAGTCATAAGTTTACCTACTTCCACATGATATTCTTTCCAAAGTGTTCCCGGAACCAATAGTTTAGTAGCTTCATTTTTTACTCTTAACACAGCATTGTACACATCTTTTTGCCGTTTTGTGTATCTACCGTTTACCGGTATGGTACGAGTCATATCACTACTATAATTAGCGTATTCTGCACCAACATCCAATAAGATTAAATCGCCGTCTTTACATTCTTGATTATTTTCAATGTAGTGTAGTACATTAGCATTTTTACCACTGGCTACAATTGGTGTGTAAGCAAACCCTTTTGAGCGATTGCGTAAAAATTCGTGCATAAATTCCGCTTCAATCTCATATTCCATTACACCGGGTTTTACAAAATTTAAAATTCGTCTAAATCCTTTTTCAGTAATGTTACAAGCAGTTTGAATAAGATCTATTTCAATAGGATCTTTTACAGAGCGAAGACGTTGTAAAATAGGGTTGCTTTTTGCTACTCTGTGAGCGGGATATTTTTCTTTTAACCATTTGGTAAAACGCACTTCTCGTGTTTCGGTTTCTACATTGGCACGATAATGCTCGTTCGTGTTAATATAAACCGTTTCACTTTGTGCCATTAGTTCGGCAATTACTCGTTTCATATCTTGCAACCAGTAAACGGTTTTAATTCCGCTGGTTTCAAAGGCTTTTTCTTTGGTTAGTTTTTCTCCCTCCCAAACAGCAATGTGTTCATTGGTTTCTTTTAAAAAAAGAATCTCGCGATGTTTTTCCTCAGGCGCATCGGGAAATAATACCAATACGCTTTCTTCTTGGTCTACACCGCTGAGGTAAAAAATATCTCTGTGTTGCTCAAATGGTAACGTGCTGTCTGCCGAGACTGGATAAATATCGTTACTATTAAAAAAGGCAACGCTTTTTGGCTTCATTTGAGCCATAAAGTTTTTTCTGTTTTTAATAAAGAGTGCTCGGTCAATAGGAAGATATTTCATGGTAAGAATGATTTTATTTCAGTATCAAAATTACCACAAAAATCCAAACAAAGGAGGTTAAGAATAAATTATTTATCTAATTTTTTAAACTTTTCAGAAGCTCGTAGGAGTAACATTAATACAATTACACACAATCCGGCAACAATGGTGCTTAATGCAATAAGACTATCTCCTTGAAGTAGGTGAGAAAAATCTAAATGAGTAGCATTAAAACCAATAAGGATTACCGCGATGACGATAAATATGTAGCTAAGGATTTTCATATAAATTAGTTTAATTAAAAAGTTCTTGAATATTTGAGGTAAAAAGTTTGATAGCAATAGACAGAAGCACCACACCAAATACTTTTCTAATGATGATAATTCCGTTTTTACCAATAGCTTTTTGAATTTTTCTGGAAGTTTTTAAAACAATATAGATAAAAACAATGTTAAAGAGTACTGCCACAATTATATTCTCGGTATGGTATTCGGCTCTAAGCGATAGTAACGTAGTTAAACTTCCCGGACCGGCTAAAAGCGGAAAAGCCAACGGAAAAACCGAAGCTAACTTAGCACTGTTTTCTCCGTCTTCTTCTTTAAAAAGTGTGATTCCTAGAATCATTTCTAATGCCAAAAAAAATAAGATTAAAGCACCGGCTACGGCAAATTCGTGAACGTTTATGCCAATTAAATTAAGTATTCGTTCACCTAAAAACAAAAATACAATCATTAGTACAGCTGCAATAATTGAAGCTTTTTCCGATTGAATATGTCCTACCTTTTCTCGTAAAGAAACAATAATAGGAATACTGCCTATGATATCAATCACAGCAAAAAGAATCATAGTAGCGGTAAGTATTTCTTTAAAATTAAAATCCATAACGAGTTATAAAGCGCAAAATTAACTATTAAAAACACAATAAAATAGTATTTTTGCCAAATGTTTCAGTTAGGAAAAACCATTGTGTCGGAAGACATTATCGAAAAAGAATTTGTTTGCAATTTACACGCTTGCAAAGGAATATGTTGTGTAGAAGGGGAAGCAGGTGCGCCTGTAACCAAGGAAGAAGTAGCGATTCTTAAAGATATTTACCCCACGGTAAAGCCTTTTCTTCGTCCCGAAGGAATTAAGGCAATTACCGCACAAGGCACGTCTGTAACATCCGTTTTAGACGAACTGGAAACCCCTTTGGTAAACGGTAAAGAATGTGCCTACGTAACGTTTACCGATAACGGAATAGCCGGTTGTGGAATTGAAGATGCCTATAATGCAGGTGAAATAGATTTTCGAAAACCAATTTCTTGTCATTTGTATCCGGTACGAGTACAAGATTATAGCGAGTTTGCAGCTGTAAATTATCATAATTGGCAAATTTGTGACAATGCGTGTACATTAGGAAAAGAATTGCAGGTGCCGGTTTATAAATTTGTAAAGGATGCGCTCATTCGTAAGTTTGGGAAAAATTGGTACTTAGAATTAGAGGAAGTAGCGGCTTCTCATGAATTTTAAAAAAAAATCTTGCTTGAAAGCTCTAAACAATAATTTTAATTTTGAGCTGCTTATTTTTTCTGGCTTAATAGCCAAAATTAACCCATAAAAATGTTCTCAGAGATATTACACAAAATGCGTAAGTTCAAAATAACTTAGGTTACTTTTTAATCACTCTTATAATCACAGAACTTTCTACAGAATCAATTCTGACAAAATAAACACCATCTTCAAAACTTGAAACATCTATTTGAAGGTTTCCATTTACATGAGTTTTATTATCTGAAACCAATACTTGTCCTTGAAGATTATAAATAGTTAATTCTGTAATTTCAGTTAAATTACTGGACTGAATCGTAACTATCCCTGAAGTTGGATTTGGGTAGAGTTTTATGGTATTCAATTCAGTTTCAAAAAAAGACAAAACAGTAACATCGGGATCTAGAAAATCTGGAATACCGTTATTATTTTGATCGTCATCTAGTGGTGTGCCATTGTTATTATAATCTTCAAAAACCGTTAAAATTCCATCGCCGTCGTCATCGTTATCTAAATAATTTTCAATTAAATCTGCATCTGTATCAATAAAGGTATATTGAGATTCAGTAAAGCCTGCTCCTATTCCAGTTATTTCAGTTAAAGTATCTACAGAATCACCATCATCATCGTCGTCTAAATAATTTGGTATTCCATCGTTATCGGTGTCATCATTTGCAAGATTTCCATCGCCATTTAAATCTTCTTGAGCATTTGCAACACCATCATTGTCATTATCAATTAAACAATCTACTACTTCCAAAATCACTTCAGAAACAGCGTAAAGGCCTTCAGAATTTTCAACTCTCGCATAGATAGTTTGCGGGTTTGAACTGTTAAAATAAGGAGAAACCAATAAGTTTAAATAATTATTAGCATCTAAAAAAGTTTCATGATAAGTAACCGTCACATTACTTTGATTACCAGCCACTTCCCCATTAATAGATTGTAAATCAAAAGCTTCAAAACCTCCATTTCCCTCATCACAAACGGTATAGGTAAAAGGGTATGCTTCAACATTAACACCATCGTAAAAACTAAAACGCCATGCTTCATTATAAGCTTCCCAAGGAGAATCACTTGTATTTCTTCCTGGTACTGCAATACCTTCGGTACCATCAATATTTTGGATTCCTAAAACAGCTCTACCTTCATTCCAAGTAGGGCAAATGGGTTTGTCCTTAATATAAACTTCAATATTATTAGTTGTTTCGTAAAGTACAACTTAACTGTTGTCTATATATCATAACAATAATAAAGAGGTACTTGATAAAAATTCACAACAAAACGTCTATTAGGAGTTGTACCATATTGTGAAAAATTTATTTCAGCATCTTGACTTACAGTAGGATTCATATCGTGATAAACTCCAAAAATTGAGTTTTTAATTTGCATAGTTTCACTTGGTAAATCTTGTTCAAATTCCCAAGGGCAATAACCATTAGCTACAGAAATATTAAAATTTAATATGCCATTTCCCCCAATTACAACTTCATTATAGATGATTCCATAAAATTCAAAGTCAAAACCTAAAGGAATAACACCTGAATACCCATCATCTAACAGCACACCACTCGCCTCCTGTATATAAGAATGAGGTGGCGTAAAGCCAATACTTTCAACTACATAATCTTGTGCTTTTAAATTTAAAAATGAAACTATAAGTAAAAGTGAGAGTAATTTTGAATTCATAATTTTATTTTTCTAGCAATATAATTAAAAAAAACCATTGTGCATTATAATTAAAGTTATCCATCAACTCATTAAAGCCATATTTTTATTTGAATACCAAACAATTAAATACAAGATCACCTTTAAAGCGAATTACAATAAAATTTTAGAATCACTAAAGTCAATTACAGAAAAAGAATAGTTTTTTAAACAAAAAAGGAAGTCAAAACTCAAAGACATAGAATTAATTGCTATGAATTTAGCAACAGAATACACGTGTATTGAAGATGAATATAAATTGTTTAGAGATATTTCAATTGATTTGAAAAATAAGTTTGAACGTTCTGTTTATAATAGAAGGAAGCGAAAATTATTTTTTGTAATGTAGTTCATCAAGAATGAATTGTTAAATAAGTTTAATAAATTTAAAAACTATTTTGTTGTAGATAGTATACCCTTAGAGGTGGTAAAGTTAATAGCAGTAAAATTTGCATACTGGTAAATTTTAAAAACCACTAACATGTTAAACCCCAGCTGGTACGAGTTTACATAGCATTCCTTTTTTGTTCAATCAACTAAAATTAGCGGCTCTACAGAAAGGAAAAAAGAACTACTGATACCATAAATTCTTTACAACTAACACCGTTTAGGAAACACTGAATTAAAAAATAACGAACTTTTAATTAATTAGTATTGCAAATAAATCAAAATCGGAAGCATCTGTAATTTTTACATTATAAAAATCACCAACACGTAAATAATTTTCTTTAATTTCAATAAGCACTTCATTATCTACATCAGGGCTGTCGTATTGGGTTCTTCCAATATAATGATTTCCTTCTTTACGGTCGATAAGAACTTTAAATTCTTTTCCTATTTTTTGCTGATTAAGTTCCCATGAAATTTGACTTTGAATTTCCATAATCTCATTGGCTCGTTGCATTTTTACTTCTTCCGCAACATCATCTTGCAATAAATAAGCGGTTGTATTTTCTTCGTGCGAATAAGTAAAACATCCCAAACGTTCAAAACGCATTTCTTGCACCCACTGTTTTAACTCTTGAAAGTGTTCTTCGGTTTCGCCCGGATAACCCACGATAAGTGTGGTTCTAATAGCTATTTTGGGAACTTTTTTTCTAAAATCGGTGATTAGATTATTAATTTTTTCTTTTCCGAAACCTCGTTTCATAGATTTTAACACATCGTCACTAATATGCTGCAAGGGAATATCGATATAGTTACAAATTTTAGATTCCTCTCGCATCACTTCCAATATATCCATTGGAAATCCGGTAGGAAATGCATAATGTAATCGTATCCATTCAATGCCTTCTACTTTTACCAACTCTTTGAGCAGTTGAGCCAAGTTTCTTTTTTTATATAAGTCTAAGCCGTAATAGGTTAAATCTTGTGCAATAAGAATGAGTTCTTTTACCCCTTTAGCGGCTAATTTTTGAGTTTCGGTAATTAAGTCTTCAATGGGTTTACTTTTGTGCTTGCCTCTCATAATAGGAATAGCGCAAAACGAACAAGGGCGGTCACAGCCTTCGGCAATTTTAAGGTAGGCATAACTTTTGGGAGTAGTGGTAAGACGTTCCCCTACGAGTTCATATTTGTAATCTGCCTCTAAGGCTTTTAATAAATTTGGTAATTCGGTGGTGCCAAAATATTGATCTACATTGGGTATTTCTTTTTCAAGATCGGGTTTATAACGTTCGGAAAGGCATCCGGTTACAAACACTTTATCTATTTTTCCTTCTTCTTTTTGTTTTACAAAATCTAAAATTGTATTAATACTTTCTTCTTTGGCATTGGCTATAAATCCACAAGTATTTATTACAATAATAGTACCCTCTTCTTCATGAACTACCTCTTTATGATTAGCCTTGAGTTGCCCCATAAGCACTTCACTGTCGTATACATTTTTGGAGCAACCCAAAGTTACTACGTTGATTTTATTTTTTTTAAGGGTTTTGGTACGCATAGTTATTACTAAATTTTTAAAAGAATATTAAATTCTTCTTATGTTATTTTGTGTTTCCAAAGATATCATTCTTAAAATTAACCCAATGCTATCTTTAAAAAATTATTATACTTTAATAGTGCGGATTACTTCCCCCAGCTCCCGAATGAACCCCAACTACAATACATTGGCAAGTACTATTGGCGACAAACGCTACGAACTAACCAACTACATAGGCAATGTATTACCTGTTGTATTCCTAACTTTGCAGGGTGTATTAGCCCCTTAAAAAGTCGGACAAGATTCTATTTAAATATTTAGTATAATTTTGTCCTGTATGAAAACAAAAAGAACCTTTACAATTGAAGAAAAACTCGCTATCCCGTAAGCCCTCGTGTGGTGTAACTTTGTTACAGGTATAGGTTATTAGTAATGGTTTATTTTTGATACTATCCCATCTACTCCCTTTTAATGTATGATTATAGCTTATTTATTGTATTTGTTCTTTTTACTCGTTAAATAACTTATTTAAATAACGGTAGGTTTTTGTGCTCATCAATGATTATGGAATAATATTTATACAATAAATCTACTATCTCTCTAATGAATTAGAACTACTACCAATTGTTTTTAAGACTTTATATTTTCCTGCACTTTTTATCAATTACTTGGATACTTATCACTTCACTTTTATTTATCTTTTTAAGAAGAAACATCTTACAAGATTAATAAAAACAGGGTTTAGGCTACCCAACTATTTTAATTTATATTGTAAAAAGCTCATTGTCATTAACAATAAAAAAACAAGGTAATGTGAGTACGAAAAACAGAAAAAATGCTAAAAAATTATTCCGCTACAATAATAAAATAGTTTTTCTTACCACGTTGTAACAGCACATATTTATGGTTAATAAGTTCGTTTTCAGAAATTAAAAAACCTTCTTTAACCTTTTGTTTATTTACTGAGATTGAATTTTCTTTTAAAGCTCTACGGGCTTCTCCGTTGGATTTTAAAAACCCGGTTTCTTGTGCCAATGCTGCAATAACATCCAACCCGTTTTGTATTTTTTCTTTTGAAATAACCGCCTGCGGAACACCTTCAAAAATATCGAGAAAGGTTTGGTTGTCTAACTTTTTTAATTCTTCGGAAGTAGATTTTCCAAACAATATCATTGAAGTCGAAACCGCTTTTTCGTATGCTTCGATGCCATGAGCCGTTATGGTAACTTCTTGTGCCAATCTTTTTTGAAGCAATCGCAAATGGGGCGCTTTTTTATGTTCTAAAACCAATTTATCAATGGTTTTTTTGTCGAGAAAAGTAAAGATTTTAATGTACTTTTCGGCATCTTCATCACCGGTGTTTAACCAATATTGGTAAAATTTGTATGGTGATGTTCTTTTTGCATCTAACCAAACGTTACCGCCTTCACTTTTCCCGAATTTACTTCCGTCGCTTTTTGTAATTAAAGGGCAGGTTAAGGCATAGCCTTTTCCTCCGGCAATGCGTCTAATGAGTTCGGTGCCGGTAGTGATGTTTCCCCATTGATCACTACCTCCCATTTGAAGCGAACAATCTAAGTTTTTATAAAGATGTAAAAAATCATACCCTTGTACCAATTGGTAGGTAAATTCGGTAAATGACATTCCCTCTGCGCTTTCGCCCGAAAGACGGGTTTTTACCGAATCTTTTGCCATCATGTAGTTTACGGTAATGTGCTTACCTACATCCCGGATAAAATCGAGAAAAGAAAACTCCTTCATCCAATCGTAGTTATTAACCATTAAGGCTTGGTTTTCTTTTCCGGAAGTAAAATCGAGAAATTGTGCCAATTGATTTTTTACACATTCTTGGTTATGACGTAAAGTTTTTTCGTCAAGTAGATTTCGCTCGGAAGATTTTCCCGAAGGGTCGCCAATCATTCCGGTAGCTCCACCAACCAGCGCAACGGGTTTATGTCCGCAACGCTGAAAATGTGCCAAGAGCATAATGGGAACTAAATTACCAATATGAAGCGAATCTGCCGTGGGGTCAAAACCCACATAGCCGGCACGCATTTGTTGCATTAGGTGTTCTTGCGTTTCGGGCATTACATCATGAATCATTCCTCGCCATTGCAATTCTTCTACAAAATCTTTCATTTCATTTTTATTTTTGGCAAAGATAAACGTATGGATGTTGTTTTGAAATTTTTAATCAAAAATGTTTTTTTATAGCATTATTAATTCCCTTACCTTCGCCTTATGATTTTAGTAACAGGAGCCTCGGGATTGGTAGGGAGCCATTTGGTGTACCGGTTGGTAGCGCAAGGCTATCGCATTCGTGCACTTTATAGAACCCAAAAAAAGCTAGACGAAGTAAAAAAGGTTTTTGCCTACTACACACCACAATACGAAGATTTGTACAATCAAATTGAGTGGTTTCAAGCAGACATTACCAAAATTCCCGAGCTAACAAAGGCTTTTAAAGATGTAAATTATGTGTATCATGTTGCGGCATATATAAGTTTTCACCCCAAAGATTTTCAAAAATTACAAAAAGTAAATGTAGAAGGCACGGCAAATGTGGTGAATCTTTCGTTGGAATTCAAAGTAAATAAACTGTGCTATGTTAGTTCTATTGCCACTCTGGGTGCCACAGCAAACAGCACATTAATCACCGAAAAAACAGAATACAATCCCGAAGCAAGCAACAGTGTTTATGCTATTACAAAACATTTAGCCGAAATGGAAGTTTGGCGCGGCACGCAAGAAGGATTGGATGCCGTTATTGTACATCCGGGCGTAATTTTGGGTGCAAGACAATACCATTCTGCCAGTGGGAGTATTATTAAAAGTGTATATAAAGGTGTTCCGTTTTATACTAGCGGAGGTGTGGGAATCGTAGCTGTAAACGATGTGGTTAAGGCAATGATTGCATTAATGAACAGCAGTATTATAAACAACCATTTTATTTTAGTGGGACATAATATTTTATACAAAGATTTACTTACACAACTGGCTTTGGGTTTAAAAAAAGAACCTCCTAAAAAGGCTATTTCAAAAACCAAATTGCTTTTTCTTTCTCAGTTAGATTGGTTAAGCAACAAACTGTTTAATACCAAACGCCGTTTGTTAAAAGCCACTGTTAACTCTTTATTTGAAACCTCTTTTTACGATGCTACTAAAATTAAAAAGACATTAAACTTTTCATTCACGCCTTTTGAAACAACGATTGCCGAGGTAACTGAAGATTTTTTAAGAAACGTGAAAAAGTAAGGTTTTACCTTACAAATTTTACGGTAAAAATTTGGATTTCTATTTTTTTTTTTT
>WFXA01000209.1 GCA_015490835.1 Flavobacteriaceae bacterium | reverse complement strand
TTCGTATTCGGTATTATTTTATCGGAGGGTTTGTTTTTTTTAATGACTTTAAAAAAAATTAATAGAAAAAAAGCTTTCGTAAAGAAATTATAATATATTTAGTTGTAAAATTTTAAGAAGTATGACCATCACAAAAACCATAGAAACGCTTTTTAAAAAGTTTATGCCTTCTCCTTTTTCCATTGCATTGTTGTTAACCTTGTTAACCATGGTTTTGGCATTTTTTTTCACCGAAGCACCTTCTAATCAACCCCATTTTTTTACCATTTTAAAGTATTGGGAAAACGGTATTTGGAATAACAAATTATTGGTTTTTGCCTATCAAATGATGTTAATTTTGGTATTGGGTCATATTTTGGTGCTTAGCAAACCGGTAAATTCGGTTATTTTACGGTTAACTAAATTTGTAAACAACACCTCGAGTGCTGTAGTGTTAGTAAGTGTTACTACAATGCTTGTTTCGTTTTTTAATTGGGGATTGGGGCTTATTTTTGGAGCTATTTTGGCAAGAAAAGTTGCCGAGGCTTCACAGCATAGAGGGTTTTCAATTAATTACCCGTTGGTGGGTGCTTCCGGATATGTGGGATTAATGATTTGGCATGGCGGAGTTAGCGGTTCGGCACCATTAAAAGTTAGCGAAAGCGGACACTTGAAAAGTTTTATGAGCAGTATTCAAGATGCTTCTTTAAGTACGCAATTACCCGATTTAATTCCTTTTAGCCAAACGGTTTTAAGCTCGTTTAACCTTATTATTTTTGCTGTTTTATTAGTGGTAATTCCTTTTGTTTTGTATAAATTAGGAAAAAAAGCACCTAAAACACCGATAAATTTGCCTATTTATAAAGGTATAGTTGAAAAAAACAAAGCCATTAAAGGAGCTGAAAAAATAGATTACTCCAAGTGGTTTGGTGCGGGTTTTGGCATTTTGGTTCTCATTACCTTTTTTTATCAATATTCCGGAAATTTAATAAACATCATTATTACGCCCAATATGCTTAACTTTTTTATGTTTGGTTTGGCATTGGTTATGCACCGGTCTGTTCAAAGTTTTTTGGTTGCGGTAGAAAAAGCCATAAAGGGAGCATCGGGAATATTAATCCAATTCCCGTTATATTTTGGTATTATGGGTATTATGAGCGGAAGCGGGATGGTGGTTCAAATAGCCGATTTTTTTGTTTCTATTGCTACTCCTTTAACACTTCCTATTTATACCTTTTTTAGCGCCGGATTGGTTAATATTTTTGTTCCCAGCGGGGGCGGACAATGGGCTGTACAAGGTCCCATAGTCATTGAAAGTGCCTTGAAGCTCGGTGTGCCTTTGCCCAAAGCCATTATGGCACTGGCATATGGCGACCAAGTAACCAATATGTTGCAACCTTTTTGGGCATTGCCTTTATTGGGAATTACCCAATTAAAAGCCAAAGAAATTTTGCCGTACACCTTACTTCTTATGTTGGTAGGAACGGTTATTTTTATTTTAGGATTGTTATTTTTATAAATGGTTGGTTTACTCACAAAAGATAATTGGTTTCCGCCTGTAAATCAAGCAAATGAACATGGGTTGCTCGCCGTAGGAGGCGATTTGTCTCCAAAAAGACTACTATTAGCATATCAAAGCGGAATTTTTCCTTGGTACGAAGAAGGGCAACCCATTTTATGGTGGAGCCCCAACCCGAGAATGGTGTTGTTTCCTAATAAATTAAAAGTTTCTAAGAGCCTTCAAAAAACCATTCGAACAAAAAAGTTTACAGTTACTTTTAATAAAGATTTTTATAGTGTAATCGAACAATGCGCCAAAGCAAAACGAAACGGACAAACCGGCACGTGGATAACACCCGAGATGCAACAAGCCTACCGGCAATTATTTGAAAAGGGGCATGTTCTTTCTGTCGAAGTATGGCAAAATAAGGATTTGGTTGGTGGTTTATATGGCGTAAATTTACCCAATGTAGGTGTGTACTGTGGCGAAAGTATGTTTTCTTTAGTAAGTAACGCTTCAAAAGTAGGGTTGTATTTTTTGGTTGAAAAACTAAAAAAAGAAAACTATAAACTCATAGATTGCCAAGTTTACACCTCGCATCTCGCTTCGTTAGGAGCCGAAGAAATACCAAGAATCTCTTTTGTTGAATACTTACCCCGCATTATTCATATAAAAACGGAGTGAATTATATGAATATGCTATGGATAAAGGGGAAAATGCGGGAAACCCCGACTTAGAAATGCCCCAAATTTGGGTGTTTTCAAAACGCACAAATTTGTTGGCACCACTTAGTCGTTTAAAAATTCACGGAATTTTTCGGGTTAAAAAACAAGAAATAATTGTTATTTGTCGGATAGATTTTGTTTTTCAACAAAAAAAGTAGATATTTACCTACAAATTATTCCGAAAAATGAAATTTATAAAAATCCCCGTTTTTATTATACTTTTTTGTGCTTCGCTTTCCGGTTTTTCTCAATCTAAAGCCAATTCAACCATAAATGTAAACACCGATATTGACCGTGTTAAGGTATATGAAGCTTATGTTAAAGATGGTTATGGAACTCCCGAAATATACAAAGAACTGGCAAATGCATATTATTTTAACAACAACTTTGAAAAATCTAAATACTGGTTTAAAAAGCTTTTTGAAGTAACAACCATAACCGATAAACAACTTTTGTTTCGGTACAACCAAACTTTAAAAGCGCTGGGAGAACAGTTGCCTAAAAATGAAAAATTGAATGCCGTAGGCACCAATTAATTCTTTCTTTTATTTCTTATACTTCCTTATGTCTAAAACAACTTGTTATATGGTCGTTTACCATTCCGGTGGCTTGCATATGCGCATAAACCACCGTGCTGCCCACAAACTTAAATCCGCGTTTTTTTAAGTCGTTACTAATGGTATCGCTTAACGGTGTGTTGGCAGGAATTTCAGATAACGAATTAAAGGTGTTTACAATGGGTTTGCCATTTACAAATCTCCAAATGTACTTACTAAAACTACCAAATTCCTTTTGTACTTTTATAAATGCTTGTGCATTAGTTACCGTTGCTTTTACTTTAAGTTTGTTTCTAATAATTCCTTTATCTTGAAGTAAGGAAGCTATTTTCTTTTCGGAATAAGAAGTAATTTTCTCATAATTAAAATCATCAAAAGCTTTTCTAAAATTTTCTCGCTTTTTTAAAACGGTTATCCAGCTTAATCCAGCTTGAAAGGTTTCCAGTACTAAAAACTCAAACAACTTATTGTCGTCATAAACCGGAACGCCCCATTCTTTATCATGATAGCTTACATATAAGGGGTCATTGCCACACCAACTGCATCTATTCTTCTTCATCATTATTATTAAAAGTTACATGGTATTCATCAATAATTTCCAACTCGGTTCTAAAGGCAAGCATTTTATCGGCAAAAAGTTGTAATCCTTCGGTACGTAGTTTTTCAGCAAAATGGGTATAGTAATCGTCTAAATCTTTACGTGATTTTGCCCGATATTGAATGGAGTAGGTGGTAGTATCGTTTTTTTCATCTACCAAAACTTTTGTGAGCTTAGCACCACTAAATTTTCCGGTTGCCAATACTTGCGGAATATGGTTTTTTATCCATTGTAACCATTGATTCTTTATACTGTTTTCTATATTTACTGTTACGTTGTATATATACATTAGAGGGTAAGATAGTGTTATTGTTCAATAGTATCGCCACGGAGTTTTCTAAATCGCTTGCGTGCTTCGATATAATAAATACTGTCTTGGTGATTAAAGATAAGTTGTTCGTAAAAAGCCTTCGCTTTTTCGGGCATATTTAATTGTGTTTCGTACAACTTTGCCAAGTTAAATAATGCATCGTCTGCCAAAATATCATCTTTATAAAATTCAATAATTTTTAAGTAGGCTTCTTCAGCTTTTGTATATTGTAGAAGTTTTTCATTCATTTGGGCAGATTTAAACAATGCTTCATCTTCAATTTTTTCGCCTTTATGATGGGTTAAAATATCTTGTAAAATCACTAATGCTTCTTTAGGCTTGTTTTGGTACGCTAACAAATCGGCTCGGGCATATTTTTTTAAAGCGGTTTGGGTAGAATCTTCCAACGAGTTGTCATGAATTATAAAACTAAGTTGCATCGCATCATTGGCAATAAGTTGCGTATAGGATTTTTTTAATACATCCAGTTGCACTTTTGACCACTGAAAATCGCCTTTAAAATAACTGGTTTGTGCAATTTTAAAACGAGCTTCTTGAGCTAAGACATCTCCTTTTACCTTATTCTGAATTTGCGAATAATAAATAAGAGCTTGGTTAAATTTTTCTTCAAAAACCAAAATGTCTGCCAGTAACATCTTTGTTTTAGCTTCTTGGTAACGACTAAGCCTATGGTCTTTGCTAAAAGCTTTCAGCATTGCTACAGCTTCTTCCTTTTTGGCAAATTTAAATGATAGAAACCGAGCATAATCCAGTTGAAGCAAAAAACTGTTTGAGTTATCACCGTATTGTTGAAGCAGCTTTTTATATTGTTCGTCTATTTTTGCATACTCTTTTGGCGAAGCGGTTTCTAACTTAATTTTTAGTAATAATTGTTCGCCTTGCATTTTTGTTTCGGGGGTTGCTGCGTTTGCAACAACAAATTGTACTATTTCAGAGGCTTCTTTAAAATATTTTTCTGAAATAGCAATATATGAAAGCTCTATAATTCCGGATAGATCATTGTCTTCCATTCGTTTAAAAATGGCTTTTTCTTGAATAAATGCTTTTTTAAATTGTTTTTGTTGAATAAACAACCAACTAAGTAACTCGTTATACAGAATATTGGGGTTGTCTTGTGAGCGTTTGAGCAATTCTTTCCTCAGAATTTCATTTGCATCGTTAAAAGGGTCTTCGGTAATATATTGACTGAAAATTCGTTGCGAAGTACTTAAATATCCAGGGGTTTTAGTAATTAAATCAAGGTAAGCCTGAAACATTTTTCGGGTTTTTCCTTGCTCACCGTAAATTCGGGCAAGTTTGGTTTCAAAAGATCTTCTAGAGTCGCCATCGGAAGCATTTTCGTAAACTTTTATGGCATAATCCAGCAATGAAAAGTCTTCAAAACGTTTTCCTACAACATAAACATAGTTTTTATTTTCTTTGGCTTTTTGAACGGCTATTTCGTAATTTACTTTTGCCAAACTATCCTTTTTTTGCAATGCATAATTGTACCCAAAATCTACGTAAAGCGATGGATTTACCCGTTCTTCGCTAAGTTTTTCTTGCAAAGCAGTTTCGGCTTTTTCATATTCTTCGAGTTGTTGGTAACATGCAACTAAAGACTGTAAGTATTTAAATTGGTAGGTGTTTTGTTTGTAGAGTTTTTTATAAATAGATGCCGCCTTTTCGTACTGTCCTTGTTGAAAATAGTTTTTTGCCAACGCATCGTTTTGTGCGCTAACGCAAATTGAACTAATTAGTAATAAAAAAACAATGAGTTGTTTCATTGGGTAAAGATACACAATTGATTTTGTTTAGGCTTTGCAAAAATTAAGCCTAATTTTGACAAAGAAAAGTATTTTTTGTGATAAAATTGTAAAGTGTTTTTGAATACCGGTGTTATTCTATCTGTTCATTTTGTATGGTAGGCTTTTTTTATTAATCACTTGCATTTTTTATTATAGTATTCAACAACATTCAATAAATCATCTTTTGTAAATCCTTTTTCTCTGTTTTTTATTTTGTTAGCCAAATCCGGGCAATCTTCAAAATAATTGCTTGCAATTTTAGCAAAATTAGTCCAATAAGGTCCTCCTTTATATAAATCAACACATCTTTCCTCATTTGGTTTCTTTATCGAATAATAAGTAGAACTAAAATTACCAAAACCTGTTACTGTTGTACTTTCAATAATATAAATATTTATTTTGCCTCTTTTGTACAATTTAAAGATACGTGGTTTTCCAAAAATATTTAAAACACTGTGATAAACTTGCAGTCCTTGTTTGCTATATGAAACTATACTGTCTATTTCCTTAGCTTTAAAAGATTGTGATTTTCCTTTTTTTGTTTGCTTAAGTTTAAATTTTCTTAATTGTATAAGACCAATTCTACCTTCACTAATATCACCGTTTTTCAGATAAACTTTTATTTGAGAACTGACGTTGATAGACATTAAGACGGTAAATAATATTGTTAGTATAACTTTCATTTATTTAATAATTGATTTAAAGGTAATTTGATCCCAAGATAATAGGTGTTTGTTTTAATTTGGTCGTCAACTAGGTCTGAAAACTCACTGTGTGCACCAAATTCAATTGTTATAATATTTTCAAAACGGTAAGAAACAGCTAATTTTGTTTGAAAACCAAAATTGTTAATATCATCATCAGGTACTGTTCCAGTGTTGTTTTCTGAAGAAATAACATAACTAACTCCGCCTCCAATGCCCACAAAGAATGGGAAATCTGCAAACGGCGAAACATTTATATAAGGAATTAGATTTATTGTTGAAACCGAAAAGTCTTTTATTTCTGTGGATGTGTTTTTTATGTAAAACAATTCTGCTCCATAACCAAATCTGTCTGAAAACACTCCGTCCGGATAAATCATAAAATAAGCCCCCAAAGCAATATTAGTTTCGAAACCGGTATTTCTAGTCTCTTTACTTGCTCCACCGGGTCCACCAATTAAAATATTCCCTGTTGGTACTGAAAAGCTTGTTTTTTCATAGTTTATAAGTGGTCCAAGTTCTAGGCTTTGTGCATTTAAATAACTTGTTGCAAAAATGACACATAACATAAATAATCTTCTTTTATTCATAATTATAATATTATTATATTTCATCGTTAACCGAGTTTTTAGTGAATTAATGCTACACCAAGCTATTTTAAAAATGCTTTTACTCCTATTTTATATTTGTAAAAAAGGTTAGAAACTTTGTTTATTATAGAATGATGTGTACATTCTTATTTTCTGCTAATTTAAAATATATTTTTGATTTGAGAGATAAGTATCATTTTTTCGAGCATTACTTACAATACCCGAATATTTTACATTTTTTTCTCGATTTCCTAAAATTCCGTTGTGTTCTTACCTTGGTGGTAAGAACCGCTTGGTTTAAGCTAAGCAAAAACAAAAAGCTTAGTGGTAACGTTATTGGCTTTATAAGTCCTCATTAATTTTTTCAGGATTTTGTCTTGTGTCAAAAAAGGTTATTATAATGATTTGTTGAGAATTGAACCTATAAAACATTGTGGTTTGTTTTGTAATAACACATTTTCTTAAACCTTTTTGTTTTTCAGATTCTGGGAAACTTTCTGGGTGTTTTTTCAGAAGTGTGATTTTACTGTCAAGTTTATTTATGAAATCTGATTTTACTTTTTGTGACCAATTTTCGAGAAAGTATTTAAAAAGTTCATTTAACCTTTTTTCAGCAGTTTTTGAAATAATTACTTTTCTACTCATTATCTATGTTTAGATATAAAAGTATCGAAGTCTGAAAATTTACCTTGTTTGATATCCAATGAACCTTGTTTGATTTCCAATTGCTGCTCTGTGCTTAACTCATCCCAAAAATCGGTTGTTTTTTC
>WFXA01000208.1 GCA_015490835.1 Flavobacteriaceae bacterium | reverse complement strand
TTGCAGGGTTTTTTATTTGGCGGTACTGTTTGGACGAAATTCTAACCTTTTTTGAGCAAAATCCAGAGGATTTTGCGGATTGAATCCCGCCCAGCGTTTCCGCCCGTCTCCGCTTCGCTACGGCAACAGGCAAAACAGAAAAATTTTCTTTTCCTTAATTGAAAAAAATTTTGGGGGCGCGCGATTAAAAAAATGTGGAGAAAATTTTCTGTTTTGCTTGCCGTATCCGCAAATTGGCGGTACCTTTTGGACGAAATCCGAACTTACTTTGAAGAAAATCCGGAATAGGAGGCGGAACGCTTCGCGTGCTTTTTATCTCGCGCCCTACGGGACGCGAACAACACTTCCACCGCGCCTCGGGCGCGCTCCTTCCAGTCGCGCACGCAAAACCAAAAATTTCCTTACCTTCCAAAAAAACGGCGGGGGGTGCAGGGGGGAGCCGCAAAAAATTGAAAGGAAATTTTATGGTTTTGCTTTCGCCGCTTCACTCCTCCAAAAAAGGCTTGTAAATAAAAATAACATAACTTGCAGCATATCGTCCGCCTTTTTCTCCGTCGCTTGCGGCGACCCGAGGCGCTACGCTCGTGGTAATCGTCCGTCCGCTCGCTCACGAGAGACGCCTCGCAATCCTTGTCAGAAAAAGCTAACTACAACAATTACTCTTATGGTTTACTTACTACGGAATTAATCTCTTATGTGTCCTTGGAAATAACACGGCATCATGAACCATGTCTAAACCGAGAACCTTTGCTATTAACCTATCAATTCCTAAACCAAAACCTCCGTGCTCGACCGCTTTATCAACCATGGATGTATAAAATTCATAATCCATTGGGTTAATGCCAGATAGAAGCATTGATTTTTTTATTTTTTCTCCATTTGTCTGCCTGATTGCACCACTTGCAAGCTCCCAACCTCCTAATATAACATCAAATGTCTCAGTTAATCCTTTTTCATATTCTTTTGTGTAAAACTTTTTGATTGTATCTGGATAATTTTTAATTACAAAAATATCAGACTTATATTTTTTGGAAATAATTTTACTGAGATTCATTTCACCAACCAAACCAAGGTCATCCCCATAAATAATATATTCGCCATTGTTTTTTAATAAATGAATTGCTTCCTTGTATGTGATAACCGGCACTTCTTTAGCATCCGGAATAATAAGATTTGTATTATTTGGTACTATTTCAAATATATGTTTAATAATAGATAAAACTAATTCATATAAAACACTTAATTTAGATGGATTTTGCATTTCTATATCTAGACCAATGGTCTCAAACAAATGTCTGTAAGAATCATTTTCTTCTTTTCTCCAAAATGGACCAATTTCATATATCTTTTCCAAACCTGATACTATTAAAATTTGTTTATATATTTGGTTTGACTGCCTTAAAAAAGATGGAATCCCATCTCTTAACTTAACTTCTATTGCACCACCCTTGTCAACTTTTGCCGGATCTGTTAGTAAGCCAACGATAAAAGGCGTTGTCACTTCAATAAAATTTTGCCTATCTAAATAATCCCTTATAGTAAAATCTTGTTCCGTTTTACTGCGAGATCTAATTTTGCCCTATCCAAATTAAATTCTGTATTTTTCTGCTCATTAATGTATTCTTTGCCAATATATGTATTTATTGTCGAAATCACAGAATCAAGTTTTTTAACTATTAATCTTTGTGTTTTATTAGCAGCCTGTTTACGATTTTCTATATTTTTATTTGCTATTTTGGATATATGTTCAATGTCTATAAAGGATATTGTATTATCTAACAGTGGGGGTGTTGAAATATCAACGAATAGTATTTTATTTGATTTACTGTTGATATTCTTAATAAACTTTTGGATTAATTCCTGAGTTTGTTGATTGTTTTCAAGTGCCACAATGCAAAAATCTATGTCGTCTACTTCCTCTAACTCATCAAACCTCTTATACACAACACTTTGTTGGTCAAGCTCTGTTTTTGTTATATCTATTTGTGACCGATTTGCTATATATAGATGAATTGCATTTTCCACATTTAATATTTTTGCTACCAATTTTCCTGACTGGCCGTAACCTAAAACTATTCCTTTGGCTCCTTTTTTATCGCCTAATTTATCGAGAATGATTTCCGATGCTATTCTTTCTACAGATGTATTCCCTTCAAACAAACTCGTTTTTAATTCAACATCTTTGATGACATTACGAATCCATCCCGATATAAAATGCAACATTTTAGTATCAAAAAAACCTGAATTTAATCCACTGACTATCTGTGACATTACTTGAGAATCGCCAACTGTCACACTATGTAAACCCGATGACGCCTCTGCTAAAAATTGCAATGCATCTGTGTTGTATTTAAATTGCACTTCTCTAATAAAATGCACGATACCCGCATTTGAATATTTATCCCAAAAAGAAAGTATCCTTCCTGTTAGAAAATCTTTAGAGTAATATTCATCATGCACAATCAATATCATTACCGCATTACACTTTTCAATAAACGCAATAGAACGCACTTCCAGACCCAGATCTTTGATTATGCTTTTTTCACTAATTTGTTCTGTAATTTTTGCTGAATGTAACTTTTTTAATGCATCAGAATCAAGGCGTTTATAGTTAATATATGCTAAAGTTATATTTGTGTTTAAATTCATAATAGTTAATTTAATTTGTTCTATATATATGCTCAACCGTAGCTTGATGTGTGGGTGTTACAGTTATTTCGTTTATTTGTACATGTTGCGGTAATTCTATTGCATATTTAATAATGCTAGCAATATCGTTTGCACTTAAAGGCTTGATGCCTTTATAAACACTCTTTGCCTTTTTGGTATCGCCATAAAATCTTATTACACTAAACTTGGTCTCCACCAACCCTGGTTGAATATTTGTAATACGAATGTTGTTCGGAATGATGTCTTTCCTTAATCCATCAGATATGGATTTGACGGCAGATTTTGTTGCGGCATATGTGATGCCTGTTGGATACGAATCTATACCTGCAATTGAACCTAAATTTATAATATGGCCTTTATTTGCTGCCTTCATAACCTTTAAAGCATGTTTTGACATGAATAATAGGCCCTTAATATTTGTATCAATCATTGCATGGATATCTTCTTCTAGGCTTCTATCCAAAGTTTCCAATCCAAGTGCAAGACCAGCTGAATTTATTAAAACATCAACGCCAATACCCTCTGCTGCAAGAGTATTAAATAAGCTTGAAACTTCGGTATCACTTCTTACATCCAATTTAAAAACTAATACTTTGTTACCGTGTGCTTGTAATGTTTTTTGCAGCTCTTTTAGTTTATCTTCATTTCTTGAACAAAGTATTAAATCGTAATTTTTTGCAAGTAATTCTGCGCATGCTTTGCCGATTCCACTACTTGCTCCCGTGATAATTACTGTTTTTTTCATAAAGGTTTATTCATTGACTAATTTAATCATTAATTCCTCAAGTTGTTTTTCTGCAATTCTATCCGGAGCATCAAGCATTAAATCTTTACCTTCCCCGGTTTTTGCAAATGGGATGACTTCACGAATACTTTTTTCTTTCTCTAGAATCATAAGCAACCGATCAAAACCCCATGCAATACCTCCATGTGGGGGTGCTCCAAACGATAGCGCTTCCAGCATGTGGCCAAAATTTTCTTCAATCCTTTTTTGATCATAGCCCATAATCTCGAACGTTTTTCTTAACAAATCAGGATTATGATTTCTTATGCTTCCCCCGCCAATTTCAAATCCATTTAAGACTATATCGTATTGTGTACTAAGTATGTTTTCAATATTTTCCCCACTCACAAAATCAGTTATGTATTCATCCTTTGGTTTTGAAAATGGATTGTGAGTAAATGTCCAATTCTTGGCCTCATCAAAATTATTATCATCTGCCACTTTTTCAAACATAGGGAAATCAGTAACCCATAAAAATGCAAGTAAATCATTGTCACTTTTATCCTTACGGATATCGGGCCTATCAGTCCCATACTTTTCCATGACATCATTATATGTCATTCTTGGAAATGGTATTTCTTGTATCTTTTTCTCTGGATATAATTCCTTAACCAATGTAATTAGTAATTCCTCGTTAAGACGCATAATATCTTCTTCAGATACGAAAGACATTTCCAAATCCATCTGTGTAAATTCAGGTTGTCTATCACCACGGCTATCCTCGTCTCGGAAACAGCGAGCAAATTGAAAATATTTGTCAAAATCAGCCACCATTAATAGTTGTTTGTATTGTTGTGGAGACTGGGGCAAGGCATAAAATTTTCCTGTATCCAGACGACTTGGAACAACAAAAGATCGAGCTCCTTCCGGAGTTGGGGCTGATAAAAGAGGGGTCTCTATTTCTAGAAAACCCCGATCCGCTAAATAGTTTCGTATAAATTGTTGAACCCTGAATCTATTCTTAACATTTTTCTTCATTCTTTCAGAACGCAGGTCTAAATATCTATATTTAAGTCTTATATTTTCATTTATGTCAGAAGTATCTTCTAACGGAAACGGGATTGTCTCGCTGGTGTTTATGGTAGATATTTTTAGTATCTCTAATTCAATATCACCATTTGGAACATCGGGATTTTTATTGTTTTCAGGTCTTTCGTTAATATTTCCTTTAACTAAAACTGCGAAATTTTCCCGCACTTTTTTTGCGTCTTGCATCGCCGCGCTTTTAGGCAGCACAATTCCCTGGACCGTTCCGGTAGAGTCCGAAAAGTCAAAAAATATCATTTTTCCTTGATCTCTTCTTGTATTGATTCTTGCATAAATCTCAATTTCTTTGCCAATATATTTCTTTAAATTTTTAATGTAAATTCTTTTTTTCATAACTTTTATTTTTATACTATTATTACTTTAGTAATTGCTCCACATTAACACCCAGCGCTTTAGCAATCTTTTCCATTGTTTCAAGAGTGGGATTCTGTTTGCCAGCTTCAAGATTACTGATGTACGCACGCTCAATTTTGGTAGCGCGATAAATATCGCCTTGCGACATTCCTTTTTTCAAACGAATTTTTTTCATATTCTCACCAAACCTTTTTGCTGTGTTTTGACTCATAATTTTTTCTAAACTTATTAATAAAAATATTATATTTTATGTACTTGTACTTTAACACAATATTAAGTTATAATACAATAGTAAATAAATTATAAATTTATTATGGCGAACCCGACCGACAAAATCATTTCCTTACCGCTCTTTCATCTATCGGCGGAGGGGTCTGGGGAGAAGCCGAACAAAAAATTGAAAGGAAATGGTTTTGGTCGGACGGTCGCCGGAGCGAAGCGAGCGACAGACGCGGTGAAAGCGGTTTCGTGCGTCTCGCAAGGACACGCGAGATAAATAGCGCGGGCTTTGCTCGCACCGCTGTTTAATTCTTTGCTTGCTTTTCAAAAAAGGTTCGAGCAAAGGATAAAATCTCACCGCCAAATAAAAAAACCC
>WFXA01000207.1 GCA_015490835.1 Flavobacteriaceae bacterium | reverse complement strand
GCAAAACAAGTTGCAAGAGACCAAGGTGTTATTTATGGGTCAAAAGGTGCCGATTATGCAGAGTGGCTCGAAAAAGAAAACCCCGAAGAAAAATATATGTTTGGCGAAGTAGTAGGTGTAAAAGGAGGAAAAATATCTCGAAATACTACTGATGCAGACCAAGTAATGTCTATATCTTTAGCACCAATCGTACTGGGAAATATGCCCGATGCTAACCGAAAAGATGCTTTTGAAAAAGTTGGGTTTATGGGGCAAGTACCCGTGCTAACACTAGGCGATGTTAAAGTTGGCGATTTTATTGTAGCTTCAGGTTATAACGACGGATATGCCAAAGCTATTTCTCCAAAAGACATTTCACTTTCAGATTTAAAACAAGTAATTGGTAAAGCTTGGTCTGCTTCAAACGGACAAAAAGCAAGTATTATTAACGTGTCTGTTGGACTTAAAACAAACGAATGGGTTGAAATATTCCAACAACAAGATGCAAAAATTAAACAATTAGAAGCTCAAGTAAAAAAAATTAATACACTTCAAAAACAAATGGAAAATATTGAAGCTAAATTGCAAAAGCTCGATATTAATTAAACCCAACCAACCTTGTTTCAATTTTTAAAACCTTCTTGATGAATTTCAAGAAGGTTTTTTTTATAATTAAATCAAAATTTAAAGATAATGCCATATCTTTGTACTTTAGAATTAATCTAAATTAATTATCTAGCAACCAACCGTACTAATTAATAAAGTAGATAATTAAAATTAAACCGTATGAAAATTAAAAAAGAAGACGTTTTAAAAGCACTTGAAACGATAACCGTTGCCGGTGAAGGTAAAAATATGATAGAAAGTGGTGTAATAAAAAATGTAATCACGTTTGCAGATGAAGTAATTGTAGATGTGGTGCTTACCACTCCTGCACTTCATATTAAAAAACGTGCCGAGGAAGATATTGTTAAAACCATAAAAGAAAAAGTTTCTCCCAATGCGCAAGTTAAAGTAAATATAAAGGTAGAAACCCCTCCTCAAGCCCAAAACTCTAATCTTATAAAAGGAAAACCGCTTCCCGGAATTAAAAATATTATAGCAATAGCTTCGGGTAAAGGTGGTGTAGGAAAATCTACTGTTACAGCAAACTTGGCTGTTTCATT
The DNA here is from genome assembly GCA_015490835.1 of Flavobacteriaceae bacterium. Lineage (GTDB taxonomy): Bacteria > Bacteroidota > Bacteroidia > Flavobacteriales > Flavobacteriaceae > Marifrigoribacter. The sequence goes on along the minus strand of WFXA01000207.1, from coordinate 3,194 downwards.
ATCTAAAATGGGATTTAAAGTAGGTGTTTTAGATGCCGATGTGTACGGTCCTTCAATCCCAATTATGTTTGATGTTGCAGAAGAAAGACCCTTGTCTGTTACTGTAAACGGAAGAAGTAAAATGAAACCCATAGAAAATTACGGTGTTAAAATTCTCTCTATCGGTTTTTTCACCAAACCCGAACAAGCGGTAATTTGGCGAGGACCCATGGCTGCTAAAGCATTAAACCAATTAATTTTTGATGCTGCTTGGAACGAATTAGATTTTATGTTGGTTGATCTTCCTCCCGGAACAGGTGATATTCACCTCAGCATTATGCAATCTATGCCAATTACCGGTGCTGTAATTGTTAGTACTCCGCAAACGGTAGCTCTTGCAGATGCTCGTAAAGGGGTCGCCATGTTTCAGCAAGAAAACATACAAGTTCCCGTTTTGGGAATAATTGAAAATATGGCATATTTTACACCTGAAGAATTACCCGATAACAAATATTATATCTTCGGAAAAGAAGGTGCAAAAAATTTAGCTGAAGATTTAAATGTTCCTTTTTTAGGAGAAATTCCTATTGTACAAAGTATTCGCGAAGCCGGAGATGTAGGAAGACCCGCAGCCCTGCAAGAAGATACACCAACATCAAAAGCTTTTGAAAAAGTAACGCAAAATGTCGTAGAACAAACCGTGAGACGCAACGAAACGCTTCCGCCTACTGAAGTTATTAAAATAACAACGATGGCAGGATGTTCAACCGTTAAAAATTAAACTTATGGAAAACCCTGATTTAATGGCAAAAGTTGAAAAAGCACTAGACGAAATACGTCCTTTTTTACAAAACGACGGAGGCGATATTGTGCTGCTAAGTATTGAAAATGAAAAAACAGTAAAAGTGCAACTTACCGGTGCTTGTGTAGATTGTTCGGTAAACCAAATGACCTTAAAATCGGGTGTGGAAATGACCATTAAAAAATATGCTCCGCAAATAGAAGAAGTCATTAATGTGTAATATAATCGATTAGTTTTTGAGGACCTTCCAGTAATTTTCGCATAACTTTTAAAGTACCGTCTTTAGTTGTTGCAATGTGCCATTTAATTAATGCAATTTCACCATTTTCTATTTCAAGTCCGGTAATGCTTCTGGGATGTACACAACTTCCGTCGTTAAAAAGAGCTATTTCGCCCGGCTCCGGAAAACGAGGACGGTGTGTATGACCAATAATTGTAAAGAGGTTTTTGTTGTTAACGATCCATCTTTTGGTACGTCGCTCAACCTTGATGAGTTCTTTAAAGTTTTTTGCCGGACTGGTGGGATCGCCAATTCCAAAAATTTGTAACTGTCGCCATAAAGCACGAACCATAAACTTGTTGAATTTCCAGCCGTGATAATTCATCCAGTCGGCTTGATGACCGTGCATCATAAGTATTTCTTGATGTGTCTCTTCGTGTTGTAAAACAATGGATTCATAGATGGTAATTCCCGGAAAAAGAGGTTCGTCCTGTCCGGTTACTTTGTTAAAATATGAGTACAAGTGTTTTTCTACATATTTTTTGTTTCTATACACCATATCATGATTGCCAAACAATCTATAAAGCCTACCTTCTTTATAAAAAAGCTTCATCAAGTCAAAAATATTTTTATGAGCATAAAAGATGGTTTTAAAACTCCGGTTTTCCCATAATTCATCACTGTCACCTAATTCTAAGTAGGTAAAGCCGTTGTTGTAGTAATGTTGTAAGGCGTGATAAAAAGTGTTTCGGTTATTGGCAAAATCGTCTGCAAAGCTATTATCTCCTCGGTGACAATCGCTAAAAATGATAAATTTAGAATCGTTGTTAAAAGGAATTCGAAGTGCTTTTTTATAGGCTCTTGTAATACGTTTATTTGTAGTCATGCTTGTTTAAAATAGACGGTTAAATATACAAAGGAATATTTTAAACAAAATAAAATGCGTTTTCAAACCCAAAAATAGCGCCTTAACTACGCAATTGCTTGTTTTAAGTCGTTTATTAAATCGTTTGCGTCTTCAATACCCACACTTAAACGAATAAGTGAATCTACTACTCCTGTTTTTTCGCGTTCTTCTTTAGGAATACTGGCATGCGTCATACTTGCAGGATGTCCGGCAAGGCTTTCTACGCCACCCAAACTTTCGGCAAGAGTAAAAATTTTGAGGTTTTCTACAATTTTTATGGCTTCGTTATAATTATTTCCTTTGGTAACAAAAGAAAGCATTCCGCCAAAATCATTCATTTGCGATTTGGCAATTTTATGGTTAGGATGACTTTCTAAACCCGGCCAATATACTTTTTCAATTTTAGGATGGTTAGACAGGTATTCGGCTATTTTTCTTCCGTTTTCGCAATGACGTTGCATACGAACATGCAGGGTTTTAATTCCTCTAAGCACCAAAAAACTATCTTGAGGTCCACAGATAGCTCCGCTTGAATTTTGAATAAAATATAATTTCTCTGCTAGGGCATCATCTTTTACCACTAAGGCTCCCATGACCACATCACTGTGTCCGCCAAGATATTTTGTAGCACTGTGCATAACAATATCGGCACCCAAATCAAGAGGTTGTTGCAAGTAGGGAGTTGCAAAGGTATTATCTACCGCTAGTAATACCTTGTGTTTTTTTGCTATATCACCTGCCTTTTTAATGTCAATAATATTAAGCATTGGGTTGGTAGGTGTTTCAACCCAAATTAGCTTGGTATTTTTGTTTATATAATCTTCTATTCGATGGGCATTTTCCATTCCAATGAAATGAAATTTAATCCCGAATTTTTTATAAATTTTAGTAAACAAACGGTACGTTCCTCCATATAAATCATTGGTAGAAACCACTTCGTCACCCGGATTTAAAAGTTTAATTACAGCATCTATAGCTGCTAATCCGCTTCCAAAAGCCAATCCATGTTTCCCGTTTTCAATACTGGCAAAAGCACGTTCTAAAGCAGCACGAGTAGGGTTGTGTGTTCTGGAATATTCGTATCCTTTATGCCCTCCCGGAGTGGTTTGCGCATAAGTAGATGTTTGGTAAATAGGAGGCATTACAGCTCCGTAAGCTTTGTCATACTCTTGTCCGCCGTGAATGGTTTTGGTATTAAAATTCATGCTTTAGGGTTTTAAAAAAAACAAATGTAGTGGTTTTGTTGTTTATTTTTAAATCATTTGTACTTTTAACCTATAAAATAT
>WFXA01000206.1 GCA_015490835.1 Flavobacteriaceae bacterium | reverse complement strand
CAATTTTCTCTATACGGTTTCTTTTCTGCTAATTTTTGTTAGTTGTAAAAAAAACAAACCTTTAGTACCATTAACGGTTAAAAAAGAATCAAAAACCATTAAAGATGCTTGTAAGCAGGACGAATGTGCCGAAATTACACTAAATTATTTAATTGCTTCGGGAAACGAAGAAGCTTCAAGAAAGGTAAATAGGGTAATTGAAGATTTTATTATTCAATCTTTAAACATTTCAGAAGACAGTCTTTATGTTCCAAAAAGTATTGAAGAAGCTACTTCAAATTTTATAAAAATCTACAAAAGAGACAAATCTGAATATCCCGATATGGGAGTGTATTTTGCCGAAGTCTCGGTGAACGAAATGTATTCTTCTCCTTCTGTTCTTTCGTTAGAAAAGAATGCTTATCTTTATACGGGCGGTGCTCATGGTTACGGGGCAACAAGTTATTCAAATTTTGATACGCAAACCGGAGAATCTTTAAAAATGGATGAACTGATAAAAGATAAAAATGAATTTTTAGCTTTAGCCGAAGAAAAATTTAGAACAGAAAATGAAATTCCGGAAGGAGAGCCAATAAATGCTACCGGATTTTGGTTTGAAAACGATACTTTTTACTTACCCGAATCATTTGGAATTACACCAGAAGAACTTATTTTTGTTTACAATCAATACGAAATAGCAAGTTATGCCGCAGGACCTGTAGAATTTCGTATTCCTATTAAAGAAGCAGAACCTTTTTTACGATTAAATTTAAAATAACTATTTATCCCCATACATGAACGATTTTGTTTTATACCTAAAGTTAGGATTATTCCACGTGCTGGATTGGAGCGCGTTAGACCATATTTTATTTTTAACGGTTTTAGTAGTTGCTTATAATTTTTCGCACTGGAAAAGGGTGTTACTTCTTATTACACTTTTTACAATTGGGCATACTACCTCGTTAATTTTAGCTAATTATAATGTGGTTCAGGTTTCATCACGAGTAGTAGAATTTTTAATTCCCATAACCATATTAATTGGAGCCTTGTACAATGTCTTTACTGCCGGAAAATCTTCGGCTCAAACAGGAATTAATATCTTGTATTTTGTAACTGCTTTTTTTGGTCTTATTCACGGTTTTGGTTTTGCCTCGTATTATAAAATGATTCACGGAGGCAGTTCGTTACTTCCGCTTCTTGAATTTGCTCTGGGAGTAGAAATAGCACAAATCATTATTACATTTATCGTTTTGGTAATAGGATTTGTATTTAAAACCGTTTTTAGATTTAACAAACGTGATTGGGTATTGGTAGTTTCTTCTATTGTTGTTGGGTTGGTACTTCCTATGCTGGTTAAAAATTGGATTTTTTAAACAATTTTTAACGCCTTACAATTTTGTAACTCGTTAACTTCATGGTAATTTCGCCTTTTCATAGTATTTTCATAGAATGAAACCTGAAAAACAACATCTTTACGATATTGCATATCTTAAAATGGCTACCGAATGGAGTAAACTTTCGTACTGTAAACGTCGCCAAGTAGGGGCATTAATCGTAAAAGATAAAACCATTATTAGCGACGGATATAACGGTACGCCTTCGGGTTTTGAAAATATTTGTGAAGACGATGCCGGATATACAAAGTGGTACGTGCTACACGCCGAAGCAAATGCTATTTTAAAAGTAGCTTCTTCTACTCAGTCTTGTAGAGATGCTACCTTATATATAACTATGTCTCCCTGTCAAGGGTGCAGTAAATTGATACACCAAGCAGGAATAAAACGCTTGGTCTATCACAAAGAATACAAGGACACTTCCGGAGTGCAATTTTTACGTAAAGCCGGAGTGGAAATTTGTCATATTCCCAATTTAGCGGAATAACCTATGAAAACAAATAAAATATACATTCCATTACTCTTATCACTTGCAATAGCCGGAGGAATCTTTATTGGTGGAAAACTTAATTTTAAAGATACAAGTCAAAAAATATTTGCCACCAATTCTAAAAAAGACAAACTCAATCGGCTTATTGATTATATAGATTACGAATATGTAGATAAGGTAAACACCGATAGTATTGTGGATGTAACGGTTAATGAAATTTTAGAAAACCTCGATCCTCATTCAGTATATATTCCGGCAGATAAATACGAAGAAAATTCCGATGACATGCGTGGTAACTTTGTAGGAATAGGCATAAGTTTTTATGTATACAACGATACCATTGCTGTTATTAGGGCATTAGATGGTGGTCCTGCTCAAAAAGCAGGGATTAAAGCCGGAGACAGAATTTTGTATGCAGATACTGTTAAGCTTTTCGGAAAAACCGTTTCAAGAGATACGATTGTAAAGTATTTAAAAGGACAGATTGGTAGTAAGGTAAAACTACAGGTTGCCAGACCTGACGAGAATGACCTAATGGAATTTACATTAAAGCGAGATAGGATTCCGTTAGTAAGTGTTGATGCGGCTTATCGATTAACCGATAGTATTGGGTATATAAAAATTAACCGCTTTGCCGAATCTACTATAGACGAATTTGATGAAGCCTTGAATAATTTAATCGATAAGGGTATTTCTTCCTTAGTAATAGATCTACGAGATAATCCGGGCGGTTATATTTCTTCGGCTAAAGAAATTGCCGATCATTTTTTAAAAAACAATAAAACAATTGTTATCACTCGTAACAAAACAGGAGAAGAAAAAAAAAGTGTAGCTACATCGAATGGCGATTTTGAAGAGGGAAAATTATATATTTTGGTTAACGAAAACACTGCTTCAGCTAGTGAAATTGTTGCCGGTGCTTTACAAGATAATGATAGAGCGGTAATTATTGGCAGAAGAACCTTCGGAAAAGGACTGGTACAACGTGAAATGTCTCTTGGTGACGGGAGTGCCGTAAGACTAACTATTGCCAGATATTATACACCAACGGGAAGGTCGATACAACGCCCCTATAATAATGGAATAGATGATTATTATAATGAATACCAACGAAGGTATAAAAATGGTGAACTTCTTCATGCAGATAGTATTAAAGTAGCAGATTCGTTGCGATTTGTTACTCCAAAAGGAAAAGTGGTTTATGGAGGTGGCGGTATCATCCCCGATGTTTTTATCCCAAAAGATACCAGTATTGAAAACGAAACCTTAAATTATGCATCTAGAAACGGATTTGTTGCTTATTTTGTTTTTGAATATTTAGAAAAAAACAGAAATGATTTTAATAACTACCAAGCTTCAGATTTTTTTAATACCTATCACGTGCCTGATAGTGTAACGGACGCTTTTATTAATTATTCGCGTTTTAACGAAGCGCATTTGAATATGACATATCACAGAGAGGTATTAAAACGAGCATTAAAAGCCCACATAGCACAACAGCTTTTTGGAATTAATGCTTTTGAAGAAATTATAAATGAAGATGACCCAATGCTTAAAAAGGTTCAGGAGTTAGATTCGCTTCAACTGAAAAATTAATTCGGGTTTTGAAAGTTTGGATTCGTGGTAAAAGCATCTTCGGATAACGAAAGTAAAAAAGCCTTTAAATCTGTTTTTTCTTCGGGAGTTAAATGACTTCCTCCTTGTGCTACAAATTTCATAAGCGGGTCAATGGTTTCGGAGTAAACCAATCCTTCGCTATAATGATTTATTACTTCATCGAGTGTCTCGAAACGACCGTCATGCATATAGGGTGCCGTATAGGCTAAATTTCGTAACGAGGGAGATTTAAATTTACCAAAGTCGAGAGGGTCTCCGGTAATGTCTCCAAGTCCTTTATCCGTGAATGTTTCATCCAACCCGTTGTTATGGAAGATATTATCTGTCCACAAAGGATTTGTATCGCTTCCATGGCAATGAAAACAATCGCCTCTTTCGGGGTCCATAAACACATTAAAGCCATTTATTACCGATTGGGAAACGGCGTTAGAATCTCCCATTAAATATCTATCGAAGGGAGCATCCCCTGAAATTAGGGTACGTTCAAATTGGGCAATTGCTTTTACAACTAATTCTTTAGTTATGGTAGCGGTTCCAAAAGCATTTTTAAATAATTCGGGATAAAAAGAGGTGGTTTGAAGAGAAGCAACGGCATTGCTCCATGTGTTATTCATTTCGATCGGGTTTTCAACCGGATCGAGTGCTTGGTCTTCTAAGCTATGCGCTCTTCCATCCCAAAATAATTTTTGGTTACTACTCCAAGCAACATTAAATATTGGCATCGAATTTCGGGTGCCGACACTACCGTCTATACCTACACTAAATTGTCTTGGGTCTGTAAACGAATTGGTTTGAATGTGGCAGCCGGCACAAGATTGGGTGCCGTCGCCCGATAAAATAGGGTCGTAAAACAACTTTCTGCCCAAATCGATACCTTCTTGTGTTAACGGATTATTTGCGGGAATTGTTGGTGTCGGCAAAAATTGTTGAAAAATAGTTGGAATTTCTAAACTTACGGGTGTCGGGATATATGCTTCATTTGTATTCTCTTCACCGGATTTAGAACAAGAAAAAACACTTAAGGCAACAAAACAAAAAACAACTATTTTTTTCATATTTAAAGTTAATTTTATTCTTCGTTAAAAGTTGTGATTTCTCCTATACTAAAAACTGTAGAAGCATTTTCTTGCATCATTTTTTGTGCCTGATAGTTTGGCATTAGAGTAACATTAAAGGTGTTTAAGTCCCAAGTATTTGGGTTTTTAAACCATTCTGCAATATTCATTTTAATTTCTATTTCTCCGGTTTGGTTTATACTATAATCTGTATTAAAATTAAACGAAACATAATTTTGTTCAAACACTCCTTCACTTACTTTGGCAGTGCCATTATGATACGTAAAAGGTTGTGGCGCACCGCTTGCATCAAGATACTTCCCTTCAAGTTGCATAAAATGATATCCTCCGCCAAGTTGTGAAGGCCAGTTCCAGTTTGCCGCATTTAAATCTTGGTAAGCGCCGTCTTGATTATCTTCTTCATTAAAACCGTAAACAAAAGAAATTTTATTAAAATCTCCTTCTAAAACCATAACATCGGGATTAAAAATGAGCGTAGAGACATCGGAAACATCTACCAAATGATATCCGGGTATTTCTACTGTTTCGCCGTTTGTCCGTGTTAATATGATTTTGGATATTAAATAGCGCAATTTGGTTATACTCAACGTTTCGCCTTGTAAATTGGTATAATCGTATTGTCCGAAGTTAGTGGCGGTAAAATCGGTTCCGTCCCAGTTTTGTGTAAACTTAAAAGTTATTGGGTAAAATTGAGGGTCTTTTTTGTTGTCTTCGTTACAGCTTACAAAAAGCAGAACAGCAAATAGAAACAGGTATGTTTTTTTCATTACTAAAGGTTATATTATTTTAGTTTAACAATTAAAAAATCTTTAATTCCTTTGTTTAGAGGTATATCTTGGTCGTAGCTTTCGGTGTTCCCTACAATTATCAGTTCATTGTCGGTAATTTCGATTACTTGCGAGGCTAAGTCTAGTGCAGTGCCTCCAATGTTTTTCTGAAATTTTAAATTTCCCGTATCATCGATGATATACATCCAAGCGTCGTTTTGCCCTTTGTTATTATCCAAATCTCCGTTATTACTTCGGCTGTTTCCGCAAATAACGTAATTTCCGTTATTTAATTTCAGGATATCCGATGCAGAATCAAACTCACTTCCTCCAAAGGTTTTTTGCCAGATTAAATTTCCGTTTGTGGCGTTAAATTTAATAACCCAGGCATCGGCGTTTCCGTGCAGGCTTGTAACATCTTGGTCTTCGCTACGTGTATCACCTACAAAAAGGTAATTTCCGTCTGAGGTTTGAGCGATTCCTCTTCCATTTTCGATTCCGCTACCACCATAGGATTTTGTCCAGAGTTTATCGCCGTCTTTAGAGGCTTTTACAGCCCAAAAATCGTAACTTCCTTTATCATCGGTAATGTCATAATCGTCACTTTCTGAAGAACCTACAAGTAAAAATCCGCTATCGGGAGTTTGCACAACATCGAAGCTTCTGTCGTTGTCACTTCCGCCAAAATACCTACGCCAAATGTAGTTTCCGTTAGAGTCTAATTTAATTCCCCAATATTCTCCAACACCGTGTAATGCATTTCTTCCGTCATTTCCTTGACCGCCACTTGCAGTAACATCAAAGTATCCTGTTACAAAATAGCCTCCTTCTTGAGTTTCAATTATTTTTGTTGCTTGGTCATTTCCGAGATATCCAAATGTATTTCCCCACTGTTTGTTTCCGTTTTCATCTATTTTCACAATCCAGTAGTCAAAAAAACCGGCAGTTGTACCCACATCACCATCATTGCTTCGGCTATATCCTGATAACAAATACCCTCCTTGGGCAGAAGAAATAATAGATGTTGCCACATCATCATCACTGCCTCCGAGGGTTTTATCCCAAATTTTATTTCCTTGACTATCCAGTTTTAAAAGCCAAAAATCTTGGTCGTTTGTTGTTTTTCCGGTTACATCTCCATCTGTGCTTTTTGTTGTTCCAAGTATAAGTAGCCCTTCATCGGGGGTTTTAACAACTCCTACGGCTTCATCTTCATTACTTCCTCCAAAGGTTTTTACCCAATCTATTTCGCCTTGAAATTCGATTGGTTCGGGGCTTTGATTTTCTCCATCATTGTTGTCTTTATTACAAGAAGTCAGTATTAAAATAAGAAGGCTTAAGAAAAAGTTTGCTTTATTGTATCTTGATTTGGTATTCATTTGTATATTATTTTACAATTAATCTTTGGGTGGTATTCCTATTTATTTTAACTATATATACTCCTTGTGTTAAAACGGATAAATCTATGGTTATTGTGTTTATATTGTTATATTCCTTATCAATAATTTTTTGATTTAGCATGTTTGTTATTTCGACGGTTGCGATAGGATTTTTTGCTGAAGTAATTGTAATGTTGTTTTTTGTCGGATTGGGATACATAGAAAAGATTAATTTTTGTTTGTCGGAAATTTCTAGTGTATTTGATTTTCTAACAATAAACAATCCGCCTTCTATATCACTAATAACAATATTGCCGCTGGAAAAATAAGGATATATGCTCCAAACTCCGTGAAATGAAGTGTTGTTATTATCCGGATAGGAGTCAAAGTAACCTACTTCGGTAAAATTTCCATTATCTATATTGCTAATATCTATAACTCTCATTCCTCCTGTATAATTTGCTTGAAAATAACTTTCACCTTTCACATAACCATTATGGTCTATTGCAGGTGTTTGCCCGAAGTAGTTAAAGCTAAATGCGGGATTGTCTAAGTCTGTAAGATCAAGTACAATTGTTCTGGTGTTAAACCCAAAGTTAGATTCATCACCTTCATCTCCGACAATAAAATATTTTTGGTCTTCGGTTAACCATCCTTGATGAGTATATGCGATATTACTGTATCCAATTGTAGCGATTGAGACAGGGTTGCTTTTATCTGTAACATCAACAATAACTACTTCATTACCATTACAGCCTATATATATTTCGCTTCCTATGTAGTCTGTATCGGGACCTATGTAGGTTACAACTTGAGCATCGTGTGTATAGCTACCTCCGGTGTAGCCTCCGGTAGCGGTAGGGTTTAATGGGTCTTGAATATTAACAAAGTGAGGTCCGCCATTATAGGTGTTTGTTCCTACTCCGTATGCAAATCCGGTATCTTCGTTAATTACAATGTTATGTGCGTTTCCAAAACCGTTGTAATGAGCATCTTCGGTAAAAGTAACCGGCGGATTTGTAACATTTCTTAATTTGGTTAAATCAAAAATCTGCATACCGTGATCTAAGGCTTCACTTACAATAAACGCATAATTATTGTAGGTTTTAATATCTCTCCAACCACTTGTGCTTGTAGCGGTAGGCAGTTTGCCCAGATAAACGGGGTTAACGGGGTTGCTAATATCAACAAAAGCGGTTCCGTTATCGAGTCCCATAATGGCATATTCTTTTCCGGTATCCGGGTCTGTCCAACCCCAAGAATCGTTACCCTCGGAAGCTCCCATAAAACTATTGGTCAGGTGAGACATTAGGTCGTAATCATAGCAGGGATATCCATTGGCAAAACCACCTACACATTCATCTTGAGCAAATGTTGTTAAACAAAAAAATAATAGCGGGATAAGGTTCTTTTTCATGCGTTTGTTTTTATAGATTTATAGAAGTTTACAAGTAACTTACCTTATCTAAAATATCATTTTGTTATGGTATTTTAGTAACAATTTTTAAGGTCGTTACTTAATTTTATTTTTTATTTATACGAATTTATATAAAATTTCGCTGTTTATGACAGTAATAGTTCGTCATTATCATAAATATAGCTTTATCCTTATTTAATAAGAGTCATGTTAGACACCTATACGACAACTATATTATATAAAACCCTATTATATAAAACCCTACATTTTAATTGTTCTTTAAAAAGAGTTACTATTAAAGCGTTAAGATTCCGAAAGGCTTGTTTTTTCAAAGTGTTGCATTTGCTTGTTGAATCTGCCATTTCTTAATGGTTATAATTTAAGATACTATCCCAAAAAGTGTGTAAAAATAACGAGTATTTAGAAATCGGTGTTAAAATTGTAAAAAAATAAGGTTTAGGCATTTTTTAACCTAAACCTTATTAATAAATGAAAGTTTTAACTTAAAATCCAACATTTACACCTACACCAAATACTTCACGAGTTTGAAAGCCTCTAAAGGCATTATCGTCATAAATGGTTTGGAAAGAAAGATTAGCCGAAAGATATTTATTAACTTTCATAACCAAATTCATGGTATAATCTATATCTACATTTTGAGGGTCTTCTAAGTAGTTTGAATAGAGGTTTAAAATGTTTTCCATACTAACATTTGCCATTAAGTTTACTTTATAATAAGCACCTAACGCAGCACCAAACTCAAAACGAGAGGTTTTTCCTTGTTCTACACCAAAAGATTCTCCAAACTCAGTAAAGTGATCGTGTATAACGATTAATCTTGCAGTAGCAGGAGCTATGTTAACTTTAAAATCATCGCTCTTTTTCCATAGCATACCGGGACCGGTTTGAATAAATGCCGGAGAGAAAAAGTGCGTGATCTCAATAGTAGCATTATCAGGGGCATATCCTACGTCCATTTGAGTTCTAAAGTTAAAAAACCAAGAGTAATACCAATATCCTTTAGCTTTTTTACCCAATAAAGAGTTAAGCTCTAATCGGTCGTCGGTTTTTTGTTGTTCTTGTCCTTTGATTTTAGAAATACCGTAAGCGGCAATAATCTTGTTATCCCATGTAAGGTCTCCTTTTTTATAATTAAAATCGTAATTAACTCCCAGTGTTCCTGAAACGTTATTTACACCACCGGCAGTCCAGTTAGAAAAAGCAGATTGATTTACCAAAAGCGAGATGTTTCCACCTCGTGTCCATCCTTCTTTTACTTCTTCTTTTTTGTCGTCTTGTGCAAAACCGGTAAAACTTAGTAAAGCGACGATTACTACTAGAGTTATTTTTTTCATTGTAAGTTGTTTTTAAGATTTTTGCAAAGGTACAAAAAATGGATAAATCGCAACAACTTACTTGTTTTAGAAAATATTTTTAGATAAAATTTAATGTTTTTACGATAAAGCTACTTATTTTTCAACAAAGGCACGGTTGAACAGGCTTCACCGTATAATAAACTTTTAACAACAGGTAGGAGTTTTTGTATAAGAAGTGTGTATGCGTTTTTAGGAATTTTTGAAGACGAACACCCTTTTATAATAACCGGTTTGCCTTTAAATTTTTCAATTTCTAAATTTTGAATATTATCTGAAAAAACAAGTGTTTCCAGTAACTCTAAACTTCCTACGATTGTTTTTTTGGCATATTTTGAAGCATAAGAAGTAACTAATAGATATGCCCAAGCCGGTAAAATGGCATCTGTAGAACAATATAGAGCCAAATAAGCACCTTGATATTGTTGCCAATTATGGTTTTTTACAAAACTTCTAAACTCTTTTTCTTTTAAAATAACGCCTTTGTATAACCAAGGCGAAATATCTAATAGTTCTCGCTCTCCCGGAGGGTATAAATCCTCTAAGTCTAAGGTTACCAATTTACTGGCAGCTACTCTATTTTTAATTTCTTCGGGCATTATAACATACCTAATTCGAGTTTGGCTTCTTCACTCATTAAGTCTTGCGACCAAGGTGGGTCGAAGGTAATTTCTACCTCAGCATCTTTTACCATATCAATTGATTTTACCTTGTCTTCTACCTCTTGGGGTAAACTTTCGGCTACCGGACAATTGGGGGTGGTAAGCGTCATAAGTATTTTTACTTCGTAATCTTCGTTTACAAATACATCGTAAATAAGTCCTAACTCATAAATATCGACCGGAATTTCGGGATCGTAAATAGTTTTTATAACGCGAACTATTTTTTCGCCCAGTTCTTGTGTGTTAATTTTTGTTTCGCTCATACCTGAAAAGTATTAATTTTTTGATTGAAACGCCAGTGCGTACAATTTAATTTGTTTTATCATTGAGACCAATCCGTTGGCACGTGTAGGAGAAAGATGCTCTTTTAATCCTATTTTATCTATAAAATCGGTATTGGCTTCTAAAATTGCCTGTGGTGTTTTGTTTGAAAAAACACGTAGCAAAATAGCAATAATTCCTTTTGTAATAATGGCATCACTATCTGCGGTGTAAATTACTTTTTTGTCTTTATATTCGGCATCTAACCAAACTTTACTTTGACAACCTTTGATGAGTCTGTCGTCTGTTTTTTTTGCTTCTTCGATTTGCGGAAGCGATTTCCCTAAATCGATCATATATTCGTACTTCTGCATCCAGTCGTCAAACATCAAAAATTCATCGATAATTTCTTCTTGTATTTCTTTAATCTTTGTCATTATTATTGTTCTTTTTTTGCGTGAAGCACTGCGATACCTTCAGCATTATATAATGTAAGAATGTTATTTTTAATATCAAATTTTTGAGTTTCAGACAAAGCTTTAAAAAAAGCTCTTTCGGTTACCATAACGGGTTCGTTGCAATACATTTCGGTAGCTCTAAAAACACCAAATTGTAGCTTGTCTCCTAGTAATGTGTACTTCCCGCCAAAACCATTGCAAGCACCATTTCCGGTGACTTCTTTTATTTTATCGTTAAATGAAATAAACGGTAACTTTCCTTCAATCGGTTTTGAAAATAAAGTTGTAATGGTGTATTTGCCACTTAATTGTTGGATTTCATTCATAGGAACTACTTTTTGAGTTGGATTGCATGATACGACAAACCACATAATAATATTAAAAAATAACAGCTTCATGGTTTCTATTTTAACTTAGCATTGTCTTGGCTTTTTTTACAGCTTTAATAAAGGCATCTACTTCTTCAACAGTGTTGTAAAAAGCAAACGATGCACGAACGGTACCCGGAATATTATAATAATCCATAATGGGTTGTGTACAATGATGTCCGGTTCTAACCGCTACGCCTAATTTATCAATGATGGTGCCAACGTCAAACGGGTGACTATTTTTTAAATTAAATGACAAAACAGCCGATTTTCTTTTAGCTGTACCGTATAATTCGATGTCTTCAATTTGTGTTAATTGCTCTGTGGCATAGGTAAGCAACTTATTTTCGTGTTGGTAAATAGTTTCAATTCCTATTTCGTTTAAAAAATCGATTGCTGTTGCAAAGGCTATTCCTCCGGCAATGTTGGGTGTTCCGGCTTCAAATTTATGAGGTAGGTCGGCATACGTGGTTTTGGCAAATGTTACTTCTTTAATCATTTCGCCTCCTCCTTGGTAGGGAGGGAGTTTGTTTAACCATTTTTCTTTTCCGTAAAGCATTCCTACTCCTGTGGGTCCGCACATTTTATGTGCCGAAGTGGCATAAAAATCGACATCCAACTTTTGTAAATCTGGTTTTAGGTGCATTCCGGCTTGCGCTCCGTCTAGCAAGACGGCAGCTCCTACTTGATGCGCTTTGTATATTATTTTTTTAACCGGATTAATGGTTCCTAAGGTGTTGGAAACGTGTGAAACAGCAACTAGTTTGGTTTTATTTGAAAGAAGTTGGTTATACGATTCTAAAATTAACTCCCCCCTTTTGGTAATTGGAATTACTTTTAAAACCGCTCCGGTTCGTTCGCAAAGCAGTTGCCAAGGCACGATGTTGGAGTGGTGTTCCATTTGAGAAATAATAATTTCATCTCCTTTTTCTAAAAGTGATGTAAAACTACTTGCCACCAAATTGATGCTTTCTGTAGTTCCGGAAGTAAAAATTACTTCGTGAGGGTGTTTTATCGTATAATGTTTTTGAAGCGTTTTTCTAGCCTCTTCATAAAGATTTGTTGCTTCTTGTGAAAGGGTATGAACCCCTCTGTGTATGTTTGCATTATACTTATAATAAAAATTCTCTAGGGTTTCTACTACAACTTTTGGCTTTTGAGAAGTGGCAGCATTATCGAAATAGACCAAGGGATACCCGTTTATTTTTTTATCGAGTATGGGAAATTGTTTTCGTAATTTTTGTACATCCAAACTCATAGGTTATACGTTAAAACCAATGCTAACACCAATTTTAGTTGCTAACAGCTTGTTAATTCTTCGTTTTAATTCGGGGATTTTTACACTTTCCAGTACGGTATTGGCAAAGGCATACATAAGCAATGCTTGTGCTTCTTTTTTTGCAATTCCGCGTGAGCGTAAATAAAATAATGCATCTTCATCAAATTGCCCAATGGTACAACCGTGTGAACATTTTACGTCATCGGCAAAAATTTCGAGTTGGGGTTTTGCGTTTATGGTTGCTTTATCGTCTATAAGAATGTTATCATTTTGTTGGTAGGCGTTAATTTTTTGAGCTTGTTTTTCTACAAAAACCTTACCGTTAAAAACACCTGTTGATGCACCACCATACAATCCTTTATAATCTTGATGACTCTCGCAATGAGGAGCCTGATGTTTAACCAAAGTATGATGATCTACGTGTTGTTTGTTATTTAATATTGAAATTCCTTTAAGAGTCGATTCGCAATGGTTGCCCCTTTGGTAAAAATGAAGGTTGTTGCGGGTTAATTTTCCGCCCAACGAAAAGGTGTGTACGGCACAATTACTTTCGGTGTCTTGATTAATAAACGTACTGTCAAGCAAGGAAGCATTGGGTTTGTCGTTTTGCACTTTATAATAATCTACAAAAGCTCTTTTTTCGGCAAAAATTTCGGTTACCGAATTGGTAAAAACAGGATTTTCGGTAAGGCTTTGGTGGCGTTCGATAATTTGAACGTGTGCATTTTCACCTACAACAATTAGGTTGCGAGGTTGCATCATAAGAGCGAGCTCGTTTCTGGTTGCAAAATTAATGATTTCTATAGGTTTTTCTACCTCTTTGTTTCTTGGTATATATATGTATGCGCCTTCTTTTGCAAAGGCAGTGTTAAGTGAAGTAATACTATCTTTTTGTGCAATTTTATTAAAATAGGCTTCGATTACAGCACTGTATTTGGGTTTTGATAATGCTGCTGAAAGCAAGCAAATATCCATGTTATCGTGAGTGGTTTCGGAAAGGAACGAACTGTAAATTCCGTCTACAAAAACAATTTTAAAGGTATCGATGTCGTGTAAAAAAAACTTCCTAACGTCTTTTAGCTCAACATTGTGTTCTCTGGTAGGGAAAATACTGTAATCGTGTTTTATAACCGAATTTAACGAAGTATATTTCCAAGCTTCTTCCTTTTTTGTTGGAAATCCGTTATCTTCAAAACGTTTTATGGCTTTGCTTCGCATTTTATGAATGGGTGAATTTCCTTCAAGGTTATCCTCAAATGCAAAATATGCCGATACTAATTTATCTTTTAAACTCATTTTTTTCAGTCTTCAGTTTTCAGTCTTCAGTTTTCAGTCTTCAGTTTACAGTCTTCAGTCTTCAGTCTTCAGTTTTCAGTTTTCAGTGTTTTGTATTCAAATTAAGAAAATTTATCTAAGTTATTCATCATATAATTAAGTAATTTACCTATTTCACTGTTTTTCTCTTCTAATTGTAATTTTGTTTTCTTTGATATATAACCACATGCTTCGGCAAATTCTAACCATCCAAGTGTTTCAGAGTTTTCAGCATCGGCATCAGTTAACTTGCTATAAAAATGCTTTGGGTACGTTCTTTTGCGATAACTTTCGCTTACATTGATTGCAACAGAACGAGATGATCTTCTAATCTGAACGGTAAGAGAATATGTTTCTTCTTTTGGAAATGTTTTAGATATTTCAAAAATTTCCATTGCCAAATCGAATGCTTTTTGATATACTTTTAAAGATCTAAAACCCATTTACATATTTATTGTTATTTACTATCATTACCTACTGCCCACTGCCCACTGCCAACTGCCAACTGTTTACTGCCAACTGTTTACTGCTAACTAAACCAACTCCTCCTTAATCCAATCGTATCCTTTTTCTTCAAGTTCGTGAGCCAGTTCTTTTCCGCCTGATTTTACAATTTTTCCGTCGATAAGTACATGCACAAAATCGGGTACTATATAGTCTAACAACCGTTGGTAATGTGTAATTACCAGCACGGCATTATCTTTGTTTTTAAGTTTGTTTACTCCGTTAGCAACAATTTTTAGCGCATCGATATCCAATCCCGAATCGGTTTCGTCTAAGATGGCTAATTTGGGTTGCAGCATTGCCATCTGAAAAATTTCATTTCGTTTTTTTTCGCCTCCTGAAAACCCTTCGTTTAATGAACGCGATAAAAATTTACGATCTATCTCGAGTAAATCTGCTTTTTCTTTAATTAGTTTCAGCATTTCTGAAGCCGGCATAGGCTCTTCTCCTTTTGCTTTTCGGGTTTCGTTGATTGCGGTTTTAATAAAATTAGTTACGCTAACTCCCGGAATTTCTACCGGATACTGAAACGATAGAAAAATACCTTTATGTGCTCGTTCTTCGGGGTCTAAATCATTTATATTTTCATCTTCAAAAAGCACTTCTCCTTGGGTGATTTGGTAGGTGTCTTTTCCGGCTATTACAGACGACAACGTGCTTTTGCCCGAGCCGTTAGGTCCCATTATAGCATGGACTTCGCCGGGATTTATAGTAAGGTTAATACCTTTTAAAATTTCTTTATCTTGAACACTCGCGTGTAAATTTTTAACCTGTAACATATGTGTTATTTTTTGCTTTCTACTTTAATATCCGGCGATGAAGGTTCGTTACCTACTAAAACAATTTCGGTAATGGTTAATCGTTCGTCCCAACCTTCTTCTCCGGGTTTCTTTTTGTTTATAATTCCTTGAACTACAACCGGAACCATATCAAGCGAATCTTTTTTTATGGCAGCTACTCGCTTGGCTAAATCGGCTTCTTTTTCATTTAAAACCACGCCGTAAATAAATTTGTTTCCGTATAAAACAGAACCGTCTTTTAAATGAATAAACTCTCCTCGAAAGGTTTTTGTGTTGGTTACAACGGTGCTGTTTTGTTCTTTAACTATCGCTTTGTTTTCTTTTTTTGTATTGTCTTTGCAGGCAACTAGTGTAAGTAATGCAAAGATTAAAAAAACTGTTTTTTTCATTTTAAAATGTATTTATTAGTTTTATTATCCAACGGAGCCTTCTAAGCTTATTTCCAGTAATTTTTGAGCCTCTACGGCAAACTCCATAGGGAGTTTATTAAGCACTTCTTTACTAAATCCGTTTACAATAAGTGCAATGGCTTTTTCGGTATCGATACCACGTTGGTTGCAATAAAAAATTTGGTCTTCTCCAATTTTACTGGTTGTTGCTTCGTGTTCGATATGAGCGGATTTGTTTTTTGCTTCGATGTACGGAAAAGTATGTGCTCCGCATTTATTTCCCATTAACAAAGAATCGCATTGCGAAAAATTTCTGGCATTGTGAGCACGCGAGTGAATTTGAACCAACCCGCGATAGCTGTTTTGTGATTTTCCGGCGGAAATTCCTTTAGAAATAATAGTGCTTTTTGTGTTTTTTCCAAGATGAATCATTTTGGTTCCCGTGTCGGCTTGTTGGTAATTATTGGTTACGGCAATAGAATAAAATTCGCCAACGGAGTTATCGCCTTTTAAAATGCAACTTGGGTATTTCCAAGTAACAGCACTTCCGGTTTCTACTTGTGTCCAAGATATTTTTGAATTTTTATGGCAGATTCCTCTTTTGGTAACAAAATTATAGACACCGCCTTCTCCTTTTTTGTTTCCGGGATACCAGTTTTGTACGGTGGAGTATTTAATTTCGGCTCCATCAAGCGCAATAAGTTCTACTACGGCAGCGTGAAGTTGGTTTTCGTCACGTGAGGGAGCTGTACACCCTTCCAGATAACTCACATAACTGTCTTCATCGGCAATGACCAATGTGCGTTCAAATTGTCCGGTACCTGCTTGATTTATTCTAAAATAGGTTGAAAGCTCCATCGGGCAACGCACTCCTTTAGGGATATAACAAAAAGAGCCATCGCTAAAAACGGCACTGTTTAAAGCTGCGTAAAAATTATCTTGTTGAGGAACTACGGTTCCTAAATATTTTTTTACCAGTTCCGGGTATTCTCGAATGGCTTCGGAAATAGAGCAGAAAATAATTCCTTTTTCTGCCAACGTTTTCTTAAAAGTAGTTGCTACTGAAACTGAATCCATCACAATATCTACAGCAACACCGGCAAGTTTTTTTTGTTCGTCGATAGAAATTCCCAGCCTTTTAAATGTATCTAGCAATTCAGGATCTACTTCGTCTAAACTATCGTATTTTGGTTTTTTTGAAGGTGCCGAATAGTAGGATATTTTTTGAAAATCGGGTTTTTTGTAATTTACATTTGCCCAATTGGGTTCTTGCATTTGTTTCCAATATTTAAAAGCTTCTAAACGCCATTGTGTCATCCATTCGGGCTCTTCTTTCTTTTTGGAAATAGCGCGTACAATATCTTCATTCAACCCAATAGGAAATGTGTCTGACTCGATATTGGTATAAAATCCGTATTCGTATTCCTTGTTCTCAAGGTCTTTTTTTAAATCGTCTTCGGTAAATTTGCTCATTAGTTGTTGCGTAATTCAATTATAACGAAAAACTTTCTCCGCATCCACAGGTTCGATTTGCGTTGGGATTGTTAAAAACAAATCCTTTTCCGTTTAGACCGCCACTAAAATCAAGTGTGGTGCCTATTAAGTACAGAAAACTTTTTTTGTCGACAACTATCCTTACCGGAGCGTCTTCAAAAAGTTTGTCTTCGTCTTTTTTGTCTTTATCAAAATCCAATTCATACGAAAGACCCGAACACCCACCACTTTTTACACCTACTCTTACATAGTGTTTGTTTACATCGTAACCGTTTTCAGACATAAGTTGTGCTATTTTGTTTTTAGCTGTATTACTTACTTGTATCATTTTTAATTAGATTTGTTCTAAATAGAAGGCAAATATAAAGCATTTTTCAATGATATTAGAATTTTTTGTAAGTATAAAAATCGGTTTTTACCTATGTTAAAACGTTAAAATTATCGGACTTACTTTTCTAATGTGTATTTTCACGGTTAAATTTTGTTAAAAATGAAAAAAATTCTTCTTTACTTCCTGTTATTCTTTACCTCTTTTTTGTTTTCTCAAAACGTAGGTTCTTTAGTGCAAAATCTCCCTGTTAAAAACATAGGTCCTTCTATAATGAGTGGTCGTGTTACTGCGCTAGCCGTAAACCCCAATAAACCCATCGAATTTTATGTTGGATATGCCAGTGGCGGAGTTTGGCATACTACAAATAACGGAACTTCATTTACTCCCATTATGGATAACAGCCCCACTCTAAATGTAGGAAGTTTGGCTGTAGATTGGAAAAACAATATTATTTGGGTAGGAACCGGCGAGGTAAATTCTTCCCGATCTTCTTATTCGGGGATAGGAATTTTAAAATCTTCCGATAACGGAAAAACTTGGGAAAATATGGGCTTAACAGATTCGCATCATATTAGCAAAATACTCATTAATCCTGAAAATGCTAACGAAATTATAGTAGGTGTTTTAGGGCATTTGTATTCTAGTAATGACCAAAGAGGGATTTTTAAGTCAACAGATGGAGGAAAAACTTGGAAAAAGACTTTGTTTGTTAATAATCATACAGGTGTTGTGGATGTTTCGGTTAATCCCGGAAATTTTAACGAGCTCTACGCTTCAACTTGGGATAGAGAACGAAAAGCTTGGAATTTTAAAGGGAATGGAGCGGGAAGTGGCATATATAAAAGCACAGACGGAGGAGATACTTGGATACTTGTTTCAACTCAAAAAAGTGGATTCCCAACCGGCGAAGGTGTAGGAAGAATAGGTGTGGCTGTGTTTGATGCTAATACGGTATATGCCATTGTGGACAACCAAAACCGAAGAGCCAAAATAAATGATAAATCGGATAAAAAAGGATTGACAAAAGAAGATTTTAAAACCATGTCGATAGCTTCTTTTTTAGAAATAGAAGACACAAAAATTAACACATTTTTAAAAAACAATGATTTTCCCGAAAAATATTCGGCTAAAGGATTAAAAAAACGAGTAAAAAACAATGAAATTAAGCCCTTAGATTTGGCAATTTATCTTGAAGATGCCAATACACTGCTTTTTGACACTCCGGTTATCGGGGCACAGGTTTATAAAAGTAATGATGGCGGAAAAACATGGAAAAAAACGCACAAAGGATTTTTGGAAGATTTATATTATTCATACGGATATTACTTCGGAAGAATACATGTGTCACCGCAGGATGTTAATCATATTTATATTTACGGAGTACCCATCCTAAGTTCTAAAGACGGTGGAAAAACATTTGCCTCTATTAATGGAGATAACGTTCATGCCGACCATCATGATTTATGGATAAACCCCTTTAATTCTAACCACTTAATAAACGGGAATGACGGTGGAGTAAACATAAGTTATGATGATGGAAAACATTGGATAAAATGCAATACACCTTCAGTTGGGCAGTTTTACAGTGTGAATATAGATTTTGAAAAGCCCTATAATGTTTATGGAGGATTACAGGATAATGGTGTGTGGACAGGCTCACATACTAATGAAGAAAATGTTGTTTGGCACCAAACCGGAGACTATCCTTTTGATTTTATTATGGGAGGCGACGGCATGCAAGTACAAATAGACTCTCGTAACAGCGATATTGTTTATACCGGTTTTCAATTTGGAAATTATTTTAGGTTAAACCGAAAAACAAAAGAGACAACCTATATTCAGCCCAAACACAAACTTGGGGAAAAACCCTATCGATTTAATTGGCAAACTCCCATTTTGTTAAGTCCTCACAATCAAGATATTTTGTATTTGGGCGGGAATAAGTTAATGCGCAGTATGAATCAAGGAAATGATTGGCAAGCCATTTCGCCCGATTTAACAAAAGGAGGTAAAAAAGGAAATGTACCCTACGGAACCTTAACATCTATTAGCGAATCGCCCTTTCAATTCGGGTTGCTCTATACCGGGAGCGATGATGGATTAGTCTCTATTTCAAAAGATGCAGGAAGTACGTGGACAAGTATTTCTGAAACCCTTCCAAAAGATTTGTGGGTTAGCAGAGTTATTGCTTCAAAACATAATAAAAGTAGCGTGTATCTCACTTTAAACGGATATCGAAACGACGATTTTAACCCTTACGTTTATGTTAGCAATGACTACGGAATTACTTGGAAAAACATTTCGTCTAACCTTCCAAAATCTCCTGTAAATGTAATAAAAGAAGATCCGGAAAACCCTAATTTATTATATATAGGAACCGATAATGGAGCCTATGTTTCATTTAATAAAGGGAATAATTGGCAACGAATAGAAAAAAATCTTCCGGCTGTTGCGGTACACGATTTAGTTATTCATCCCGTTGAAAACGAATTGGTATTGGGAACTCACGGTAGAAGCCTTTATGTGGCGGATGTTTCATTACTTCAAAAAATTACAGACCTAAGCCAAACGTATATTTCAGATATAAAACCCGTTCGGTTTTCACCTCGTTGGGGAAGTAAAAGAAGTACTTGGGACTCTACTTTTGAGCCAAAAGTTTCCATCCAATTCTTTACGCCGACAGCAAAAAAACATTCCTTACAAATTACAACTAAAAACGGAGCTGTTTTACAGTCTTTTACTATACAAACCGAAAAAGGAATAAATATATTTATCTATGATTTAGGAATTACTGTTAAAGGTAAAAAGATATTGGAGAAAGAAGGAATAAAGGTAAAGAAAGCAGATAACGGAACCTATTATTTACCTAAGGGAGAATATGTTATAGAGATAAATTCGGTGAAGCGCAATTTTAAGATAGAATAATCTTTTTTTATAATAATTCTAAATATCATTAAAACAAGTAAATTGTTTGGCTGAGATAACGAGGTGTTGTAGTTTTGTAACACTCAAAAATGTAAATTTTACACAATGGGAATACTATCCTCCTCTATTGCCCGAAAAGTAGCCATGGCACTTTCGGCATTTTTTCTTATGTTTTTCTTATTAATTCATGTATCGGTAAATTTAGTATCTGTTTTTAGTGAAGATGCTTTTAACACCGCTTCTCATTTTATGGGAACCAACCCGCTTATTCAATATGCTATGCAGCCTATTTTACTATTTGGAGTAATTTTCCATTTTGTTTTAGGATTTGTTTTAGAACTGAAGAACCGGAATGCACGTGTTGTAAAATATTATAAAAATAATGGTGCGGCAAATTCTACTTGGATGAGTCGGAATATGATATTTAGCGGATTGGTAATTTTAGCTTTTATAGTTTTACACTTTATAGATTTTTGGTTTCCGGAAGTAAACTATAAGTACATTGCTCATTTACCCGAAGACCCATCCAGATATTATGGAGAATTAGTTCATAAATTTGAAAATCCTATTCGAGTTGGAGCTTATGTAGTTGCTTTTATTTTTCTAGCCCTACACTTGTTACACGGTTTTCAATCGGCTTTTCAATCTATGGGTTGTAACAATAAATACACAAAATATGTAAAAAGTTTCGGAAAATGGTATGCCTTATTAATACCGGCATTATTTATTTTTATTGCACTTTTTCACTATTTTTCACATTAAAATAATACACTTATGTCTGTATTAAACTCAAAAGTACCCGAAGGTCCTATTAAAGATAAATGGACTAACTACAAAGATAAAGTTAACCTTGTTAATCCTGCCAATAAACGAAATTTAGATATCATCGTTATTGGCACCGGTTTAGCCGGAGGATCTGCTTCTGCTACCCTCGCCGAACAAGGTTATAATGTAAAAGCTTTCTGTTACCAAGATTCGCCACGAAGGGCGCACTCTATCGCCGCTCAAGGTGGAATAAACGCATCAAAGAATTATCAAGGAGACGGCGATTCCGATTACAGGCTTTTTTACGATACTGTAAAAGGGGGAGATTATCGTTCTCGTGAAGCAAACGTGTATCGATTGGCAGAAGTTTCCGGTAATATTATCGATCAATGCGTATCACAAGGAGTTCCTTTTGCACGTGATTACGGCGGAAAATTAGATAACCGATCGTTTGGAGGAGTGCTGGTTTCCAGAACATTTTATGCAAAAGGTCAAACCGGACAACAACTTTTATTAGGAGCATATAGCGCAATGAACAGGCAAATTGCTCGCGGAAAAATACAAATGTTTAACCGTCACGAAATGCTGGATATTGTGATAATAGACGGCAAAGCAAGAGGAATTATTGCCAGAAACCTAATAACCGGCGAATTAGAAAGACATAGCGCACACGCAGTAGTAATTGCATCGGGTGGTTACGGAAACGTGTATTACTTATCGACCAATGCTATGGGTTCTAACGCTACTGCAGCTTGGAAAGCCCATAAAAGAGGTGCATTTTTTGCAAACCCCTGTTTTACTCAAATACACCCAACCTGTATTCCTCGTTCGGGAGATTACCAATCTAAACTAACCCTAATGTCCGAATCTTTACGAAACGACGGACGCATCTGGGTTCCTAAAAAATTAGAAGACGCAAAAGCACTGCAACAAGGTAAATTAAAACCTACTCAAATACCGGAAGAAAACAGAGATTATTATCTGGAAAGAAGATATCCAGCCTTTGGAAACTTAGTGCCACGTGATGTAGCCTCTAGAGCAGCAAAAGAACGTTGCGATGCCGGTTATGGCGTAAATGCAACCGGTGAAGCGGTGTATCTCGATTTTGCTTCGGCTATCCAACGATACGGAAAAGAACAGGCAAACATTCACGGAATTGATAATCCTTCAAAAGAAAAAATCACCGAATTGGGTGAAAAAGTAATTGAAGAAAAATACGGAAATTTATTTCAGATGTACGAAAAAATCGTAGATGAAAATCCGTATAAAACTCCTATGATGATTTATCCTGCCACACATTACACCATGGGAGGTTTGTGGGTAGATTATAACTTAATGACCACCGTACCCGGGTTGTACTGTATTGGAGAGGCAAACTTTAGTGACCACGGAGCTAATAGACTTGGTGCTTCGGCATTAATGCAAGGATTAGCAGACGGTTATTTTGTGCTGCCTAATACCATTGGCGATTACCTGTCTAATGAAATTCGAACCGGAAAAATCCCCACTGACACGCCCGAATTTGATGCAGTAGAAAAAGATGTAAAAGAGCGAATAAACTTCTTTATTAACAATAAGGGAACCAAATCTGTAGATTATTTCCATAAAAAATTGGGCAAAGTAATGTGGGATAAAGTAGGTATGTCTAGAAACGAAAAAGGACTTACCGAAGCGATGGAAGAAATAAAAGCCATTAGGGAAGAGTTTTGGAAAGATGTAAAAGTAACAGGAGCGGAAAACGAATTAAATCCCGAATTGGAAAAAGCCGGAAGAGTTGCCGATTTCTTAGAACTGGGAGAACTTTTTGCAAAAGACGCACTTGATAGAAACGAATCCTGTGGAGGACACTATAGAGAAGAAAGCGTAGTAAAAGAAGGCGAACAAAAAGGAGAAGCACTTAGAGACGATAAAAACTATGCATACGTTGCCGCTTGGGAATATACCGGAAACCCAAGAGAAGCTAAATTACACAAAGAACCTTTAAAATTTGAGTTTATTGAGTTGAAACAACGCTCTTATAAATAAAAAGACATGATGAATTTAACACTAAAAATTTGGCGCCAAAAAAGTCCCGAAGATAAAGGGAAAATGGTAGAGTATAAAGTTACTGATATTTCTGAGCATATGTCTTTTTTAGAAATGTTAGACGTATTAAACGAACAATTGGTAGAAGCTAATGAAGAACCCGTTGCCTTTGATCACGATTGTAGAGAAGGTATTTGCGGAATGTGTTCATTATATATTAACGGTGAAGCACACGGACCCGACAGAGGCATTACTACCTGCCAATTACACATGCGAATGTTTAACGACGGCGACACCATTTATATAGAACCTTGGAGAGCAAAAGCATTTCCTGTGATTAAAGATTTAATTGTTGACAGAACGGCTTTAGACCGTATTCAACAAGCAGGTGGTTTTATAAGCGTTAATACCTCTGGAAATACGCAAGATGCCGATGCCATCTTAATTTCTAAACATGCTGCAGACGAAGCTATGGATGCCGCTACTTGTATTGGTTGTGGTGCGTGTGTAGCTACTTGTAAAAACTCCAGTGCTATGTTGTTTGTTGGTGCAAAAATATCTCAATATGCCTTATTGCCTCAAGGTCAAATTGAAGCAAGCGACAGGGTGTTAAATATGGTACGCCAAATGGACTTGGAAGGTTTTGGAAATTGCACAAATACAGGAGCATGTGAAATAGAATGTCCTAAAGGAATTTCGCTGGTAAATATAGCCAGAATGAATAGAGAATTTTTAAAAGCTAGTTTGAAAGGGTAATAATTCCGATTAGTTATTTTTAATATTTATTAAAGACTGTTTTAGTAACTAAAACAGTCTTTTTTTGGCTCTATGTTGTTTTGTGTGGGTAAAGGTAAAAAATATTATTTTTGGATATGGAAAATTCAGAACAAATATTTACAATTGCATTGGGTTTAGAAGCACCTTGGCATATAGACAAAATAGTTATTGATAAGGAACTATCACAAT
>WFXA01000205.1 GCA_015490835.1 Flavobacteriaceae bacterium | reverse complement strand
GTTCTTGTCTGGGGTTATGCCCGAAGCTGTACCCGTGTGAGTATTCTTGTATGGTCATATTTATTACATATAGTTCGCTGTTTTTAAACTCGCAAAAGGCTTCGGTTATGGATGCTTTTCCTTCTCGAATGGCTTTTATCTCGGTTCCTCGCAAAACAATTCCGGCGGTATAACGGTCTAATATCTCATACTCAAACCGGGCTTTTTTATTTTTTATGTTTACTTTTTTTTGAATGGGAGGCATAAAAATTAATTTAAAACATTTTCTAAAACTCCAACCATTTTTCCGGCTCTTTTTTGCACCTCTTCTTCCGTCCAACTAAGTTTTATTAAGGAAGAAACGGTACGCCCGATAACGGCATCGCTTTTTGAAAAATCTTTGGTTTTATTTTTATGTAAAGCCAAACTAATTTCTTTTGACAGAGGCGATACTGCCGTTGCATTTTTTAAATGTTCCCAACCGTTTATGTAGTGCCAATTGTTTTTATACCAATAAAAATTTCCGTCCAGTCCTTCTTTTGCAAGTGCCTGCGCTGCTTTTTCTGCAAGTGCTTGCGTGGGCAAAAACCAATTTAAAAACGAGTAGTTTTCTTCGCCGCCTTCGGGTACGCTTCTAAAAGTTACTCCGTCTATTTGCTGTATTGCTTTTCTTAAAATTAAATAATTTCTTTTTTGTATGGATAGAATTTCGTCTAATCGTTGTAGCTGTGCCAGTCCAACTGCTGCATGAAGTTCGGAAATTCTAAAATTATAGCCTAAAAATGGATGTCTTTCGGCTCCTCTGTCGTTGCCTA
The DNA here is from genome assembly GCA_015490835.1 of Flavobacteriaceae bacterium. GTDB lineage: Bacteria > Bacteroidota > Bacteroidia > Flavobacteriales > Flavobacteriaceae > Marifrigoribacter. The sequence continues at coordinate 3,847 of WFXA01000205.1, read as the reverse complement.
TGTGGTCGTGTCCGTGGTCTTGGTAATGGTCAGCTTTTTTGGCTAAATCAAGGTTATTAGTAACCACCGCACCTCCTTCGCCACAGGTAATGGTTTTTACAAAATCGAAGGAGAAGACACCCAAATCGCCGTGTGCGCCAACCGGAATATTGTTATAGGTTGCGCCCAGTGCTTGGCAGGCATCTTCGAGTAATACAAGATTATGCTTTTTACAAATATGCTTTAAGGCATCGATATTTGCCATAGAGCCACACATATGCACCGGCATAACGCATTTGGTTTTTGAAGTAATTGCGTTTTCTACAGCTTCCGGATGGAGTGTAAGCGTTTCATCTACATCTACTAAAACCGGTATTGCGCCCAGTGCCAAGATAGACTCAAAACTTGCCACAAACGTAAAGGTGGGCATAATCACCTCATCACCCGCTCCAATTCCTGCAACAGCAAGTGCTACGGTTAATGCCGATGTCCCGCTGGATACTAACTGGCAATGGTTTACTTGCATTTTTTTTGCAAATTGTTGTTCAAAGGTTTTTGCTTTCCAAACGTTATTTCGTAAACCGTCAAAACCGTAACGCATTAATATTCCGGTTTCTAAAACCTCGTTTACGTGTTGTTTTTCCAGTTCTCCAAAAATTTCAAATCCGGGCATAGTAGTTATTGTTTTTAGTAAGATTGCTTGCAAAGATAATGGTTGATTTATTATACAAAAGAATTTGTAACAACTTTTTAGATAAGTTAAAAGACTAATAAATCTTTTTTATATTTTTATTATTATAAATTCTATATTACCTTTGAAAAAAAAGATACATCAATGCGTTTTAAAATAGCTTTATTTTTACTCGTCTTTCTTTCTTCCTGCAAAAACGATACTATTTTAGATGATGATGCAGATTATGAAGCAATTCTAAACCTTCCCGATACGCCTTTTAATTACAACGATATTGATTTCCCTGATACGTTTACCGATTATGTTTTTACGTTTGACAACACACCTCAAGACAATCCCATAACCAATTCCGGCGCCACCTTAGGTCGTGTTTTATTTTATGATGTAAACCTCTCAAAAAACAATACCATTTCCTGTGCGAGTTGCCATTTGCAAGAACGAGGTTTTGCCGATACAGGTGCAAAAAGCATTGGTTTTGAAGGCGGGCATACTTTTAGAAACTCCATAGGTTTTGCCAATGCCGGTTTTTATAAACCCGAACGCTATTTTTGGGATCAACGTGCTGCAACGCTTGAGGAGCAAGTACTAATGCCCATTGAAGATGAAGTAGAAATGGGAATGACCTTAACGGAATTAACCCAAAAATTAAGCGAGTTAGACTATTACAAACCTTTGTTTAAAAACGCTTTTGGCGACGAAAGCATTACAAATGAAAGAATCTCGAAAGCAATGGCACAGTTTGTACGCTCTATTTATTCGTTTAATACTAAATATGACAGAGGAATTGAACAAACCGGAAGTATTTTTGAAGATTTTCCCAATTTTACCCCACAGGAAAATTTGGGTAAAGATATATTTAACGGAAAACTTACTCCCGGAGCTATTGCAACTTGCGTAACCTGTCATCTGCCTAATCATGAACCGCTACATCCTGAATTACCTTTGCCTGATAATCTAAACCAAGTGATTTTTAGCGGTGGCGAACCCGATAACATAGGCTTGGACGATACCATTAATGTACCCGATAACGGATGGGGTGCTTTTCTTGGAGTTGAAACACTTTACGGGCATTTTAAAACGCCTTCGTTGCGAAATATCGAGCTTACCGCACCTTATATGCACGACGGAAGATTTGCCACACTTGAAGAAGTGGTAGAGCATTACAGTACCGGCGTAAAAGCGCACCCATATCTTTCGGCACATATGAAAGACAGCCAAGGAAATCCGCGTCATCTTAACCTTACCGAAGAAGAAAAAGCAGCTTTGGTAGCCTTTTTAAAAACGCTTACCGATTATGAGCTAATTAATGATGAAAAGTATTCAAATCCGTTTGTAGAATAACAACTATTGTTTTTGAAATTCCGGTGGCACTTTATCTCGGTGTTTCCATCGCCTGTGTGTCCAAAAATAATATTCGGGTGCTTCACGTATTTCCGCTTCTACCAATTGTAAAAAGGTATCGGTGATTTGGTAATTTGGGAATTTTAATGGTTCGGAAGCAATTGTTTGAAAAGAAGCTTCATAATATCCTCTTTTTATTTTCTTTACTTTTAAAAATACAACTGCCAGGTCTAATTCTTTGGCAAGTAATTCGGCACTTACATATACCGGTACGGTAATTCCCATAAATTTTTGCCAATACACTGCTTTATAATGTTTGGGAGATTGGTCGCTTAAAAATCCGTAAATACCTTGTTTGCCTTCTGCTCTGGTTTTTTTTATGGTAAAAATTGTTTCTTTTGTGGTAATTAAAAAGGTATTGTATTTTGCTCTAATGCGTTTTACCAAAGCATCAAAATATTTATTCCCTAACTTTTTATAAACCGCATAACCATTACTTTTTACATAACGCTGGAGAATAAAAATCCATTCCCAACTGGCATAATGACCTGCCATAAGCATAATACTTTTACCTTGATCTTCTAATGCATGAATTTCTTCAACATTAGTAAATATAAATCGTTTTTTTAATTCCTTTTCAGAAATGGTAAGCGATTTAATAGACTCCACCGTCATATCGCAAAAGTGGCGATAAAACTTTCTAACAATTTCTTTACGTTCTTTTTCCGATTTTTCGGGGAAAACCAATGCCAAATTTTCAAAAACTACTTTCTTTCTATAACCAACCACATAAAAAACAATGTAAAACAATAAATTAGAAAAACCATACAATACAAAAAATGGCATGATTGAGATAAACCATACCACAGGATACACCAATATGTAAATTAGTTTTTGCATTTGTGAAATTTGACGGTAAAATTAGGTAAAATATTTTTCAATTATATAAGCGAATAAAAAAATCATTCTGTTGCTTATTACTATATTTGTTAATTAAAAAATACGTTATGAATATATCCGTTATTGCTATTATTGTTGCTAATGTTCTTTTTTCTTTACAAGGTTTTAGCAATCCTTCTTTTTTCGATAAATATAAATTTAATGTAGGAGCCATAAAACGAGGCGAACAAATACGAATGTTAAGCTCCGGTTTTTTACATGTAAATACAACGCATTTGTTATTTAACATGCTTACATTCTATTTTTTTGCTCCTATAATCGTTACTAAATTTGGTAGTATTAAGTTTATCATAATCTATCTAGCAAGTCTTTTATTGGGCAATCTTTTATCCTATAATTTTCATAAAAAAGAAGACTACTATACAGCGGTTGGCGCCAGTGGTGCTGTAACCGGAATTTTATATGCTTCGATATTATTATTGCCAAATATGAGTCTTTATTTGTTTTTTATTCCCATTCCTATTCCGGCTTGGCTGTTTGGTATTTTATACCTTTTATATTCTATTTACGGAATGAAAAAACAATTGGGTAACATTGGTCATGATGCCCATTTTGGCGGTGCCATTGCCGGTTATTTATTAACCATATTATTTGCTCCTTCGCTACTAACTACACAACTTTGGATAATCGCCCTATTAGCTGTGCCTATTGTTTTACTGTTTGTATTACAAAAAATAAATCCCAATTAATGAAACCCTTTTTACTGCACTTATTTTTTATGTTTTTTGTTGCTTCACTTTTTGCGCAGCAAACACAGACAGTAGATTTTTTAGAAATTAAAGCCGAAGTTTCGCCTAATGCTTCAAATAGAACTGTAACGGGAAGTATGACGGTAAAATTTAAAGTTTTACAACCCACCGATTCGGTGTATATGGA
>WFXA01000204.1 GCA_015490835.1 Flavobacteriaceae bacterium | reverse complement strand
TAGCCAAATATGCTTTACAAGCATCATCATTTGGAAGTTCTTTTACAAAGTTTAGTATATTCTTACCTCTAAATTGTTCCATAAGTATTAATTTTAAAGGCGCAATATACAGCATTTAAATTAATAAGTCAAAATAAGAAAATAGTATCTTGTGGTATGTTTATTTTAGTTAATCGTTTTTTAATTAGAAAAGGTTTTACGGGTATTGCGTTATTTCCGTTTATTATTTTGCGACATAAATCGTTAAAAGAAAACAAAGTACTTATTAATCACGAAAAAATTCACCTTCGCCAACAATTGGAATTGCTTATCGTGTTTTTTTATTTTTGGTATGCAATAGAGTTTTTAGTTAGATTACTGCAATATAAGAATAAAAATCGTGCGTATAGAAACATTAGTTTTGAACGCGAAGCGTATACAAACGAAAAAAACCTCAATTATTTAAAAAAGAGGTCTTTGTTTGGGTTTTTAAGGTTTTTTTAGTTTTTTCTTTTAAAATTTGTTGCGTTTTGTTTTTTAATTAAAGGAAATGGAGCAGGAGCAAAACGCCATCCATTGTTAGACACTTTTTTGTTACCATCTTTGGTTGTAAATTCTTCATCTGCTCGGGTTGCTGTTATAAACCAAGAAAAAGGAACGTTTGAAGTACCGTTTTGTAATTCAAATACCTCAAAACTTATAGCGGATTTATTGGTTACATATACGCCATTGCAGTTTCCTTCTAACTGAATGAAGACTTTTAACGGGTGTTCTTGGTTAACGGTAATGTTTTTACTAAAAACCGGATCTATATTAATTTTTGCATAACCGTTAATTAGTTGTCCTGTACCAAAGTCTTGAAACAAAATTTCAGGAGCTTCGGGGCAAGCCATAGTAAGGGGTTCGTTGTTTAAACCTTTAATGATAGTACTAACAGTTCCTGTACCAATTATTTTATAGTTTGTCCAACTACCCCAAAATTCCCAGCCTCCAATATAAGCATAATTACCGTCATTTTCAAAATAGCCTCCATATGCACTATCAGAAGCATCATTGGCTATACCAAAAACACCTAAATGAAATCCTTCAGCGGCAATCCCTGAACCATCTGCATTAGTTGTGTAAAACCCGTCACCTACATCGTTTGAACCTGCAAAACCGGTTCTGATGTTTGTAAGTGATGCACCCAAGCCACCATCTAAGTTAACCGATAAACCTTGTATTCCTTTTTCGTCAAACGATTCTCCATAGACACCAACTCCGCTACCGGTAGCATATCCATTTATAACAAAATCACCAGAAGCTCCAAAGACTGAAAATCTGTCATTTATAAATAAGGGTGCGCCATTTATCGAAACCCTACCGTCGTTTACGATGTGCATACGCTCGGTATTGTTGGTTCTAAATCTAAGATCTACATTGTCTGTAGTGCCTAAGAAGTTTGTTGCCGGATTGGTGCCGGAATTACCCGATAATTTCCAATCGCGTTCTCCGTCGATACCTACCCACCGGCTTCCGCTCCAGTAATAAAAACCAACTCCGGTAGTTGCATTGGTATTATAAACCAATAAACTTTGAGTTGTGCCACCTGTGATAGGTGCAATTGTGTTTAAATCTGAAATATCAACACGAGGAATTAAAACTCCTTTATCTGTACTTTCTACATCAAGAATAGCCCCACCTGCCGGTGTCGTTGTGTTTATTCCTACTTGGGCTTTTAAATTTGGAATAGAAAAAGCAAATATTATGATAAGACAAGATTTTAATAGAATGTATTTTTTTTTCATAACTCAAGAATTAAAATTTGCGTAGTTAAATTTATAAAAAAATATATAAAAAACAAAAAAAGACGATAAAATATAAATTTATAACGCCTTTTTAAGAAAATACTTATAAATAATATCTTGTTTTTTACTTTTTATCTACAAACCTTTCAGTTTTTTTTGTTTTTTCTTCTTTTATTTTTGTTACAACATTTTCTTTAGGTAGAATTGCACTTGGCGCATCAGGGAAACGTAAATTTTCATACATGGTAACACCATCATTAGTAGTTTCGTTTTTACGATTGGCTACAATGTGCCAAGAAAAAGAAATGTTAGAGTTGCCGTTTTGCAATTCTTTTACGGTAAATCCTGTTGCAGATTTGTTGGTAACATAAACACCGTTACAATCTCCTTCAAGTTGTATAAATACACGTAAGGGATGTTCGCTATTTACAATTATGTTTTTAGAAAAAATAGGGTCTATGTTTATGGTAGCTGTTCCGTTGTTTAATTTACCGCTTCCGTAGTCTTCAAATAATACTTCGGGAGCTTCCGGTGCAAACATTACTTTTTTTGTATCACTATTATTTAAACCATCAACTATAGTTGAAACTGTTCCGTTTCCAATTATCTTATAATTTACACCGCCATGTCTTGCTCCGGCATAGGCATACGATGCGTTTGAGGATACTCCACCGCTGTAAAGATAGGCTCCATAGTAGGTGTTTGCTGTGCCTAAAGGTGTAACACCATTTGCGGCATATCCGGCAAGTTGAGCACGAGGATCCCGAGCATCTGCAGAGTATGAATTACCTGTATAGTTTGACTGAAATCGGGCTGCTTCAATATCACCAACAGATGTAATAGGACCTTCAGAAAGAGCATATAAGGCTAAATTTGTGGCGTTTGAGTTAACTCCTATATTTAAAACATCTGAGGTAGAAACAGATGTTGTGGTTCCTGAAACTGCTCTAATACCTATGTTTGATGTGGCGGTCGGAACTTTATCTGTTACGGCTAACATTCCGTTTGCGTTGTTGTCTCCATAACCCCAACCTACTGTTCCGGCTGTTAAAAAAGTACCGCCTGTGTATGGAGTTGTACCATAGATTCCGTGTGAACTTACCGCATAACCTACAATACCTATACCGGTTCCGGCGTTTTCTCCGTAAATTGCATAACCGGTGCTGTAGCTATCGCCTCTCAAGCCAAAACCGGGACCGGCTTGAATACCATATATTGAGGCTCCATTACTGTTTGTTTCACCAATAACACCAAAGGGCTGAACACTGTTACTAACTCGTAAAGCAACATTTGAATAAGGCACTGCTCCTATACCAGCCACACCTGTATTTGCAAATCGCATTCGTTCTGTGTTGTTGGTTCGTAAGACAAAGTCTGTATCGTCTGTAGTACCTAAAAAGTTGGTAGTCGGATTGGTACCGGCATTTCCTTCTAACGACCAATCTCTACCATTGGTGCCATCTAAAGCAACCCATTTAGCACCATCCCAATAGTAAAATCCGGGTGTTACGGCAGTACTTCCCGAACTTGCTGTTGCAGTATTATAAACTAATAGTCCGGTAGCCGGAGAGGAAATAGGTGTGGCTACATTTGTAGCGGTTAAAGCAATTCTGTTAATAAGTAGCCCTTTGTTAATATCTGCCATTTCCATTTGGGCACTTAGGTTAGGAGCATTAGTTCCTAAACCTACATTGTCATTAGCACCATCTACAAAAAGAGCATTGGCATTATTATCGGTTTCTACTCGTAGATTTGAATCTAATCCACCTGGATTAAAGGTCCATTCATTTTCTGATGGAGCAATGTTGGCATTGGCATTATAAAAAGATACACCGTTAATTACCATATCCATTTGGCTGGTTCCTGATCTGTAAAAACCCATCGTGGTATCATTGCTCCACGAATAAGATGGAGCTGCGGCACTACCGTTACTCATAGCCAAAAGCTGATTATTTGTATTAAATCTAAAACGCTGCGCATTATTGGTTCTAACAGTAAGACCTTGCCCATCGGTAGTTCCGATAAAATTAATATCTTCATCGGTTGCGGTGTTTCCTAATATATTCCAATCATCATTGTCTGTACCAATTGGAACCCATCTTATGCTATCCCAGTAATAGAAACCTTTACCGGTAGTAGTATTTGTGTTGTAAACTAATAAACTTTCGGTTGTACCTCCGGTAACAGGTGCTATTGTGTTTAAATCGACTATATTTACTCTGGGAACCAAAATACCTTTGTCGGTTCCGGTAACATCAAGAATAGATCCTCCCGCCGGAGTTGTCGTGTTGATTCCTACTTGAGCTTTCGAAATTGAAAAAAAGAAAACAAATAGAATCATCATAATTTTTTGGAGTAATGTTGTTTTCATAGACTTGGGGTTTAAGCGTTAAAATGAAAGCAATAGTATAAAAAAAATCTATGAAATGCAAAAAAAACCGACGAAACGCATCATTTTTATTTTAGGCATGTTTTTTC
>WFXA01000203.1 GCA_015490835.1 Flavobacteriaceae bacterium | reverse complement strand
TAATAACATTTTGCAAAATAACCAAAAAATACCTTTATAAACAGCGAAATGAGAAGAAATTATAAAAATCAAGAAAAATTAAAAACTGAACTATTGTTGAATTCGTATGCAGTATTACTTTAAATGAGTAAAAAAACGTATCTTCACTCAACCAAAAGAGTCCTTGGCTCAATTGTTGTTTTGTTTAACAAAAAACTATCGTACGTTGCCTTATCTTTTTAAAACGACACAAAATGAAACACCTAACAATCCTACTAATGATACTCCTTTTTGCTAATTTTTCAACGGCACAACATAATTCGTATTCCTCTCTCTGGAAACAAGTTGAAGCGCTGGAAGCAAAAGGATTGCCGAAATCGGCTTTAAAAATAGTTAAACAGATTGAAACTATTGCCAAAAAAGAAAACAACACACCTCAGCAAATAAAAGTAATGCTTTTTAAAAGCAAATTTGCTTTGCTTTTAGAAGAAAATGCACAACTAAAAATTATCACCGATTTTAAAACCGAAATAACACACGCTTCTTTTCCGAAAAAAAATATCTTAGAAAGCATACTTGCCAAACTTTATTGGGATTATTTTCAGCAAAACCGTTGGAAATTTTACAACCGAACCAAAACGGCTACTAAAGTAGATGCAGAAGATTTTGGAACGTGGGATTTACAAACCCTCTTTAGTGAAATTCAGCTTCATTACGCCAACTCTTTACAAAACGCATTAGAGGCACAAAATACGCCTTTAGAAAAATTTAGCGCACTCTTATTAGAACAACCCGAATCTAAAAAATACCGTCCTACGCTGTACGATTTTTTGGCGCATCAAGCTTTAGATTTCTATACCACATCTGAAACTTCTATAACAAAACCCGCTTACAAATTTGTACTCGATAAACCCGAGTATTTATCGCCTGCAAATAAATTTATCGCTACGCAAATCACTTCAAAAGATAGCTCTTCCTTGCAACTTTTGGCACTTAAAACCTATCAAAACCTAATAAAAGTGCATTCAAAAGACAAGCAACCCGATGCACTTACCCAAGTAAATATTGAACGTTTACTTTTTGTGTATCAAAATTATGTTTCGGAAAATAAAGATGAATTGCTTTTACAAACGCTTCAAACCGAAAAAAATACTGTTCTTAACTATGAAGCCCGAACTTTATACGATTACGAAATTGCTTCGATATTAAACAACCAAGCCGGGAAATACCAGGCTAAAAATCCAGATACGCATCAATTTCAATGGAAAAATAAAGAAGCACTTGCTCTCTGCGACCAAGCCATAAACGATTTTCCTAACAGTTTGGGTGCAAAAAAATGTGTGGTTTTAAAAAACAATATTCTTCAAAAATCGGTAACACTAACCATAGAAGAATATGTGCCGATTAACAATCCTTCCCGGATTTTAGTAAGGTATAAAAACTTCGAAAAGTTAGACTTTATGGTTTATCAAATTTCAGAAAAGCAACTTAAAAAACTCAATAAACTTTACGATAAAAAAGAAAAACAACGATTTATTACAAAACTTCCTAAAATCACTTCTTGGAGCAATACCCTTAAAAACGAAAAAGATTATCAAACCCACACTACCGAAGTGGTTTTACCCGAGTTAAAAAACGGCAGATACGTTGTTTATGCTTCTGATGCTGATGATGAAATCCATACTGATGCAACTATTCAAGTAACCGATTTTGCTTTGGTAAAAACAAAAACAAATTTAAAAACACTTTACCAAATAATTCACCGCACCAACGGGAAACCCATTGCCAATGCAAATGTGATAATGACCTACAAAACAAGAGGTTCTAACACCAAAAAAACCAAAACCTTTGTAACCAACTCAAAAGGATTCTTCGTACTTGAAAACAATACCAACTATTACGATGTTTATTTTGCCGTAACCCATAACCAACAAAAAGCATATTTTGGAAATTACTATAACTACGCATATTACGGAGGTTCCAATTCAGAAATTTCAAAAATTAAATCGTTTACCTTTACCGACCGAAGCATCTATCGTCCCGGACAAACCGTTTTTTTTAAAACCATTGTATTAAAACAAGAAAACAACCGCTCGCAAGTAATAGCCAATGCACCGGTTTATGCCACCTTATACGATGCAAATCGGCAAGAAATAGGCGAATTAGACTTAAAAACCAACGAATTCGGTTCGGTTGCAGGTGAATTTATTTTACCTAATAACGGATTAACCGGTACATTTTCAATCAAAATAAATTCAGACAAAATCGATTTTAACAGGTATAAGGCAGTTTATTTCTCGGTAGAAGAATACAAACGACCCAAATTTGAAGCTTCTTTTAAACCCGTTACCCAAACCTTTAAAATAAACGACACCGTAAGTGTAAAAGGAGAAGCACTTGCTTATTCGGGTGCTAAAATCAACAATGCAAAAGTGGTGTACCGCGTAAAACGAAATGTACAATATCCGCGATGGTATTATTGGTATCGCCCTTGGTTTAACAGCCAGCTGCAAGAAATAGCACACGGTGAGATAGAAACAGACGAAAACGGTGCGTTTACCATCCAATTTAAAGCCATTCCCGATGCAAGTGTCGATAAAAAAAATCTTCCGGTATTTACCTATGAAATTACTGCCGATATTACCGATATAAACGGCGAAACTCGAAGTACAACCACTACGGTAAAAGTAGGCTACCATACCTTATTAGCTACAATACAAGCACCCGAAAAAATAAACAAAACCGAAAAAGAACAACTGCTGCAACTCACCACTCAGAACTTAAATAGTGAGTTTGTTCCGGCTTCGGGAACCGTAAAAATTTATAAATTAACAGCTCCGGAGCGTGTCCTTAGAAAAAGACCTTGGGAGGCTCCCGATTACCAAACTATTTCGGAAGAAGAATTTAAAAAATTATTTCCTTACGATGCCTATAAAGATGAAGAAAATAGGCTGAATTGGAAAAAAGGAACCCTTGTTTTTTCAACTTCTTTTAACACAAAAGACAGTAAAGAAATAACGCTGAAAAATATTAAAAAATGGCAATCGGGTTGGTATCTTATCGAACTTGATACGCAGGATGAATTTGGGCAAGAAGTAACCGACAAACAACACACTTTTTTGTTTAGCCCGAAAGACAAAACCGTAGCAGACAACCAACTCTTTACGGTTTCAACCGATAGAGAAACTTATGCTCCCGGCGAAAATGCCGTGATAACTCTAAGAACAGCAGCACAGCAACTCTGGGTTACCGTTTATGTAGAAAAAGAGCATCGTATTGTAGAAAAGTACATTATGGAGCTTTCTAACAACAAGAAAAGTATTGCCATTCCGGTAAAAAAAGAAGATTTAGGAGGATTTGTTATTAGATACAGTTATAGTTATTACAACCATTATTATGCTATAAGTACGAGTATTGTTGTACCGTATCCTAAAACGCAATTACAGATTGAAACCCAAACCTTTAGAGATAAATTACAACCCGGAGCAGAAGAGACTTGGTCGTTTACCGTAAAAGGACCCAAAGGCGAAAAAGTAAGCACCGAGTTGCTGGCAAGTATGTACGATGCTTCGTTAGACCAATTTAAACCGCATAACTGGAGTTTTAATCCTATTTTGCAACCCAATTATTATTCACAAATTCATCCAACAAGCAACACATTTGGAGTTAAAAATTTTACGGTTTACCGAGATGAAATCCTCCTGCCAAAGTATCCGCAACAAGGGTTTGACAAATTGGATTGGTTTGGACTTTATTTTGGGAATCAATACGGCGGAATAGAAGGAACCTTGAGAGCTGAAGCTAAGGGTCTTGCCATTTCAATGCAATCAGATAATGCAGTACTTGAAGAAGTAGAAATAGTAGCTGTTGGAGTCCCAGAAAAAAAATCTAATAAAATAATTAAAGAGGAAGCTTTAAAGACAGACGAAAAATTAAAAAAAGATATTTCATTAAAGGAAATAATAATTAGAAAAAACCTGCAAGAAACCGCTTTTTTCTTTCCGCAACTTACAACCGATAAAGACGGAAATGTGCAATTTAGTTTCACTTCTCCCGAAGCCTTAACCCGTTGGAAATTACAATTATTGGCACACACTAAAGATTTGGAAAGTACGATAGCACAATTTACCGCCGTTACCCAAAAAGAATTGATGGTAACCCCTAATTTACCTAGATTTTTCAGACAAGGTGACACCATTACCATACAAAGTAAAATTAGTAACATCTCTAAAGAAGACCTTTTTGGCGAAGCAAAAATCATTTTATTAGATGCGCTTACCAACAAGGATATTACGCAAGAAATATTACTGGGAGCCAATTTTGAAGTTTTTAAAGAAGGTGTAAGTATTTTTCCGTTTACGCTTCCGGCAGAAAAAAATACTTCGGTGAGTTGGAAGGTTTTTATTCCGGAAAATTACGGCTCCATTACTTGCAAAATAATTGCCAAAGCAGGTAATTTTAGCGATGGTGAGCAAAGCACACTTCCGGTACTCAGCAATCGTATGTTGGTTACCGAAACACTCCCAATGTGGATACGCAGTAACCAAACCAAAACCTTTACACTTAACAAACTACGTGATAATACTTCTACCACATTAAAAAACCACAAGCTCACCTTAGAAGTTACTTCCAATCCGGCTTGGTATGCCGTTCAAGCATTGCCGTACTTAATGGAATATCCGTATGAGTGTAACGAGCAAACTTTTTCAAGATACTATGCCAATGCCTTGGCTTCTCATATAGCCAATAGCAATCCGCGTATTCAAGAAGTATTTAACCAATGGAAAAACACCGATGCCTTACTGAGTAATTTAGAAAAAAATGAGGAATTAAAATCCTTACTCATTCAAGAAACTTCTTGGTTGCGTGATGCACAAAGCGAAACCGAACAAAAAAAACGTATTGCATTGCTTTTTGATTTGAATAAAATGAAAAACGAGCTGGAAAACGCTTCTCGTAAACTATTGCAAAATCAGTTTTCAAACGGTGCTTGGGCTTGGTTTAAAGGAGGAATAGAAAATCGTTTTATCACCCAACATATCATTACCGGATTCGGACATTTAAAACAGCTTCAAGTGCTTCAATTAGAAAAAAATAACAGTTCAGAAATACAACAAGCTGTAAAAAAAGCTATAAAATACCTTGACAATCAATTTGTAAAAGAATACAACGATTTAAAAAAGTACAACCCGGAAATAGATTACAGCAAAGACCATTTAAGTTACAGCCAACTGCACTATTTGTATATGCGAAGCTTTTTTCCGGAAGTTAAAAAAAGTAAAGAAGCAGAACGCATTACACAATACTATCTTTCGCAAATACAAAAATATTGGTTATCACGAAGTCTTTATTCCAAAGGATTAATGACCTTAATAACCCACCGAATAGGCGATGATAAAACCGCATCTTCCATTCTAAATTCTTTAAAAGAAAACAGCATTACTTCGGAAGAATTGGGTATGTATTGGAAAGAAAACACCGCAAGTTGGTATTGGTATCAAGCACCTATAGAAACGCAAGCCTTGTTAATTGAAGTTTTTTCGGAAGCGGGAACGGTCTTTCAGAGCGAATCGAAAAACATAGAAGACATAGATAACTTAAAAATTTGGTTATTAAAAAACAAGCAGACCAATCGATGGAAAACCACCAAAGCCACCACCGAAGCGATTTATGCACTCTTATTACAAGGAAGCGATTGGCTTAGTGTTACCGATATGGTAGATGTGGTTATTGGTAATCAAAAAATGGCTCCCGAAAAATTGGAAGAAACCAAAATTGAAGCCGGAACCGGATATTTTAAAACTTCGTGGAACAATGGTGAAGTAAAACCCGAAATGGCTTCGGTTACCCTTACTAAAAAAGGAAAGGGTATTGCTTGGGGTGCTTTGTATTGGCAATATTTTGAAGATTTAGATAAAATTACTCCGGCAAAAACACCGCTTCAATTAAGCAAAAAACTCTTTATTAAGAAAAACACCGATACCGGAGAAGCGCTTTCCGAAATCACTAAAGAAACCCAACTAAAAGTAGGCGATTTGGTACGGATACGAATTGAGTTAAAAGTAGATCGACCTATGGAGTTTATTCATCTAAAAGATATGCGAGCTTCGGGTTTTGAGCCTGTAAGCGTGCTTTCGCAATACAAATGGCAAGACGGTTTGGGCTATTACGAAAGCACAAAAGATGCAGCAACTAACTTTTTCTTTGATTATTTACCCAAAGGCGTGTATGTTTTTGAATACGATCTGAGAGCCAACAATGCCGGAAACTTTAGCAACGGAATAAGCACCATACAAAGTATGTACGCACCGGAATTTAGCAGTCATAGCAAAGGAGTACGGGTAACGATAAAATAGTATGTTTTTCTGCAAGTTTTTTAATTTTATTTTTATACTGACAATAATTGCTGTCTCTTATACACATCTG
>WFXA01000202.1 GCA_015490835.1 Flavobacteriaceae bacterium | reverse complement strand
ATTGAGTTTGGCTTTAAAGATGAAGCAAACCGAAGATAAATAGGCACATCATTATATGTTTTTTTTTGTATCTTTGAGATTATAAACAGTAGTGAATTGAGATTATAAACAGTAGTGAATTATGCTTTCAAAGGAAAAATTGATACAACAGATTGAAAAATTCCCGGATGAATTTACAATAGATGAATTAATTGAAAACCTTATTTTAATTGATAAAATTAATAATGGAGTACATCAATCAGAAAATAATAAAGTAATTTCTGAAGATGAAATGGATAACGAAATTGAAAAATGGTTCAAATAAGGTGGACTTATCAAGCTAAAAGTGATTTAAAAAGTATGCAGACTATATTTCGAAAGATTCTAAACGCTATGCTAAACTACAAGTAAATAGAATACGAAATAGAATTAAAATTTTAAAAACGCAAATTTGGTCCGGTAAGGTTGTTTATGAAATTAATAAAGAAAATATTAGAGAGTTAATTGAAGGAAATTATCGTATTATTTATAGAGTAGTTTCAAGAACCCAAGTTGATATAGTAACCATTCACCATACTTCAAGAGATTTAAGAAAAAGGAATCATTAGTGTCCGACAAAAATACGATTTAATCTAAAATCATACTCTCAAATCAATAAAACTGTTTAAAATTATGTTTTTTTCAATAGCAAGGTGTCTAATCAAATAATTTGAGTTGAATATTGGGTGGTTTTGTGGTTAACTCCGACCATTTTTTGTCTGGATTTTCAAGAAACTTAAACAAATCAATATAAGTCATTAAGTGAAATCGTATTACAGACACCATATTGGAATACGCCCAATTACGTTTGATTTTTCTTTGAATGACAAGCATAATTAATTGAACAATTAATGCAGTCCATATCTGTATATCTATTGCATTTTGATTATCTCCAAGGAAATATTTTAGAGGAAAGTTTTGTTTTAAACGCTTAAACATTGTTTCAATCTGCCATCTGTGTTTGTAAATATCAGCTACTTTGTCGGGAGATATATCTTTATTATTGGTTATAAATTCAAAAACTTTTTCTTTTTCGCTATCCCAATAAGCAACACGTCTAATTTCAATTGATTTACCTGCTTTTTCAATCAATATTAACTCATCTTTTAGTACAGCATCACTTGTTTTATCATCTAAATCAAATTCTTTTATACTTTTATAGACAGCATTATCTTTTTGTCGCGTAACAAAGTAAATACCCTCTAACGACCATTGTAAATATTGCAAATAATCATTGTAAGCCTTGTCAAAAACAACAAATGAATCTTTTTCTAAATTTAAATCTTTTAAAAATGTATGGTCGTGTGTGGCTGCACTACTAAAACGGATTAAGCAAGGAACATCTTCCATTGCATTAATCATAGTGTGCATCTTAATTCCTCCTTTTTTCTTGCCGTTAATAGGATTACGTCCAACACCTTTTAAAATATCGCTAAATAGCGTTATTGTTGTTGAATCTACAATTTTTAAGTTCTTTACAGGAGGTTTTAAATTGCTGCTGTCCGGTAAAAATGAAGCATATCGTTTATAAAGTAATGAATAAATGGCTCCAAAAACTTCACTGGTTCTTTTCTTGTTTGCATCTGATAATGTGCTACGTTTTGGAAAGTGTTTTAAGTTTAGATGACTGATACGTCCTTCACAAGCAAGCATTACAGTAGAAAGTTCTCTGAGTGAAGAAACACCGCTTAATGTGGCATAAATCATAGTTACTAAATGGTCGTAAGTTTTGAACTTTTTGTAGTATCTGTCACTTTTATACTTTTCTGCTGTCCGAGAAATATCTGAAGGAAGAATAAATTTTAAAATTTGTTTAATTAAAGGTGTTCCGCTAAAATTTGTACTTTTGTTCATATCGAAATTTTTATGTTAAAAAATTAAGATATAAAAAAAGCGGGAAATCTGACTAAGGAATCCCGCTTTTAAAAAGTTTTATCGGTCACTAATGAAAAGGAATATAAAATAAAAACTAACGGGATAGTATATGAAAAGTAGCGTGTAACAATTCACATACTTTTCTGTCTAATTTTACGTTAATAGATTAAGCGAAAATACGATTTTGGCACAATTTTAGCTATTTTTATATACAATGTTAGCTACAGTTTTTTTATTTCAGAAAATTATCTAACTTTGTACCTGCGTCTGGGAAGAGTCGCCAAGCGTCTCTACAATGGGAATAATTCCCTGAAACCAGTCGCTTTTTTTATTTAAATTATGGTGTATTTTTGCTACATTGATGAATCAGGCACACCACAAATTCCAGGCAATACAAGTCATTATGTCTTAGTTGGAATTTCTATTCCAATTTCTAAATGGAAATTGTGTGAGCAAAAGATATTTAGAATTAAGAAAAAGTATGATTTAGTTGGTAGTGAAATTCATACTGGTTGGATTGTAAGAAAATATCTTGAACAATCACGAATTCAAAATTTTGACAAATTAGATTACAACACTAGAAGGCACGAAGTTGGTAAAATTCGAAAGAGAGAATTACTCAAATTACAAAAATCTAAACGAAAGGCACATTACAAGCAGACACGAAAAAATTACAGGCAGACAGATGCATATATTCATTTAACTCATTCAGAAAGAATGTCATTTATTGAAGAAATTGCTGATTTAGTTGGTTCTCTTTCGTTTGCTAGACTATTTGGAGAAGCTATTGACAAAATTCATTTTGATCCGACAAAATCTAAGTTATCAATTGACGAGCAAAGCTTAGAACAATTGGTATCCCGTTTCGAACAATATTTAAAAATTAGAAGTAAATCATTAAAAGATAACGGTCTTTATGGTGCTTTGATTCACGATAATAATGATACAGTATCAAAAAGACATACAGAATTAATGAAAAGATTTCATCGTTTTGGTACGCTTTGGACATCAATAGATAAAATAATTGAGACACCTTTATTTGTCAATTCTGAGTTAACTAATATGGTTCAGATAGCAGACCTTTGTTGTTATTCGATAAGACGTTATTTAGAAAATAATGAATCGAATTTATTTGATAGAATAAAGAAAAAAATTGATAGAAAAAATGGAAAAATCGTTGGGATTCGACATTTTACTGATGATTCTTGTAAATGTGAGTTCTGTGTCTAAATTGTAGCTAACTATTATTTTTCTTTAATATAAAACAATTGAAAGAAACATTAGTAGATTGTCACATTACCAATTTTCCAGAAAAATTTACCGTAAATTTGAAACCAAAGACCAAGTGTGGTATTCGCATCCGGTGAGTATGTTATTGACTTTGGCTTTAAAGATGAAGCAAACCGAAGATAAATAGGCACATCATTATATGTTTTGTTTTTTGTATCTTTGAGATTATAAACAGTAATGGCTTATGTTAACAAAAGAAAAATTGATACAACAGATTGAAAACGATGCCGACTTTTTACGGTTGGTAGATGTTTTATATAAAAGTTATATGCAACATAAAAACAATAGTTTAGATGAACTTCCTGAGACGGTTAAAAAATTATTGTTACAAAGCATTGAAAATTCTAAACAAGGTAATGTTCGACCACATAGCGAAGTAATGGAAGAGCTAAGGAAAAAATATAATATAGCAGGTTAATGGTCTTAATATTTTGGACAAATGAAGCCTACTTAACCTATGATGCCGAACTTGATTTTATAAATAAAAAATGGAGTGTAAAAGAGTTAATTGATTTTGATAAACTTGTAGATAACTTTATCAATACACTAAAAACCGGAACATTACGAGGAAAACAATTTTTAAATACCAATATCTATTCTTTTGTAATCTCAAAACAAACAACAGTGTATTATCGAGTATATGATTTGGGATTAAAAATAGATATACTCTTGTTTTGGAACAATAAAAGAAATCCTAAATTGTTAGAAAAATTTTTAAAATCCAAAACATAATGAATTTCCTTTTTCCAAAAGAAATAACACAAGATTTTTACCGTAAATTTGAAACCAAAGACCAAGTGTGGTATTCGCATCCGGTGAGTATGTTATTGACTTTGGCTTTGAAAATGAAACAGATTAATGAGAAAGAAAATTAACGTACTATTTACGATACCTAACTTTAAAACAGCCGGCAGTCAGTTTGTTTTATTAGCTATTTATAATAAACTGGATAGAAATAAATTTAATTCGAAAATATTGGTTGAGAAATTTCCGGATTGCTTTCCAAAAGAAGTTGCAAAAGAAGAGCAGCTTTTTTTACCACTTCAAGAAAAATCGAGCCTTTATATTAAAAAACTATCAAGTTTGTTAAAGAAAAATAAAATTGATGTTGTGCATTCGTGGGATTATAAATCAAACAGTTTGGAAGCCTTAGCTTGTCGTATTGCAGGTGTAAAATATATCTATACAAAAAAAAATAATGCTTGGTCAAAGCGATGGTTTGTAAAAAGTATTCTTTCGAACCACATCGCCTATGATAATCCGGATATGTTTAGGCGTTTTTTTAGTACTATTTGGTTAAAAAACAAAGTAACTTTTATTCCGCATGGAGTAGATATTTCTGTATTTAAACCACGAAGAGTTAAAGTTAATGCAGACAAGTTTAAAATTGGCTGTATAGGAGTTATAGGAGAAAATAAAAATCAGTTGTTTCTATTAAAAGCATTATTAAAACTTCCGAAAGTTGTAAGTGTGGTTTTATATGGGAAAAGTGATGCTGGTTATATTAAAAAAATCACTTCTTTTATCGAAAAACACCAATTACAAGAGCGAGTAACCATTGAAGGATATGTTGATAACGAGAGAATACCGGAAGTTTTAGCCACATTTGATGTTTTGGCTTTGGTTTCTAAAAACGAAGGATTGCCGGTTACTTTATTGGAGGCTATGGCGTGTGGTGTTCCGGTTCTATCTTCCGATTCGGGAGGTGGAGCAAGGTATATTGTAGGAGCGAAT
>WFXA01000201.1 GCA_015490835.1 Flavobacteriaceae bacterium | reverse complement strand
TGGGAGAAAATCAGTAATTCAATTTCTTGTTTCGTCTAACAAATTATTGAGTTATTTTAAACAAAATCCATCCTTATCTTTAATAGGAAAAACGATTTTAAGAATTTATGGTGGTATTTTTGAAATTCCAACTGCCATAAACATCGAATTAATTGCAACAAAAACCCAACAAGCCACTTCTAAGGTAATTCAGGTTTTACAAAAACTGGAAGCATCTAAAATTATAAGTTTAAAATTATACAATACCGATGCTACCGTCACATTTTTATGTCCGCGGGAAGATGATAAAACCATTAATCGTGTTGCCAAAGAACTAACCCGATTAAATCAAATAAAAGAGAAAGAAGTAGCGTCAGTAATTAAATATGTTACTAATAACGAAGTTTGTAAAAGCATTCAATTATTACATTATTTTGGCGAAAAAAACACAAAAAAGTGTGGTATTTGTAGTGTTTGTGCAAAAGATAAAACCATACCAAGTAAAGAAGAAGTAAAACTTATTTCAAGCAAAATACTTTTGCTATTAGAAGAAAAAGAATTTTCGTCGAAAGAATTGTGCGAAAAAATTACCTTTGCAGATGAAAAAATACTATTTGTAATTCGTCTTCTGCTCGATTCAAAAAAAATAATTTTAAATGTTAAAAATCAATATTTATTAAATTAATGAAAGACTTACGTATTGTTTTTATGGGAACACCGGCTTTTGCAGTTGCAGCATTAAAAAAGCTATTGGAAAACAAGAAAAATATTGTTGGAGTAATAACAAGTCCCGATAAACCGGCAGGAAGAGGAAGAAAGGTAAGACAATCTGCTGTAAAGGAGTTTGCCCTATCTGAAGGATTAACGGTTTTGCAACCCACCAATCTAAAAGACGAAAGCTTTTTAAAACAGCTTAAAAGTTTAAATGCCAATTTACAAATAGTGGTTGCTTTTAGAATGTTACCAAAAGCTGTTTGGCAAATGCCCGACTACGGAACATTTAACCTACATGCTTCGTTACTTCCGCAATATAGAGGTGCTGCCCCTATAAATTGGGCGATTATTAATCAAGAAGAAAAAACAGGTGTAACTACTTTTTTTATAGATGAAAAAATAGATACAGGAGCAATTATCCTTCAAGAAGAAATCAATATATCTAAAAATGAAACAGCCGGCACACTCCACGATAAATTAATGGTGTTAGGTAGTAATTTAATACTTAAAACGGTTGATCTTATTACAGAAAATAAAGTTCCGGTTAGTTCACAACCACAACAATTAGATTTAAAACCCGCTCCCAAACTCACCTCAGAAAACACAAAGATTAACTGGAACTTACCAGTAAAGCAAATTGATGCTTTTATTAGAGGACTCTCACCTTATCCTGTTGCTTGGACAACACTAATTAACAAAGATGAAGAAGTATTAACTAAAATTTATTCGGTTACATACACCTGCGAAGACCACAAATACAACGTCGGACAAATTATAACTACAAAGAAAGAGCTAAAAATAGCAGCACAAGATGGTTTCATAGTATGCAAAGAACTTAAACTTGCAGGTAAACGAAAAATGGATGCTTTATCTTTATTAAACGGTTTTCATATATGTAAACATGCTAAAATGGCGTAACCCTTTATGAGTGTATCATTGACAAAAAATAAAGAAAAACAGTATTAATTTGTTAACAACCCTGAAAGTTATTAACAAAATGCGGGATTTCCCCCGCCGTTACTTGCATGAAACAATAATCCCACTAAATTTGTAAGCAATTAATTGAAGTTTAACCAACAATTTAATTTTTAAACACAAATTATGAACAAATCAGATTTAATCGACGGAATGGCAGCAGATGCCGGAATTACAAAAGCAGCAGCAAAAAAAGCATTAGAATCTTTCTTAGGAAATGTTGAAGGATCGCTTAAAAAAGGTAACAGAGTTTCTCTAGTAGGATTCGGCTCTTGGTCTGTATCTAGAAGATCAGCTAGAGAAGGAAGAAACCCACAAACAGGAAAAACCATTAAAATCGCTGCTAAAAATGTAGTAAAATTTAAAGCAGGTTCTGACCTAAGTAAAAGTGTAAACTAATAATTTACAGTTTTTTAAAAATTAAACTCTTCAGTTTTGAAGAGTTTTTTTTTGATTCTATTTAAAAGTTGCTCATAAAAAAAATAATACTTAGTTTTAGATTATATTATAATTAGATAAATTTACACTATTCTATTAGTCTAATGACCTCTCTTAAACCCCAAAAAGGACATTTATTAGTAGCCGAACCCTCTATTATTGGAGATGTTTCGTTTAACAGATCTGTTGTGCTTTTAACCGAATATAATAGTGAGGGTGCAGTAGGATTTATTTTAAATAAACCCTTGCAATATGTTTTAAGCGATTTTGTTGATGAAGTAAAAACTACTTTTACAATTTTTAACGGGGGACCCGTAGAGCAAGATAATCTATATTATATACATTGCGTACCTAATTTAATTCCTGAAAGCGTCGAAATATCTGATGGTATCTATTGGGGTGGCAACTTTAATGTGATTATCGACTTACTTCAGCAACAACAAATAGACGAAACACAAATTCGTTTTTTCTTGGGATACTCCGGATGGAGTAAAAACCAACTTGAAGAAGAGTTAGATTCCAACTCCTGGGTAGTAGTACCAAACAATTATAAAAAGGAATTATTCTTAAAAAATAATCCGGATTTTTGGAAAGAAAAAATGATTGAATTTGGCGGCGATTATCTCCTTTGGTCTAACGCTCCCGAAAATCCTACACTCAACTAAGACATTCTTGCTAATGCATTTAATTTTGCCAGTAAGTTTATTGATGTACTTACCTTATATGTTTTTTTTCTGTACTGAGTAACAGGCACAATACCGGAAATGATATTTGTTATGAATAATTCATCTGCTTTTTGAAGCTCAAACGGTGAGATAGATTCTTCAACAAGCTCAAATTGATCTGTAGAATTAAGTATTTTAATAATTTGTTTTCTAATAATTCCCTTTATACAACCATCAGATAAGGGAAGTGTTTTAATTTTATTTCCAGATACCAAACATATATTTCCGTTAATCGCTTCAATTACATTTTTATTGGTATTAAGCAATAAACGTAACTAATCAGTCTATAAACTGAAATTCAAATTTAGCGATAAGGGAAATACCATCCAAGACATTCAATCC
>WFXA01000200.1 GCA_015490835.1 Flavobacteriaceae bacterium | reverse complement strand
AAATAATATCTATTACAAAAAATATTCTTTTCTTTGTCTTCAATTTTGGTTTAATATTTGCAGAAGATTCTAAAAAAAATAAATGATTCGAGAAATACTTGTTATTGGTTTTTGTTTTCTTTCCTATCTTGGGTATTCTCAAATAGAAAATAAAAACAAATTCCTTCTTTTTCAGAAAATTGAAAAACTAGACACTTCTTCTGCCGGATTAGATTTTCAATTTAAAAAACAAGTAGGGCTTACCACGCCAAAAGAAATAAATTATAAAACCGATTTTAGCAATTTAGGTAAGGAAGAAGAAACCTTTAAAATCACTACAGACGATGGGTTTGTTAGTACAAAGACCGACATACAACCAAGAGGGTTTAAAAAAGATAAAGAAAACAAAACTGCGTACAGACAAAACCAATACTTAGGCGATTTTAAAACATCGTCAAAGTTTGCAACCATACAGTATCGCGATCACGAATATGTAGATGGCGATCGGGTTCGTATTTTTATTAATGAAGATGTGGTAAAGTCTAATGTGTACCTGCAAGGAGGTTATAGCGGTTTTACCTTTCCGTTACAAGACGGATTTAATAAAATAGATTTTCAAGCACTGAATCAAGGAGATTCCGGTCCTAATACTGCCGAATTATTGGTCACCGATGAAAACGGAAAGATCTTGTTTCATAGCCAATGGAACCTAGCCACGGGTTACACCGCCACTGTTATTATTGTGAAAGAATAATTTTTACTTAATTTTTTATAGTTTGGTAGGGTAAATATTTTCTATCTTGTTTACTAAATAACAAATGCTAATATAATTGTACAAAAAATGAAAAATACCATTTTAATTCTCTCATTGTTTATCTCAACCATAGCTTTTTCTCAAGATTGGATAACCGATATTAATAAAGCTAAAGAGATTGCTTTACAAGAAAATAAAACAATCGTTTTGGTTTTTCAAGGATCGGATTGGTGCGCTCCTTGTATGAAATTAGAAAAAGAAATATGGAGCACCGATACTTTTAAAAAATATGCAAAAGAACATTTTGTAATGCTGAAAGCCGATTTTCCCAGAAGAAAGAAAAATGCACTTTCAAAAGAACAACAAGAGAAAAACAATGCACTTTTTGAAAAATATAACAAACAAGGCTATTTTCCCTATGTCGTAGTACTTGATGCCAATGGAACTGTTCTCGGAGTAACCGGTTATGAAAAAACCTCGCCGGAAAATTATATTAAAAAACTTACTTCTTTAATTCAATAATCTGGTAATGAA
This sequence comes from Flavobacteriaceae bacterium, assembly GCA_015490835.1. Taxonomy (GTDB): domain Bacteria; phylum Bacteroidota; class Bacteroidia; order Flavobacteriales; family Flavobacteriaceae; genus Marifrigoribacter. The sequence goes on along the minus strand of WFXA01000200.1, from coordinate 1,335 downwards.
CATATTGCTCAACCTACTTTTTTTTTTCACCCTAACTTCTGTTTTTTCGCAACAAAATTACAAACGGACTCTTAAATTAATGGGGAGTCGGTACGATATTACCGTTGTGGCAGAAAATGAAGTGCAAGGAAATAAATATATTGATAAAGCTGTAGCCGAAATTTCGCGTATCGAAAAAATGATTTCCTCTTGGGATGAAAATTCTGAAACTTCTGCCGTTAATCGAAACGCCGGAATAAAACCGGTAAAAGTATCAAAAGAACTATACGACCTAATCGATAGAGCCATTAAAATTTCAAAGTTAACGAACGGCGCTTTTGATATAAGCTATGCTTCAATGGATAGAATTTGGAAATTTGACGGTAGTATGAAGCAAATGCCTTCACCCGAAACAATAAAAAAATCGGTTGAAAAAGTAGGTTATACAAATATTGTTTTAAACCCTAAAGACACAACGGTATTTTTAAAACTAAAAGGAATGAAAATAGGTTTTGGTGCTATTGGGAAAGGATACTCGGCAGATAAAGCCAAAAAGTTATTGCAAGAACTGGGAGTAACCGGAGGCATTATTAATGCTTCGGGAGATTTATTTGCTTGGGGTAAACAAGCAGATACTACCGATTGGACGGTTGCTATTACCAATCCCTTAAACAAGAACAAAGTTTTTTCTTGGTTTCCTATTGAAAACGGTGCTGTTGTAACATCGGGTAACTATGAAAAATTTGTGATTTTTAACGAAAAAAAATATACCCATATCATCGACCCTCGTACCGGTTACCCTGCATCCGGAACCGAAAGTGTTACCATTTTTACTAAAAGTGCCGAGTTGGCAGATGCTTTGGCAACTTCGGTCTTTGTAATGGGAGTAGAAACCGGATTGGATTTCATAAATCAAATAGAAGGAGTAGAATGTATTATTGTTGATAGTGATAATAAAATTCATACTTCAAAAAATATAAAACTTAATACAATAGATTAAAATGAAAAAAATACTGCTGGTTGCAATTGTACTTTTAAGCGTTACCTCTTGTAAGGTGCTAAAAGAGTACGAAAAAGTAAATATTAATGATCCCGACATGAAATTAGCCGATAACTCGGTAGATCGTTTTAAAACCAATTTTCATGCCTATCGTGAAGGAGCATCAGGAGCTAGTGGAGGCAAAACCGGCGGTGGTTGCGGGTGTAATTAACCCGCATTATTCATATAAAAACGAAGTGAATTATATGAATCTGCTATGGGCAAAGGGAGAAATGCGGGAAACCCCGACTTAGAAATGCCCCAAATTTGGGTGTTTTCAAAATACACAAATTTGTTGGCAGTACTTAGTCGTTTAA
>WFXA01000199.1 GCA_015490835.1 Flavobacteriaceae bacterium | reverse complement strand
AAATAACTTTGAAAAAGATATTATTTTTAGATGCTCTTATATTTTCACTGTTAGGTGTATTTATCTTATTTTCTTTTTTAGAATCAGAATTGTCTTTTATGGTATTTGAAACTCCGGATTGGGTTTCGTACTTTTCAATCTTTTTATTTGCTTTCGGAATAATAATTATCCTCTTAGGTATTATTAATTTAAAATACTCAAAACGTGATTTAGTTGCTGTCTATAATAATAACTTCGGATTTAGAGGTATCTACAGATATATTAGACATCCTTCATATGTTGGAATGTTATTGTTATTACTTGCATTTTCGTTATACCATTTTAGTATAATTAAAATCGTAACAACACTTTTGCTTTGGGGTGTTTTATATCTTAAATCTAAAGCAGAAGATGAAATTTTAGAAGCCAAATTTGATTTTTATAAGAAATACAATAAAAATGTGGGGCGTTTTTTTCCAAAATTTAAAAAAAGATAATTTTTTAACAGTACGCTTATTCTATTAAAATCATTTTGAGTACCAAAAAAATATTGTATTTTGCATAGCCAATATGGGTTTACGTAAAATATAATTTCTATGAGTTTTGCTTACATTAACAACCAGCCTTATGCCATACAAAAAGGGGAAACAATTCTTTCTTTTATTAAAAGGTATAAAGATGAAAAATTAATCCCTACATTGTGTGATGCACCAAATTTAGATCCTTTTGGTTCGTGTAGAGTATGTAGCGTAGAGGTAGCATTAGAAAAAGATGGCAAAACAAAGACAATGGCGTCTTGCCACACCCCGGTTGCCGAAGGACAATACATTTATACCAGCACAGATTCTATTAAAAAATTACGAAAAAATATAGTAGAATTAGTATTAACAGATCATCCTTTAGATTGTTTAACGTGCGAAGTAAATGGTAATTGCGAACTTCAAACTGTTGCAGCTCAAGTAGGAATTAGAGAGGTGCGTTATCCTGAAGGAGCCAATCATTTAAACAGAAAAAAAGATCTTAGTCATCCTTATATGACCTCTGATTTATCAAAGTGTATAAATTGTTACAGGTGTGTGAGAGCTTGCGACGAAGTGCAAGGACAATTTGTTTTAAGTATGTCGGGTAGAGGATTTGATAGTAAAATTATAAAAGGATTAGATCAAAATTTTTTAGATTCCCCCTGTGTAAGTTGTGGTGCATGCTCGCAAGCTTGTCCAACATCTGCAATAAGTGATATATTTCAATCCAAATCTATTAAACCAACTAAAAAAACAAGAACTATTTGCACCTATTGTGGTGTAGGTTGTAACCTTGACGTTGCTACTCTAGATGGTGAAATTGTTAGTATTCAAGCACCTTATGATGCTGAAGTAAATCAAGGACATACTTGCTTAAAAGGGCGATATGCATTTCAATTTTATAATCACCCGGACCGATTGCGTTCTCCTATGATTAAGCGTAATGGTGTTTTTGAAAAAGTTTCTTGGGATGAAGTCTATGACTATATTTCTGAAAAGCTATCACAATACAAAAACGATTTTGGTCCCGATAGTATTGCCGGTATATCTTCTTCACGGTGTACCAATGAAGAAAATTATTTAATGCAAAAGTTTTTTAGAGCAGTAATTCAAACCAATAATATAGACGGTTGTGCCAGAGTATGTCATTCTCCCACTGCTTTGGGAATGCAACGCACTTTTGGTACCGGAGCAGCAACCAACTCTATCGAAGATTTAAAACACACCAATTGTATTTTAGTAATAGGAGCAAACCCAACCGATGCACATCCGGTAACCGGGGCAAAGTTGAAACAATTTTCAATGAAGCAAGATAATATAAGTATTGTTATAGATCCTCGAAAAACCGAATTGGCAAAATATGCGACGTATCATCTGGCACTGCGTCCCGGGACAAACGTCGCCGTACTTAATATGATGTTGTATTATATTGTAACCGAAGGGTTGGTTGATGAAAATTTTATAAAAAACCGAACAGAAGGCTATGATTCATTTAAAGAACAACTCCTACAATTAGATATCGATAAAATGGAAGCTACATCTAATGTAGATAGAAATTTGGTTAAGGAAGCTGCCATTGCTTATGCCAGTGCACCAAACGCAATGTCGTTTCATGGATTAGGAGTAACCGAACATTCACAAGGAACATTTACAGTTATGCAAATAGCCGATTTGGCTCTTATAACAGGAAACATAGGAAGAAAAGGGGTAGGAGTAAATCCTTTACGAGGGCAAAACAATGTACAAGGAGCAGCGGATATGGGTGTGCAACCTCATCAAGGAGCCGGATATTTAGATGTTACGCAACCGGAAATTAATAAAAAATACAATCAATTTTATCAAGCTGAAGTCCCTTCTCATATAGGATATAAAATCCCCGAAATGTTTGATGCTGCTTTAGATGGAAAACTAAAAGCAATTTGGATTATAGGTGAAGATGTCGTACAAACCGACCCCAATACACAAAAGGTGATTAAGGCTCTTGAAAAAACCGATTTGGTTATTGTACAAGAACTCTTTTTGACCGAAACCGCAAAGTATGCGGATGTAATTCTTCCGGGAGCATCTTTCTTAGAAAAAAGCGGAACATTTACCAATGGCGAACGACGTGTACAAGCCGTTCGAAAAGTTGTAGAACCCATTAAAGGAAGTAAACCGGACGGACAAATTATAGTTGATATTATGAATAAAATGGGATATCCGCAACCCGATTATACTCCCGATGGTATGCTTGAAGAAATTTCTCAAATTGTACCTTTCTTTTCCGGAATTTCTTGGGATCGACTCGGTAAAAATGGTTTGCAATGGCCCGTAAATAAAAAAGGTGTTGATACTAAAATTCTTCATACAGAAACCTTTAAAAGAGGAAAAGGATATTTTGAATTTCACCAATGGGAAGAAACCCAAGAACTAAAATCTCATGCAAAAGAGTATCCTTATATTTTAACAACAAACAGAGAGTTAGTACACTATAATTGTGGAGCAATGACCCGAAGAACTGCCAACAAACAATTGCTACAAGATGATTATTTACTCATTAACCCTAAAGATGCCAAAAAGCATTTTATTAACAATAATGATTTTGTTTGTTTAGAATCTCCGAGAGGAAAAGTAGATGTTAAAGCAAAAATCACAACAGATGTAAACCCCGGAATTTTAAGCACAACCTTTCATTTTCCTGAAATAATGATTAATAATATTACCGGCGATATTCATGATAGCGAAGCAATGTGCCCGGAATATAAAGTGGTAGCTGTTCGTATTAGAAAAAGCAAAGGAAAACATCAAAAACAATTAACAGCTAAAATTTAGCACTTTGTTGTTTAAAAAAGAAAGATTAGAAACGTTTTGTTAATTAATTTTTTAGGGTTTCCTTTTTAAAAAGGAATGTCATCGGGATTATCAGACGGAAGTTCATCTTCAAAGGCTTCGTTTTGGGAAATTCTTTTTTCGGTTTTAAATGTATCGTCGTTTGCTGCATCATTCATACGTGAGTGTATTTCGGTGGTTACAAAATCAAAGGTTTCTAAGTTTTCAAATTTACCGAGATGTCCTACAAATTTAAGTCTTATTTCATCCAGACCTCCATTACGGTGTTTAGAAACTATAAACTCGGCTTGTCCGGCAGTTGGTGTATGCTCTTCATCATCCCATTCGTCAATTTTATAATATTCGGGACGATAAATAAACGATACAATATCTGCATCTTGTTCAATCGCTCCCGATTCTCTTAAATCTGATAACAAGGGACGTTTGCTTCCTCCTCTTGTTTCAACTGCACGAGACAATTGAGATAATGCTATTACCGGTATATTAAGCTCTTTTGCCAGTGCTTTTAAGTTACGCGAAATGGTAGAAATTTCTTGCTCTCGATTTCCTCCTTTTTGGCTACCACCGGCAGTCATAAGTTGTAAATAATCTACCATAATTAGTTTTATACCGTGCTTTGATGATAACCTTCTGGCTTTTGCTCGTAAATCAAATATAGAAAGCGAAGGCGTGTCGTCTATAAATAACGGAGCACTTTCAAGAGCTTTCACTTTTACATTAAGTTGTTCCCATTCGTGCTGTGCCAGATTTCCTGTTCTAAGCTTTTCTGAACTCAATCCGGTTTCGGAAGAAATTAGTCTTGTAATTAATTGTACCGATGACATTTCCAACGAAAAAAAAGCAACAGGAATAGCATGTTCTACAGCTATATTTCTAGCCATTGAAAGTGAAAAAGCAGTTTTTCCCATACCGGGACGTGCCGCAATTATTATTAAATCGCTGGGTTGCCACCCGGAGGTAAGTTTGTCTAGTTTTTCAAAACCTGAGGGAATACCGGACAATCCTTCTCGATTTGCAATTTCTTCAATTCGTTTTTTTGCTTGAATCACCAAATTTTGAGCAGTTTCGGAAGAACGTTTAATGTTTCCTTGTGTGATTTCATATAATTTGGCTTCGGCTGTATCGAGTAAATCAAAAACATCGGTTCCTTCGTCATACGATTCTTCAATAATTTCGTTTGAAATTTTTATTAAACTTCGCTGAATGTATTTTTGAAGAATAATACGTGAATGATACTCAATATGTGCTGAAGAAGCTACTTTTTGTGTGAGTTGAATTAAGTAAAATTCGCCTCCGGCAAGTTCGAGCTTTTTTTCTTTTTTTAATTGCGTCGAAACCGTTAATAAGTCTATGGGTTCCCCTTTTTCAAAAAGGGAAAAAATGGCTTCAAAAATATGTTTGTGCGCATCTTTATAAAATACTTCGGGGTGAAGAATATCAATAACCTCATCTACTCCTTTTTTGTCAATCATCATTGCTCCTAACACAACTTCTTCTAAATCAAGTGCTTGAGGAGGTATTTTTCCTTTTTCTAAAGGAATAACTTGTGATGTTTTGGTTTTAAAAGATGTGTGAGGTTTAATTTTTTCCATAAAGCGAATGTAACTAAAAATGTTAAGAGATTTGCAAAATAAGCTTGGTTTGCTATTCACTATTGATCAACAAATGGCTGTTTATAACTTATGATTTTTTGTTAATAGCGAAAAAAATTCCCGAAAAAATTAATCGGGAATTTTATAAAGTCTTATGTTGGTTATTGTTATCCGTTATAAACGCCCATATTGGCATATTTATCCATTCGTTTTTTAATCAATTCTTTTGGTGATAACTTCTTTAATTGCTTGTAATTTTTTTCAATTGCTTTAGCAACTGTAATAAATGTTTCTCCTCTGTTTGCGTGTGCTCCACCAAGAGGTTCTTTAATAATTTCATCTATCAATTTCATTCTTTTCATATCGGTTGCAGTAAGTTTTAGTGCTTCTGCTGCCTTTTCTTTAAATTCCCAACTTCGCCATAAAATAGACGAACAGCTTTCCGGCGATATAACCGAATACCAGGTGTTTTCTAACATTAAAACTTTATCTCCAACGCCTATACCTAAGGCTCCTCCGCTGGCACCTTCGCCAATAATTACAACAATAATAGGTACTTTTAGTCGGGTCATTTCAAGAATGTTACGTGCAATGGCTTCACCTTGACCGCGTTCTTCCGCTTCAATACCGGGATAAGCTCCGGGTGTATCTATAAGTGTAACAACAGGTACACCAAACTTTTCGGCAGATTTCATTAATCGCAATGCTTTTCTGTATCCTTCCGGATTTGCCATGCCAAAATTTCGGTATTGTCTAGTTTTTGTATTATATCCTTTTTGTTGCCCAATAAACATATAACTTTGGTCTCCAATTTTACCGAAACCACCAATCATTGCTTTATCATCTTTAAAGTTGCGATCGCCGTGTAATTCTAAAAAGGAATCGCCACATATCGCATTGATGTAATCTAATGTATAGGGTCTGTTAGGATGACGTGATAATTGAACCCGTTGCCAGGGGGTTAAGTTGGTGTATATTTTTTTTTTGGCTTCGTTAAGCTTTTTTTCCAACTGCTTGCAGGTATCACTTACATCTATCTCACTGTCTTCTCCAATACTACATGCTTTTACGTATTGTTCTTGTAGTTCTTTAATGGGTAATTCAAAATCAAGATATTCCATGTTAATTTTATAAATGATTTAAGATACAAATATAAAACTTTGTTTTATAGCTTTAAGAACTTAATCGATTTTTTCTCATTTTTAGGTATCCGTTGGCTAAAACAGTTAGTAGAATTATTGCCGAACCAAAATAAAATTGATTGCTCATATACTCCGAATCGCCTAAAATGAGTAGTGCTAAAAGTATTCCGTAAACAGGTTCTAGATTTGTGGTAAGCATAACGGTATAAGGACTAAGCCATTTCATTACCTGAATAGAAGCAATAAAAGCGTATGCCGTACAAACAGAAGCTAAAATAATAAGATACAACCAGTCTGTTTTTGAAATTGAAAAAAAAGAATCTGTAAATTCATTTTTAATAAATAGGTAAACAGAGATGCATAGTATACCGAAGAGCAATTCGTAAAATGTAATAATACTGGCTGAATATTTTTTTATAAATAAGCCGTTAATAACCGAGAACAATGCTCCGAAAAATGTAGATGCAAGTGCAAGTAAAATACCGTTTATATATTGTTTTTCTATGGTAAAAATAACATACAAACCTATAACAACCAATAAACCAAAAAACACCTCGTAATTAATAATTTTTCTTTTATGAAAAAGAGGTTCTAAAAAAGAAGCAAAAAATGCGCCCGATGACATAATTGCAAGCGTAACCGAAACATTAGATACTTTAATAGCACCAAAAAAACAAAGCCAATGTAATGCTATAATTGCACCAACGATAAAAAACTTAATTAATGTGAAAAAAGAGACTCGTAACGGTGTTTTTTTATAAATTAAATAAAATAGAATAAATACTGAAGCCAGTACCATTCGATACCAAACGAGCGGTATTGCATCTATCGAAATTAATGCGCCCAGTACGGCTGTAAATCCCCATATAAAAACAATAAAATGTAAATGGAGGTATTGTAAGAGTTTATCGTTTGGCATTTCTAAGTAAATAGATAGCTAAGATACCAAAAACAAGATTAGGAAACCAAGTGGCAAGAATAGGAGAAAAATTACTTTGAGAAGCAATTGTTCCAAAAATTTTGTCGAAAAAAACGAATGTCATTCCAATTCCAATTCCAATTGCAAGATTTACACCCATTCCACCTCTTCTTTTTTTAGAAGAAACTGCTACGGCAATAATAGTTAAAATAAAGATAGACACCGGAATACTCCAACGCTTGTTTCGCACGACTTCATATCTGTTAATAAAAGACGAACCTCTTGCTTTTTCTTTTTCAATAAATTTATTTAGTTCGATATAGTTAAGTGTTTCTGCTATGTATTTAACTGGAGTTAAATCGTCCAAATCAAAAGTAAAAGTAGTGTCTAATTTGGGTTTTCTTTCTAATATGTCATTGTCCTTGCCAATGGTTCTTTTTGTGTAATTATAAAGCGAATAGGTTGAATCTTCAGTGTTAAAAACAATACGGTTAGCACTAATTTTATATTTCATAATGCTATCTTCAATATGTTCTAAAGTAAAATCATTACCCGATTTCTTTTTTACATTAAAATAACTCACATAAATAAAATCGGTATCATTAATTTGGCGATAAACATTTTTTTGAGTTCGATCTTTTTTAGAAGTTAAAAACTTGTAAATAAACTCGTTATATCCTTTACTGGCTTGAGGCGCAAAATACATTCCGAGAAATAAAGAAATTATACAGACTATAATGGCTCCGATAATATAAGGTCTTAAAAACCGATAATACGAAACACCACTACTTAAAAAAGCAATAATCTCTGTTTTATTAGCCAGCTTTGAAGTAAACCAAATAACGGATAAAAACAGAAATAAAGGAAACAAGAGGTTGGCAAAATAAATTGTGAAATCCCAGTAGTAAAGTGCTACATCTTGAAACGGGACTTCTTTTTCTAATATTTTATCTATTTTTTCGGCTAGGTTTATAATTATTCCTATTGGAATAAACATAAGCAGCAACATAAAAAATGTTCCTAGAAATTTTTTTAATATGTATCTGTCTAAAATACTTAGCATTAAAAATAGCTTCAATTATAAAAATTTACAATCGTTTGTTCATTTGTTGTACCATTTGGTTTTTCCAAGTGGTAAAATCGCCTGCTAAGATATGGTTTCTTGCTTCACGAACCAACCAAAGATAAAACCCGAGGTTGTGTATGGTGGCAATCTGTCGTCCCAACATCTCGTTAACAGCAAACAAATGTCTTAGATAAGCCTTGCTGTACTCGGTATCTACCCAAGTTATATTCATTTCGTCAATGGCAGAAAAATCGTCTTCCCATTTTTTATTTTTTATATTAATGGTTCCTTGAGCAGTAAAGAGCATTCCGTTTCTTCCGTTTCTGGTAGGCATTACACAGTCAAACATATCTATTCCTAATGCAATATTTTCAAGAATATTTATTGGGGTTCCCACACCCATTAAATAGCGCGGCTTATCTTCCGGAAGAATTTCAGTTACAATAGCCGTCATTTCATACATTTCTTCGGCGGGCTCACCAACAGATAATCCTCCAATGGCATTTCCGGCTGCTCCAACAGATGCAATATACTCGGCAGATTGTTTTCGTAAATCTTTATATGTACTTCCTTGTACAATAGGAAATAAGGTTTGTTTATAGTTGTATTTTTCAGGCACTTTTTTTAGATGATTTACACATCTATTAAGCCATCGATGCGTCATGTGCATCGATCTTTTTGCGTAATTATAATCACACGGATAGGGCGTGCACTCGTCAAAAGCCATAATGATATCGGCACCAATAGCACGCTGTATCTCCATTACATTTTCGGGTGTAAATACATGGTAGCTTCCGTCTATATGCGACTTAAATTTTACACCTTCTTCCTTTATTTTTCTATTTGCCGATAACGAATATAC
>WFXA01000198.1 GCA_015490835.1 Flavobacteriaceae bacterium | reverse complement strand
GATGTGTATAAGAGACAGGTCTTTCCCTTATCGCTAAATTTGAGTTTCAGTTTATAGACTGATTAGTTACAAAAGATTAATTTATCTTAAATTCAAATTTTATTAGCAATTAATTTTTTTGCATAAAGAAAATAGTATATTTTTGTTGTTTAAAATCAATCTAAATAAAAATAAGTGATTACAATTGCTTCATTATCGATAGGTCAAAAAGGGAAAATTAAAGATTTTCCGGTAGAAGAGTTGCCTTTAAAATTATTGGAAATGGGATGTTTGCCCGAAAACGAAGTAGAGTTGCTTCAAAAGGCTCCTTTTGATGATCCTTTGTATTTAAAAATAAACGGAAGTTATGTTTCTATTCGGAAAGAAATGGCTAAAAAAATTGAAATCGAACTGTTGTAAGTTATGGCAAAACAAATTAATGTTGCGCTAATAGGAAACCCCAATACCGGAAAGACTTCGGTTTTTAATATTCTTACAGGGCTCAATCAAAAAGTTGGGAATTATCCCGGAATAACGGTAGAAAAAAAAGAAGGGGTTTGTAAATTAGACCGAAGCCTAAAAGCACACATTATAGATCTTCCGGGCACGTATAGTTTAAACGCTTCTTCGGCTGATGAAAATGTTGTAATTGAATTACTTTTAAATAAAAACGATAAAGATTATCCCGATGTAATTGTGGTAGTTGCCGATGTTGAAAATTTAAAGCGAAACTTATTACTTTTTACCCAAATTAAAGATTTAAAAATCCCAACCATTTTGGCTATTAACATGGCAGATAGGATGAAACGAAAAGCCATTTCGTTGGATATTGAAAAACTTGAAAAACTTTTAAATACAAAGATTGCATTAATAAGCTCTCGAAAAGAAACCGGAATTGACAAACTTAAAGAGCTTATAATTAACTATAAAAACCTTCCTAAAAAGCCTTGTTTATATGCTGCTAAAATAGCTCCCGATTATTTTGAAAGACTACAAAAAACTTTTCCCAACCAAGATTTGTATAAACTGTGGTTGGTAATTACACACGATGTTAATTTTGGTTCGATTACCAGAAATGAGCCTCAAGTAAAATCGTTTAAAACCGAAAGTCATAGTAATTTAAAACGGTTGCAACAAAAAGAAACCATTGTACGGTATCAGTTTATTAATACTATTTTAAAACAAACTTATAAAGTAGATAAAGAAAAAGCCACCGATTTACGAAGTAGATTGGATAAAATACTTACCCATAAAATTTGGGGATATGTAATTTTTGTAGCCATCTTATTTGTTATTTTTCAAGCAATTTTTGATTGGAGTAGTTACCCAATGGATTTCATAGACCAATCTTTCACCACCCTGTCCGAATGGTTAAAAAATGTTTTGCCGGCTGGTAAGTTTACCAACCTTATTAGCGAAGGTGTCATTCCGGGTTTAGGCGGGATAATTATATTTATTCCGCAAATAGCTTTTTTATTTTTCTTTATTTCTTTATTGGAAGAAAGCGGATATATGAGCCGTGTGGTGTTTTTAATGGATAGAATAATGCGACGTTTCGGGTTAAGCGGAAAAAGTGTTGTTCCGTTAATTTCGGGCACTGCTTGTGCTATTCCGGCAATTATGGCGACTCGAAATATTGAAAATTGGAAAGAACGACTTATCACCATTTTGGTAACTCCTTTTACAACGTGCTCGGCACGTTTGCCGGTGTATTTAATAATTATTGCTTTGGTAATTCCCGAAGAAAAAGTATTGGGATTTATTAGCCTGCAAGGCTTGACACTTTTGGGATTGTATTTTTTAGGATTTGCCACTGCAATTGTTGCCGCCTTTACCTTAGATAAGTATTTAAGAGTAAAAGGAAAATCTTTTTTTGTGGTAGAGATGCCTAACTATAAGCTTCCGTTGGCAAAAAATGTAGGATTAACCGTTTTAGAGAAAACCAAAGCATTTGTTTTTGGTGCAGGAAAAATTATTTTATCTATTTCTATTATATTGTGGGTTTTGGCATCTTATGGACCAGGAGATTTTAGTAAGGCGGAAGAAATTATCACTTCTTCTAGTAAATCGAGTTCATTAACCCAAGAACAATTACAAAGTAAAATAGCTGCTTATAAACTGGAGCACTCGTATATTGGGATTTTAGGTAAAACCATAGAACCTGTTGTAAAACCATTGGGCTATGATTGGAAAATAGGTATTGCGTTAATCAGTTCGTTTGCTGCGAGAGAAGTATTTGTTGGTACATTAGCCACTATTTACAGTGTTGGAAACAATGATGAAGAAACCATAAAAACACGAATGAAACAAGAGGTTAACCCCAAAACAGGACTACCGGTGTTTACATTGGCAACCGGAGTATCTCTGTTGCTTTTTTATGCTTTTGCGATGCAATGTATGAGTACGTTGGCTATAGTAAAAAGAGAAACCAACAGTTGGCGATGGCCTTTATGGCAATTGATTTCGATGACAGCTTTGGCATATTTGATAGCCTTGCTTGTTTATCAATTAATTAAATAATAGATGTATGCAAACCGTATTAGTAATTATTGTCTTTATTGTTGCTGCCGGATTTTTAGTTAAAAAATTTATTAGGAATCCATCCTCTTCAAAAAATAAGAAAGGAAAATGCGGTGGGAAAGATTGCGGATGCCATTAATTTACTAATAGAAGAAGTGTGTAACTGTCTTTTTCTATTTTATTTTCTACCGAGGGGTAGGGAGTTAAACCAACTACTTTAATAGTAAATGCCTCGTTAAAAAAGATACTATCCCCCGTGTATTCTCCGGGTAATTTTTTTCCTAAAATTAGTTCTTTTTGAATAGGGTCTTGCCCTTCTTCGGTAACCTCTATAAGCATTTTCGCTCTACCAGCCCAAACACAAGTAGTACCGGTTGGGCAACGAGAATCTTCTAATACATCTACTAACTTAATGGTTAGATTTTTAATAATAATAGATTGATTATAAGGTGCTTTAATTGTAATAATCGGTGTTTTTCCTTCTTTAGTTTGCGAAAATAGAAAAGTGGAAAATAAGATAAAACTTAGCGAAAGTAAGATGTTCTTCATAATATAAAGATGTTAACTATAAAAGTAAAGGAAAAAATCGTACCAAAAATTAATTAACGTTATTTTTTCAACTAATTAACCCAATCCAACATCCAATGACATCATTACAATAAATCCTCCTATAAACCCTAAGGTTGCTATATCGGTATAATTATCACGTTGCGTTTCAGGAATTACTTCTTCTACTACTACAAAAATCATTGCTCCGGCTGCAAAAGCCAAGGCGTACGGTAAAATGGGAGTAAAAAATGAAACTGCAAAAGCTCCTAAAACCGCAGCAATGGGTTCTACAATAGCAGATAGTTGCCCGTACCAAAAGCTTTTAAGCCTGCTTAATCCTTGTCTTCGTAATGGCATAGAAACAGCAAATCCCTCCGGAAAATTTTGAATACCAATTCCTGTAGCTAAAGTAATGGCGGCTATAATCATTTGAGTTTGTTCTATTCCGGTAAGTGTTGATGCTGCTCCAAAAAGTACACCTACCGCAAGACCTTCCGGAATGTTATGTAAGGTAATGGCTAATACCAGCAAAGTGGTTTTGTGCCATTTTGTCTTTATTCCTTCGGCTTCACTTACTCTAAAATTAATATGCAAATGAGGTAATATTTTGTCCAACCCGAAAAGAGTCAATGCACCAAATGCAAAACCTATAACTGCCGGAATAACTTTTACAAACCCTTCTCCTTGGCTATTCTCGATTGCAGGAGCTAATAAACTCCAAAAACTTGCGGCTACCATAACGCCTCCTGTAAAACCCAACATACCGTCTAAAACGGCTCTGTTTGCTTTTTTAAAAAAGAAAACCAATGCTGCTCCCAATGCTGTTAACCCCCAAGTAAAAAGCGATGCATATAATGCGGACAACAAAGGGTGTTGTTTTCCAAATTCTATTAGTTGATCAAACA
>WFXA01000197.1 GCA_015490835.1 Flavobacteriaceae bacterium | reverse complement strand
TACTTAAACAAGTTAATGTACAAGGGAAAAACACAAATGTTGTAGAATCCGGTGTAATCAAGGAGGTTAAAGCCAAATCTGATATTTTTGGAAAAAAAATCGAAATTGACGCCGTTATAGATTCACCGGCAGTACATATTCGTAAGAAACTCGAAGACGATATTTTAGAAGCGCTTTCCAAAGATTTTGGAGATGTTGATACCAAAATTAACGTAAAAGTTGTGATTCCGGAAAGCGAAAAGGAAAAACCACTTAAAAAAATTAAGAATATTATTGCTGTGGCATCCGGAAAAGGTGGTGTCGGAAAATCTACCGTTACTGCAAATTTGGCTACTTCATTGGCCAAAATGGGTTTTAAAGTCGGTATTTTGGATACAGATGTTTATGGACCTTCTATTCCTATTATGTTTGGCACTTCCGGCGAACGACCTCGAGCAACAAAAGTAGGTGATAAAACGATGATTATTCCTATTGAGGCTCATGGCGTAAAAAATATGTCTATAGGTTATTTTGCGCGTCCAGATCAAGCTGTTATCTGGCGAGGTAGTATGGCAAATTCGGCTATTAACCAAATGGTTTTTGATACAGAGTGGGGTAACTTAGACTTTTTATTGATAGATTTACCTCCGGGAACAGGCGATATACAATTATCTGTTATGCAAACAATGCCTGTTACGGGTGCCGTGGTTGTAACTACACCGCAAAATGTAGCTATTGCCGATGTAAAAAAGTCAGTTGATATGTTTAAAAACCCAACAATAAACGTACCGGTTTTAGGTATTGTTGAAAATATGTCTTACTTTACGCCTGAAGAATGCCCGGAAAATAAATACTATATCTTTGGTAAAGATGGTGGAAAATATTTAGCCAAAGATTTAGGTGTAGCTTTTTTAGGAGAAATACCATTAGTGCAAAGTGTACGAGAAGCCGGCGACGTTGGACGTCCGGCAGCTTTGCAAGAAAATACACCTACACAAAAAGCTTTTGAGCAAATTACTCAAAACGTGGTTGAAGAAACTGTGAAACGAAACGAAACTTTACCGCCTAGTGAAAAGATAAAAATTACCAATCAAGCAGGTTGTAGTGTTAAATAACTTTTGCTTATTTAATACTAATGAAATAATTTAGGATGGAAAATAAAGAAAAGTTAGCAAAACTAAATCAAGCATTGGAAGAAATACGCCCCTTTTTGCAAAAGGATGGGGGCGATATTTCTTTGATTGATTTTACAGATAAAGAAGTGGTTATCCAGTTTGAAGGAAATTGTTTTAATTGCCGAATTAACAATTTGACTTTAAATATAGGAGTAAAGCAAATTATAAAAAAATATTTGCCCGAAATAGAAAGGGTACGAAATATAGAATAATTAATTATGACTAAACGAGAAAAATTAGAAGAAATATTAGGAGATATTTTTTCGGATAAATTACTAGATGATTTGGCTGCTAACGGTCGAATACAAAAATTTGAAGAAGGAACCCATATTATTTCAAGAGGAGATATGGTTGAAGAAGTGCCAATTGTTTTATCGGGGACGGCCAAAGTTGTCAGAACTGATGATAAAGGTGAAGAACATATTTTGTTTTATTTAAATCCAACCGAAGCTTGTACGGCAACCTTTTCTATTTGTTCTGATTCAAAAATAAGTGAAATTGATTTTATAATGGAGACCGATGCCGAGCTATTATTGTATCCTGTTAAATTAATGGATAGTCTGACTAAAGAGTTTCCGAGTTGGCGGTATTATGTTTGCCGAAATTACGGTAGTCGTATGAAAGAGTTTTTACAAACAATGGATACCATTGCTTTTATGAAAATGGATGAACGGATTTTAAAATACTTGGAAAAGGCCTCAGACGCATTACAAACCAAAACCATTAATATTACCCATCAAGAAATTGCCAACGATTTGTCAACTTCAAGGGTAGTCGTTTCTCGTTTGCTCAAACAATTAGAAAAAGAAGGAAAAATACAGTTAAAACGAAACCGGATAGAGCTTCTTTAAACTTTCTTAAAAAAGCGACTCACATGAGTCGCTTTTTTTAGGGATGCTTATTTTTTTTTAAATACTAATTGAGCCATAACCTCAACAATAGGCCATGTTTTACTTACACCGTCGGTGCCTGTATGTTGATCAAAACAAGCTTGATGAAAAATTTGCAATGCCTTACCTGCGTCAAAGTCTTTAGTCAAATCAATTTGCCCGCTTATGTTTACTTGTCCTTTATCTTCATCAATTATTAATTGCATTGGAATTTCTTTTTCATGATTGTTCATCTTAATTTTTACTAAGGCAGTTTGTTTGTTAGGATTGGTTTTAACAACCTCTGCAAGAATAATTTGTGATTGTATCATTTGACCAAACAATTGAGTTGCAAGTTTTTTATCACGATCTTCATTATTTGAAAAAACAGAAAATGCATTAATTTCAACTTGCGCTTGTTTGATGGCTGAATTTAAATCATTTACCGATGCCATATTAGCAATTTTAAAACTTTTGAAAACACCTTTTACGGGAGTTTTTACAGTCGTTTTATAACCTGTCCATTGAATTGAAGATGCTTTCTGATCCAAAATCCATTTGTTAGTTTGAAGCATTGTGTGTGTTTTATCGCCGGTATGAGTATTCTTTTTATGATTATTTTGACAAGCTGTTAGTATCCCAATTGTCAAAATCAAGAGTGCTGTTTTTTTCATAAGATTCATATTTTTAAACAAATGTAGGATTTAATCTTAGCGAGATTAATAATGTTACCTTCAAATAAGTTATATAAAATAAAAAACCTATAAGAATTTTTTATATTC
>WFXA01000196.1 GCA_015490835.1 Flavobacteriaceae bacterium | reverse complement strand
TTATTACTATCAGCATTAGTTTTTGTATCTTGTTCTACAAATAATAATGAAAAAAATGAATCTGTTGAATTGAATCTTAAGACAAACACCTCGTTTAATTTTAATAAGTATGAATTTGATGGCAGATTAATGACAGCAGGTGAGATTCATAATTTTGTGTTGGAAGATTTATTAACAGGCATTAATCCTCGTGAGGAAAATATTACAATAGAACAAATGAATAATTATTTAACTAATAAATATGGTATTTCTGTAAATAGGATGGAAATATACAATGTGCCGGAAGATTATTTAACTAATTCCTCAATTATCTCTAATAATCTAAGGTTAGTGTATTTTGATATTTACAATGAAATTTCAAACACTTATACATTAGATGAGAAAAAAGGTATTATATATTCTTATTTAAACAGAATAGACAACTTTAATTTATCTTCCGAAGATAAATTGATATTATCTAATTCTTTATCTGTTTATTTAAGCTCTCTTGATTTTTGGAATGTGGGTTATGGATCTACATTAATAGATATTAATTACAATTCTCAGAATAAGGATTATGGTGGAGAGGTAGCCGGAACCGATTGGGCATCGGCAGTTATTGGCGGAGCTCTTGGAGCCAATCCTGTAAGTGCATTTTTTGGTGCCGTTATTGGTTCGGCTTGGGAATACGCCACAAATGAGGGTTGTTGGGAAGAGCAGGAATAATAACTTATAAAGTGATAATAATTTTATGAATTTTTTTAAAAACAAATTTCAACTATTTTTATTTAGAGCTGTTTTTTTTACAATGGCATTATTGGTGTATCGTCTTGCAGTAATAAACTTATCCCACAGAACAATAGTACTTGCTTTTATTGCCGGGTTACTATTTTCGGGAGTAGTTTATTATTTCGAGAGTAATCACAAGAAAAAATAGTAGTTCATAAACAACATCTAACCTGCAAGGTCTTTACGACCTTGTAGGTTTTTTTTATTATTGAAAAGTAAAAGAGTTAAGAAGCCAAGGCGTTTTTATTATAAAACGGAAGCAATAAAAATGACAAGCCGCCAAAAAAGATAATCGAAGCAATATTAGATGTCCATACAATCCAGCCAAAAGCTGTTCCTGCTGTTTCGGCAATACCGAAAACAGCAAGAATTCCGGCAACAAAAAACGGATATGAACCAAAACCGCTATTGGTAAATGCAAAAGCAAAACTTCCCACCACAAAAGTAATAATGATGGTGCCAAAAGAAATTGCTGCCGTTTCTTCAAGCGCAAAAGTTGCGGTATAGAATGACAATAAGTACAATCCCCAAATAATAAACGTATGCAATAAAAAAGCTTTCTTTTTTTTCATTATTAAAACGCTTAATACACCGTCTTTAAGACCCAAATAAAAATGCTTCACTTTTTGTTGTAATTTAGATTTCGAAAATTTTAAAAACAGAAAAAACACAAAGGCTCCAATAGTTAAAACACCCAATCCCAAAGCTATTTTTGAAGGTTTAATGAGTTGGGTTAAGTAGGTATAAAGTGTGTTAAATTGTAAGAGTAGTGCAATAGCCGTAAAAGCAAAAAGCATAATAACATCTATAACTCGTTCCGAAATAATGGTTCCGAAGGCTTTGTCAAAAGGTACATCTTCGTATTTATTAATTACTACGGCTCTGGATACTTCACCGCTCTTAGGGATAAAAATATTCATTAAATAAGCAACATAAACCGCCATAAAATTATTGAAAAGTTTGGGTTTGTAACCCAAGGGTTCTAACATAAAATTCCACCGATAAGCTCTAAAAATATGACTGAGTAAACTTAAAAAAACCGATAACGCTACTATACCGTAATTGGCTTTACCGAAATAATGTTTAATTTCTTGTAATTGTTGCGGTGTAAATTTTGAATACGAATAATAAATAAGAAAAATTCCCAATGCCAAAGGCAAACCTATTTTAAGAAATTTGGCAACAGAATTTTTCATAATAAAACAGGAGCTATCAAGTAAGCAAATTGTTTTCTTCGTTCGGGAAAACCAAAGCGGGTTTAAAATTTTTAGCTTCTTCAACCGTCATAATTGCATAGGTGATAAGAATAAGCACATCGCCGGGAGCTACCTTGCGAGCAGCTGCCCCGTTAAGTGTAATTTCACCGCTTCCACGAGGTCCGGGTATTGCGTAGGTTTCTAACCGTTCGCCGTTGTTGTTGTTTACAATTTGAACTTTTTCACCCTCCATAATATTAGCTGCATCCATCAAGTCTTGGTCAATGGTAATACTGCCTATATAGTTAAGATCGGCTCCGGTAACCTTAACTCTGTGTATTTTAGATTTTACTACATGTATTTGCATAGGGCAAAGATACTTAAAAGATTAAATAATTGTAACAAAACTTTAGGCTCCAAAAATTATACCAAAAGGAATTGTTTTTTAGTCCAAAATAAATTGAATGATTTTTTTCTGTATCAAGGCAAAAAACGCAGTTACAGCAGAGCTATAATGAGTATTTTTAACGAATATAGAGGAAAAAAGAAACGATTTATAGGACTATTCAATAGTTGTTTTTGGTATCACACCAAAAATTAGTTTAGAGCCATATTGTCTATAAGCCTAACAGCTCCCGCATAAACAGCGATAAAAGCCCTGTAAGGCGTGTTTTTTTGTTTTCGTTTAGTCGTTTTAAGTGTTTTTTCGTTGGCTATCTCAAAATATTCCAATTGTAGAAAAGAGTGATTTTTAAATCGGTTAACAACCAACTTGGATAGTTTAGGAATACTTAAATCGTTAAATCTTTCTTTTACTTCTGTAAGTGTTTTGTAAATAAAAGCTGCTTCTTCGCGTTGTTTTTCGGTTAATCGTTTGTTACGGGAGCTCATTGCCAATCCGTTGGGTTCTCGTACAATAGGGCAACCCACAATTTGTACCGGAATGTTTTCAATTTCAACCAGTTTTTTAATGATTTGAAGTTGCTGAAAATCCTTTTCTCCAAAATAAGCAACTGTAGGTTCTACTGTTTTTAATAACATAGAAACTACCGTTCCCACACCATCAAAATGTCCTTTTCGGTGTTTGCCTTCCATTTCGTTTTCCAACCCGCCAAAACGGTATTTTTTAGATTTGACCATACCCTCATAAAATGCTTTTGCTTCGGGAGCAAAAACAATAATTTTATTGCTTAAAGTTGCCAGAAGCGCAACATCCTTTTTTAGCGTTCGAGGATACTTTTCAAGATCGGTTGTATTGTTAAACTGAGTAGGGTTAACAAAAATGCTAACTACCACACAATCATTTTGTATTAATGCTCGTTTTACCAAAGACAAATGTCCCTTATGCAAAGCGCCCATAGTAGGTACAAAACCTATGGTTTTGGAGTTTTTTTTGCAATCCGAAAGGATTTTTTGAAGCTCCGATTTTAATGTAAGTACGTTCATTATAAAAATAAAATAACCAGCAATATTAATATAATAAAGCCAATCTACATAAAATTTCGTAATTTTGCGTGTTTTTTAGAAATGACGTTCAATATAGTTTTTCAAAAATACAGATTTAAAGTAACTTAATTTGAAGTTTCAATAACAAAAATAATAAGTATGAAAGATAAAAGAATCCTGTATGTTTCCTCAGAAGTAATGCCATACCTTCCGGAAACAGAGATTTCTTCCATGTCGTTTGAAACCCCGCGAATGGTAAACAAAAACAACGGGCAAATACGAATTTTTATGCCCCGTTATGGTAATATTAACGAACGAAGACACCAATTGCATGAAGTAATTAGGTTGTCGGGAATGAACCTGGTGATTAATGATGTGGATATGCCACTAATCATTAAAGTAGCATCCATCCCTAAAGAGCGAATGCAGGTATACTTTATTGATAACGAAGAGTACTTTAAACGAAAAGCTACCTATACCGATGAAGAGGGAAACTTCTTTAAAGACAACGATGAACGAGCTATCTTTTTTGCAAAAGGAGTTATTGAAACGGTAAAAAAATTAAATTGGGCACCGGATATTATTCACGTTCATGGTTGGATGGCATCTTTATTACCGCTTTATTTAAAAACCTATTATAAAAATGAATCTTTATTTGAAAATAGCAAGATTGTAACATCAATTTATGAGGAAGGTTTTACAACCAATTTGGATAAAAATATTATAAAAAAAATTGCCTTTGACGAGATAGATAAAAAATTAATACCCGAATTAAAAAAACCAAACTATGTAAATTTAATGAAAGTCGCTATTAATAATTCAGACGCAATTGTTTTAGGATCAAGAGATATTCCTGAAGAATTAGAGCAATATCTTAAAACTATCGAAAAACCGGTGTTAAATTTTCATAAAATTGATGACTTTCAACAAGCATATTTAGATTTTTACAACACAAAAGTATTGTAGCAATCCTTAAGTTAAAT
>WFXA01000195.1 GCA_015490835.1 Flavobacteriaceae bacterium | reverse complement strand
GTTTTGGTTAGTCTTTTTTTTTAATCTAAAAGATATCTCTTTTTATGATTTACAGACAAGCCTAAAAGACATTATTAGGAATATATTGTCGCAGATCTGCAATACAAGCAAGTTTTCTAAATATGATACAACTGTTTTAATTTTTCAATTTGAAGTGGTCGTCCTAACAGTATAAGTTTAGATCGTTGTTTGATGACTGTTGAAGGTTCCGGGTTTAC
Organism: Flavobacteriaceae bacterium; assembly: GCA_015490835.1. Lineage (GTDB taxonomy): Bacteria > Bacteroidota > Bacteroidia > Flavobacteriales > Flavobacteriaceae > Marifrigoribacter. Next base: position 12,296 of record WFXA01000195.1, on the reverse strand, counting down.
AATATATTCACCATCAGGAGTTTTGTAACCTATTATTGAGCAACCTGTACGTTTTCTAATATCTAACTCGCTAATTGCCTTTTCCTCTCCACTCGGACAAATATTTCTAAAAGGTATTTGTTCCACATTTATACTATCATCATCGCCCGAAACAGAGAGGTTGTCAAGAAATTCAACCAAGTCCGGTGTTACTACCAGCGAAGCCATATGTTCACCTCCAATTTTATCGGGCATAATCACGTTGTCGGCCCCGGCGAGTTTTAGTTTTTTAAATGATGTTTCTTCAGATGCGCGACTTATAATTTTTAAATCTTTCTTAATTTGTCTGGCTGACAAAACAATAAACAAGTTATCGGCATCGCCGGGTAAGGCACAGATTAGTGTTTTGGCATGTTCGACACCTGCTTTTTTGAGAGTATCGTCCTCATTGGCATTTCCTAAAACAAACAAATATTCGTCATTAGCATATTTTTCAACAATATCTTGGTTTTTTTCGATAACAACAAAGGGTTGTTTATAAGCATGTAACTTATGAGCAGCTTGTTTTCCGTTTCTACCATAGCCACAAACAATGATATGGTTTTTTAATTTTGCAATTTTCTTTTCCATTCGTTTTTGTTTTAAATTACCTATGTTATTTTTGCTTAAAAGGTATTCGGTAATTACCGAAATTGCATATCCTACTATAAAAATACTTGATAGTATTAATATAGATGTAAATATTTTATCGAAAGAATCTAAAGGCTGTACTTCTCCAAAACCTACTGTAGTTATTGTAATTACCGTCATATAAATAGCATCTATCCAGGTGTAACCCGAAAAATACCTAAATCCTAAAATTCCGGTTAAAAAAACCAGAATTAACAATAGTAGTGCTGTGTATAACTTTGTTTGAAATAACTTTGTCATAGGTCAAAAACCGAACTTCTTTTTGTGTAAATCAAATCTTTTAGTCTTAATAAAAATGCCAATGTAATATAAAATGCAAACCCCATTCCTACTGTAGCAAACGATAGGTAAATAAAAAACAACCGTACACTTTTTGCTCTAATACCTAATCTTTCGGCAAACCTAGAGCTAACATAAAACCCATGTTTTTCAAAAAAATGTCGTATGGAATAAATCATATTTAGCATATCGCAAAATAAGTATTTTAAATTAGTAATAAAAGTATTATTAACCCGAAAAATTTACAGTATTTTTAAACGAACAGGTTCTACCAAAAAGTTTGTGTATTTTGAGAAAAACGAAAATTAAGGTATTTTCCGCATTTCATTTATACTCATAACATATTTATTTAATTCACTTCTTTTTTTAAATGAAAATGCTGGTTAAGGTATTAAGATAAAAACAGCAATACCTATAAATACGACAACCTGCATCCATTTTAAAACCGAGCCTGTTTTTTTATGCTTACTTAAGTAATTTGAAACACTCCCTGATAGTAGCGATATGCTTGCAAAAGTGATAAATACCACAACCATAAATACAACTCCCAAAACATAAAACTGAAAAATGGTTTGTTGTTTGTCATCCCACAAAAATCCCGGAAAAAACCCTAGAAAAAACACCAATACTTTCGGGTTAATAAGGTTCATAACAAACCCTTGTTTAAATAAGCTTAAAAGCGATTTTTTAGGCGCTTTTTTATGCAAAGAAATACTTGCATTACTATTATAAACAAGATATGCCAAGTATAATAAATAGGTTGCTCCGGCTATTTTAATTCCATAAAATAAGGCAGGGGAAGTCGCAATAATAGCAGAAATACCCAGAGCCAAAAGCGTTGTATGAACTAATACGCCACTAACCAAACCTGCAGATGTAGCCAATCCGCTTTTAGAACCATTGGCAAGCGATTGTGCTAACACATAAATATTATCGGGACCCGGTGATAACGCCAGTAAAAATGAAGCAACTGAAAAAGCAACTAAATTTTCTATCATGTGCTACTTATTGCTTTATTAATTTTTTTTATAAGTGAGGGTCCTTCATATATAAATCCGGTATAAATTTGAATAAGCGAAGCTCCGGCTTCTATTTTATCCAGTGCATCTTGAACCGAATGGATACCGCCCACACCTATAATAGGAAACGCTCCGTTGCTTTTTTTGTGAAGATATCTAATTACTTGAGTAGATTTATCGGCAATAGGTTTTCCGCTTAAGCCACCCCATTCTTTTTTGTTTTCGGAAAGAAGTCCTTCCCTACTTACTGAAGTATTGGTTGCAATTACACCTTCAATTTTAGTTTCTGAAACAATTTCGATAATTTCATCTAACTGAAGCGTATTTAAATCGGGAGCAATTTTTAATAAAATGGGTTTTTGAACAGCAAATGATTTATTTTCTTTTTGAACAACTTTTATTAATTCAATTAGGTAGTCTTTATCTGTTAGTTTTGCATGACTTGAAACATTAGGGCAACTCACATTTAGCACAAAATAATCTACATAAGGATGCAATGCCTTAAAACAAGTAATGTAATCTTGTGTATAGTTTTCAGGTGGAGTTTGAGTGTTTTTTCCAATGTTTCCTCCTACAATTAGGTTTTTATTTTTTCTTCGTTGTAGATTTTTAATTACAGCATCTATTCCTTCGTTATTAAATCCCATTCGGTTTATAATGGCATTGTCTTTTTTTAGTCTAAACAACCTTTTTTTAGGATTGCCTTGTTGTGGTTTAGGAGTAACAGTACCTATTTCAATAAAACCAAAACCAAAATTGGATAATTCATCAAATAATAACGCATTTTTATCAAATCCTGCTGCCAGTCCCACCGGATTGGGAAAAGTAATACCAAACACCTCTCGTTTTAGTGATGGAATATTTACTTGATATAAATCTTTTATTAGCCCGCCTAACCCTAGATTGTGCATTGCTTTTAAAAATAAAAAGGTAAGATGATGCACTTTTTCCGGATCAAAAAGAAATAGTATGGGTCTGATAAGTGTTTTGTACATAACAAAAAATGAGGTTGCTAAGTTAGCAACCTCATTATAGATATTCAAATTAAATGGTTTTATTTAATTGTAATATTCATTCTGGCAAAAAGAAATCTTCCTGCTATACCAAACTGGGTAGATCTACGCGAATAAATAAATCTTCCGCTAGACCTAAAGGCATCGTCTGCTTTGTCCGGATACACATCTAATAAATTGTTTGCTCCAATAGTAAATCTTAAATTGTCTGAAAAACTATGCGAAATACTTAAGTCTGTTACAACTTTACCTGCATAAATTCGATCTACAGTCGGATCTATAATATTAGTAGCTTCTTCAACTTCGCCAAAATAGCTATTACGTAAAAGTACATTCCACTTTCCATCGTTAATTGCTAAATTGTTTGCCAGTGTACCTTTGGTTCTTGGCACTGCCGCTTCTAAGAAGATTCTGCTGGTATCGTCAAAGAAAGTATTCGATAACCCTGCATTAGCAACAGCTTCCGGAATATTTTTATCTGTAACTTCAGTATTAGAAAAAGTAAACGAGAGTGTATTGGTAAGTTTCATATTGGTAGAAACATTCATTTTGTTTTCTGCCACAAAGTCTATCCCTGAAGTTTGTGTGTCAACAGCATTGTTAAAGAATGCCGCTCTACTGGCATTTGCCTGAGCAAATAATGCTGCTAATTCGGCATTTCCACCGTCATCAAATTGTCCGCTAAGTCCAACTCTATCATTAACTCTTATTGTGTATCCATCAACCGTTAATTTTAGGTTTGCAGAAGGTATCTTTGCTGTGAATCCTAGGGTAAAGCCAATAGAGGTTTCTTCTTTTAACTCATCTATTCCTAAAATTCTTGCAACTCGAGATGTATTAGGGAATATTCCTACTTCATTAGGTACACCGTCAACAAAGATAGTAGATGTTGAGTTAAAATGAATTTGTTGTAAAGAAGGAGCTCTAAAACCGGTTTGAGCAGAGCCACGAACATTAAAATTGTCTGATAGTTTACCTAAGAAAGAAAGTTTTCCGTTAAGGGTTCCTCCAAAATCGCTAAAATTTTCATATCTAATAGCCCCTGTTGCTCTAAAACTTTCAGAAAAATCTGCTTCTACATCGGTATATAACGCAATAGAATTTCTGTAAGCATTCACTTCGTTCTCGGGTTTAAATCCTGGAAATACTTGAATGCCTCCGGGACGAGAATTGCCAAAGAAATCGGTTGGCACAACCGAGTTAGGATCTGTCGGATCGTGAACATTTCCTAACGTATTGTATTGTGCATACGAAAGTTCTTCACCGGCTACAATAGCATAGCTTTCAACTCTATACTCAGCACCAAACGCAATATTTAATCCAGACATCGTGTCTTCAAAAAATTTTGAAAAATCAAGGTTTGTTGTGTTTTCACCATAAGCAAAACCACCCGAGTCTGCTTCAAATGGAGTTGATTTTTCCATTGAAGCATTTAACGAATTGGATATTCTAAATCTAAAACTGTTTTGTCCTGTTGTATTGCTAAAGTCAACGTTCCAATCGCCAATCTTTCCTTTTATTCCTATTGCGAGAGATTTGTCTCTAATGTTTGTGTTAATTTCGGGTAAAAATCCGTTTATTCTTGCAGGAGTATATGCTCTTGATTGATAGGGAAGTCTGTAAAATCCAGCCGCATTACCATTTTTAAAACTAAGTCCTCCAAAAGCATAAGCCTTAAGGTTTTCGCCAAGAGGTAATTCAAAATTACCAAAAAACTGTCCTCCTCGTAGCCGAGATTGACCTACTCGCATATTAAAATCTCTTCTTTCCAGTCCTCTTGCGTTGAGTTCAGCTTCGGTATTATCGGCACTTAAAATGTCTTGTAATTCTTCTTTTGTAGCATTCGGGTCTATATTTAGACCTGCCATATTTCCGTAAAGAATAACATCACTCACATCATCATCTAATAAATTACTAATATCGTACCCGTCGTTTGCTGCAACACGTTCTATTGTATTGTAAAGGTTAAAAATTTGACCTTCCCATTCTTTCATTCGGTTGGTATCTCCTCTAAAGTCAAAATTTCCGGTAAAGTTAATAAAGCCACCGTCTTTACCCAAAGGCAAACCGTAGTTAGCACCAATATTGATTTTTTCTCCATCAATAGAATCATCATAATTTTCACTAGTAAAATTAGCTCCTGTTGTAGTTGTTAATTCTAAAACATTAGTCGCTTTTTTAAGAACAATATTAATTACTCCGGCAATAGCATCTGAACCATATTGTGCAGCAGCTCCGTCTCTAAGTATTTCTATTCGTTCTATGGCGTTAGAAGGAATGGTGTTTAAATCGGTTCCTACCGAACCTCTACCAAAAGTACCGTTTACATTAACTAATGCTGTTTTGTGTCTTCTTTTTCCGTTAATTAAAACCAATACTTGATCGGGACCTAAACCTCGTAATGATGCAGGTGCAATGTGGTCTGTACCATCTGAAATAGATTGAGGATTTGAAGTAAAAGAAGGTGCAACATAATTTAAAATTTCTGTTACCGTTATTTGAGGTGCATTTTTAACAATATCGGTAACATCTAAAACATCTACCGGAACAGCTGAATTTAGTGCTGTCCTACTAGGGTTACGAGTACCTACCAAAACAACCTCGTCTAAAGATACACCGGAAGTTAAAGTAACATCCATAATGGTTCCGGTTACTACAACTTCTTTGGTTTCAAAGCCAACATAAGAAAACACAAGCGTATCTCCTTGTGATGCAGAAATGCTATAATTACCATCAAAATCTGTAATAACACCTTCTGTAGTGCCTTTTATTACTACACTAACACCGGGTAAGGGTTCGTTAGAATCATCCGTTACAGTTCCGGTTACTTGCTGTGCATTAGCAAAGCCAAACGCAAATAGTGCTACTAGTAAAATTAAAAAGTTTTTTTGTTTCATAATCAGGGTGTTTTTTAAAATTAAGGGATAAATATACAAAAAAATATTATGCGTGCATAAAATTAAATTTATTGTTGTTGTATCTTTGTTAAAATAATTTAAAATTATGATAGACAAACAATATCTAATAAATCGTTTTGTAAGCTATGTAACGATTGACACCGAAAGTGACCCGAATAGCAATACCACTCCCAGCACAAAAAAACAATGGGACCTTGCCAATAAATTGGTTGAAGAGTTAAAAGAAATAGGAATGCAAGACGTTTCTATAGATGAAAATGCCTATATCATGGCAACACTTCCCAGTAATATAGATAAGAAAGTACCTACCATAGGATTTATATCACACTTTGATACATCGCCCGATTTTACCGGTGCAAATGTGAAACCTCAAATAGTAGAAAATTATGACGGAAAAGACATTATACTAAACAAAGAACAAGACATCGTTTTATCACCTTCTTATTTTAAAGATTTATTACTTTATAAAGGACAAACTCTTATTACTACAGACGGAACCACCTTACTTGGTGCCGATGATAAAGCAGGTATCGCAGAGATTATATCTGCAATGGAATACCTTATTAATCATCCCGAAATTAAACACGGAAAAATTAGAGTAGGCTTTACTCCGGATGAAGAAATAGGTCGCGGCGCACACAAGTTTGATGTAGAGAAATTTGGAGCCGATTGGGCATACACAATGGATGGAAGCCGAGTAGGCGAATTAGAGTATGAAAATTTTAATGCTGCAGGTGCGGTAGTAACTCTAAAAGGAAAAATTGTACATCCCGGTTACGCCAAAGGTAAAATGATAAACAGTCAATTTTTTGCTTCTGAATATATGAATTTGCTTCCCAAAAATGAAACTCCCGAAAAAACAGAGGGCAGAGAAGGATTTTATCACCTGTACAACATTCAAGGCAAGGTAGAAGAGACCAAACTTCAATATATAATACGAGACCATGATAGAGAAAAATTTGAAGCTCGTAAAAAGTTTATGAAGCAACAGGTTGATGCTTTAAACCAAAAACACGGAAGAGAAGTTGCCTCTATCGAAATTAAAGATCAATACTATAATATGCGTGAAAAAATAGAGCCTGTTATGCACATTGTAGATATTGCCGAAGAAGCTATGAAAAAAGCCGGCATTACTCCTATTATAAAACCCATAAGAGGAGGAACAGACGGGTCTCAATTAAGCTATATGGGATTACCTTGCCCGAATATATTTGCTGGCGGACACAACTTTCACGGCAGATATGAGTATGTTCCAGTTGAAAGTATGCAAAAAGCTATTGAGGTAATTGTAACTATTGTTCAACTTACAGCGCAACGTTTTATCTAATGCCAAATTAACATCAAAATACCCGAAATCTACAAGTAAAATTCATACTTACCTCCTTATCGTATTGCAATGTGAAATACAAATAAACATGTACAAGACTATATTTGAAATCACCAAAATGGATTGTCCTTCCGAAGAAAACTTAATCCGAATTAAATTGAACGACATTTCAAGTATAGCGAGTTTAAACTTTGACATTCAAAACCGAAGACTTACAGTTTATCATAGCGGAGAAATTGAGCAAATAGAAAAAAGCATTACAGAACTGAATTTAGGCGGAAAAATAATTTCTACCATCCCAACCAAACAAGCAGACTTTAATAAAAACACCAACCAAAGAAAACTACTTTGGACGGTACTTATAATTAATTTTGCTTTTTTTATTATAGAAATAACAACTGGTCTTATTTCAAAATCTATGGGTTTGGTTGCCGATAGTTTAGATATGCTTGCAGACAGTTTTGTTTACGGAATAAGTCTTCTTGCTGTCGGAGCAACACAAATAAAGAAGAAACGTGTTGCAAAAATTGCAGGATATTTTCAAATAGCACTTGCCTCTATCGGGTTTGTAGAAATTTTAAGAAGGTTTTTTGGTATGGAGAAACTTCCCGATTTTTCAACAATGATTATTGTATCGATTTTAGCACTAATTGCAAACGGAATTTGTCTTTATATTTTGCAAAAATCAAAAGGCAAAGAAGAAGCACACATAAGAGCAAGCATTATTTTTTCGTCAAACGATATTATTATCAACTTAGGAGTACTATTTGCAGGAATTTTAGTTAATTGGTCAAACTCAAATCTACCCCGATTTAATTATTGGAACAGCCGTTTTTATTTTGGTAATACATGGAGCTTTGAGAATATTAAAAATATAATGAATTAAATGGCGTACCAAAAACCGAATGCTAAAAACTTGCAAAGCTCTTTACAAAATTGTAACATTACAGAGTAAAAAATAAAGAGTATGCAAAGCCAAGAAATAAAACCCGTAAAACCACAAGACGAACACATAGTAGAAAATAGAGAGTTAAATATTTGGGAAGCATTAATACCCGTTTTTGCATTAGTTTGCATGTTGTTTTATAATGTAAAATATGCTTTTGGTGATGATGCGCTTAGTGGTAGTAATCAGTTTATATTACTATTAGGAGCAGCAGTAGCAGCAGTTGTCGGGTATTTTAATAAAGTGAGTTTTAAACAAATGATGGAAGAAGTTGCAGAAAATATAAAATCGACAACCGGAGCTATTTTAATATTGCTAATGGTAGGTTCGTTAGCCGGCACTTGGCTTATTAGCGGAATCATTCCAACAATGATTTACTATGGTTTACAAATATTAAACCCAACAATCTTTTTAGCCTCATGTGTTATTATTTGTGCTATTATCTCGGTGGCAACCGGAAGCAGTTGGACTACTTCGGCAACAGTAGGTATTGCACTTATCGGTATTGCCGGTGCCTTGGGCATTTCATTAGGAATGACTGCCGGTGCTGTTCTTTCCGGAGCGTATTTTGGCGATAAAATCTCACCTATGAGTGACACAACCAACCTTGCTCCGGCTATGGCGGGGACAAACTTATTTACACACATTAGATATATGTTATTTACAACAATTCCGACCATTACGGTTACGCTAATTGTTTTTATTATAATTGGGTTAAATATAGAACCCAAAGGAGTAGCAGACACCTCGGTAATTTTACAAGATATCAAGCAGTCGTTCACTATTAGCCCATGGTTATTTGTTGTTCCGTTATTAGTAATTATTTTGATAGTAAAAAAGACGCCTCCGCTTATTGCCTTATTAGCTGGAACACTTCTTGGTGGCATCGCCGCATTATTATTTCAACCCGGTGTTGTTGCCACTATTGGAGGCGGTGAAGTTTTAAATTTTACAACCGCTTATAAGGGAATTATGAAAGCAATTACTATTGATACAAGTGTTGCAACAAAAAATGAAATTTTAAAAGACTTATTTTCAGCCGGAGGAATGAGCGGTATGCTGGGTACTATCTGGTTAATTATTTGTGCTATGGTTTTTGGAGGTGTTATGGACGGAATAGGTGCTTTATCAAGAATTAGCAAAGCACTTCTTAAATTATTTCATACCACATTCGGACTTTTTGCCAGTACCGTTGCCAGTTGTTTGGCATTAAACGTAACGGCAAGCGACCAATATTTGGCAATCGTTGTACCGGGAAAAATGTACAGCAAAGCCTTTAAAGAAAAAGGTTTGGCACCCGAAAACCTAAGCAGGACCCTTGAAGACGGTGGCACGGTTACTTCGGTATTAATACCTTGGAATACTTGCGGTGCTTATCAAAGCGGCGTTTTAGGTGTGAGTGTAGCAGATTATTTTGTGTATGCTATCTTCAACTGGCTAAGCCCGTTTACTACCTTATTATTTGCTGCTTTCAAAATAAGAATTAAACAACTTACAAGCAAATAGAGCCTTACACTATCAATTTTATTGATTGGTATATAAAAAATAAATTACTTCATTCATTGGCAAATCGGTTTTGTGATGTATTTTTGTATTGAGATAAAAAAAGTTGTATAACCAATTAAAATTAAAAAATATGTCATTTGTAGGAAAAAAATTCCCAAACATCACCGTAAAAGCAATGAACAGTATGGGTGATAATTTAAACATCAATGTTTTTGAAGAAGCCGTTAATAACAAGAAAAAAGTATTGTTATTTTGGTATCCTAAAGATTTTACCTTTGTGTGTCCAACCGAGTTACACGCTTTTCAAGCGGCAATGGATGAATTTGAAAAAAGAAATACCATAGTAATTGGTGCTTCTTGCGATACTGCCGAAGTTCATTTTGCTTGGTTAAACACACCAAAAGACCAAGGAGGAATTGAAGGGGTAACCTACCCTATTTTGGCAGACACAAATAGAAATTTATCAAGCGTATTAGGTATTTTGAATATTACCGGAGAAGAGTATAACGAAGAACTAGATGCTGTACTAGTAGAAGGTGATAGTGTATCGTATCGTGCAACATATTTAATCGATGAGGAAGGAACTGTTTTCCATGAAGGAATCAACCATATGCCACTTGGAAGAAACGTTCACGATTTTATTCGATTAATTGATGCTTACACACACGTACAAGAAAAAGGTGAAGTTTGTCCTGCAAACTGGGAAGAAGGAAAAGATGCCATGAAACCTAGTTTAAAAGATACTGCTGAGTATTTAGCTTCACATTAAATAATAATTCAACCTACTAGGTTTTCCTTTTTAACTTAAAAATAGAAACCTAGTAGGTTTTTTTAAAAAACATAAAATGTTACAAGAATTACAACAAGATAACTTACACGAATTAATTGCTGAAAACGAAATTGTAATCATACAGTATATGGCAACTTGGTGTGGAAACTGCCGTATTATGAAACCTAAATTCAAAAAATTGGCAAGCGAAAATCCATCTGCCGTTTTTGTATTGGTGGATGCCGAAAAATTTCCGGAATCCAGAAAACTGGCAAACGTAAATAATCTCCCCACTTTTGCTACTTTTAAAAACGGAAAATTTGTTAATCAAGTACAAACCAACAAGTTTGAAGTCTTAAAAGAATTGGTAAATGAGGTTCTTTAACCTATAATTAACCGATAAAGTATTACAAACACTCCTACATTAATAAAACCAACTTCAATGAAACTACCTCTCATCAAGCATATTACCAACTTCATAGAAGAAAACGATGAAGATTATGTTATAGAAACAATTGAGACGTTAGAAAATCTTACCGAAGCCCGAGGTATAAGCGATAAAGAAATGGATGTTATTGGTGAAATTATATCGAATCTATACGGAGCCATTGAAGTTACAAAAATGGTAAAAGAAGGTGCCAGTAAAAAAGATGCATTAAATTCTTTTATGAAGCGAGTGCAAGATTCTATAGACACTTAAAAAGTTGCTCTCATTACAAAATTTGGTGTAAATCCTAACGAAAATTTATCGACTACCGAAATCGAATCATTTGTTCCGTTATACCCTGAATATTCTCTACTTAATTGGTTTTTCTTATCATACACATTACGAATAGAAACACCCAGATTAAATTTTACCTTTTTCTTTTCAGAAAAATAAAACGCATACGTTGAAGAAAAATCCAGCCTATGGTAATTAGGCAATCTTTTGGTATTAATACCTTCAAAACCAATAATATTTTTGTCTTCATCTACAATAGCCATTGTATAGGGCTTACCGGTTCGCCAGTGCCAAGCTAGTGCTGTTTCAAACCGATGCAACTTATATAAAACCGAGGTAGTTACAAAATGCCTTATGTTGCTACTTGCAGTAAAATAGTTGTTGTTATTAATTCCCGAATAATTACTTTGTACATTATTAAAGCTGTAACTTAACCATATATTAAAATGTTTGTAGTTTTTTTTAACAAAAAAATCTAAACCCGTAACATCCTGGTTTCCGATATGAAAACCTGTGCTATTAGGGTTCAAATAACCTAGGGCTAGAGCAGTTAATCCCGTAGTTCGTTTAATATATCCATCTACATCAAGCATCCACCCGTTTTTTTCAAAAATTAATCCGGTTGAAACTTGAATCGTATTTATTATTGGATATTCTTGATTATTAGCTAACCGCCACAACCTATTTTCTAACGAGAAGTTACTGATAACCGTTTCGTCTATCTCATTTATTACTTGGTTTTTAATCTCCCCGGAAACTTGAAGTTTTAGGTTTTTAAATAATTTTCGAAATAATAATACTCGTGGTTCTACTCTAAAAGAGTTTAATTGTGGGTAATAATTAATTCGCAACCCCAAAGAGCCTTCGTAATTTTTCTTACGCTCCATTTTAAAATTTCCAAAAAGCGAATGGGTAGCCACCTGTGTTTTATCTACATCTAAAACAAACGTACTTGTAGTTGTTTTAATAAAGGAATACCCTACATCTTTAAAATTATATTCGTACCCAAGTAACAAAGAATTCTCTTTAGAAACCGGAAACGAAAGCATTGATTGAATACCCGAATCGTATATATCATTTCTTTTTTCAAAATTAGATATTCTTGTAGAATTAATATTTTCAATAAAGT
>WFXA01000194.1 GCA_015490835.1 Flavobacteriaceae bacterium | reverse complement strand
TTTTGATGTGAATTTTACCAGCAATGCCTACCTGCCTAACCAACTTGGCCTGGGCAAAGGAGTGAGTAAAGGTTTTGGAGTACTAAGGCATGTACGCAAAAAAGAAGAGCTATAAATGAAGAAAGACTGCATGGAAGAAGAATAGAATTGTAAATAAACTTTTCGATTAACAAATGAACAACAATATTAGAAATCAGATTTATCTCGCAGCGTTGCTGCACGATATTGGCAAATTCTATCAACGGGCTGATAAAAACTTCTCTGATAAGTATAATGAGTTGTCTGACTACTCCAGTAATTTGGCCAATGATATATGTCCTGTCAATGACCATGGAAGATTTGGCTATCAGCATGTAGTCTGGACCAATGAATTTTTTGAAAGACAAAAAGCTATATTTGAACAAATACCCAACGTTAAAATTAACCCTTACGAAAATAAAAGTACCGAAAACCTGGTTACATTTGCCTGTAATCATCATCGTCCGCAGACCAAAGTACAAGCCATTATTTCCCTCGCTGATGCGTATAGTGCCGGTATCGACAGGACAAATGCTGAAGATTTAGAAGAAAAAGAATATGCCGGGAAAAATATTGAGTGGGGGAAAAATAGGTATAAAACAATACCTCTTTTCTCTATTTTTAACATTATTAATAAAGGTAATGGGAATTATGCTTTTCCGCTTGAGAAACTTAATGTATCCGAAAATATATTTCCCAATAGGATTGAAAAAAAGGAAGATGGTATTAGTGAGAAAGCGTATAAAAAGCTATGGCAGTCTTTCGTTGAAGAATTTAAACAATTACCAACTGACAGTTTCAATGGGTTCTCGGAATCTTTATTGTTCCTTTTAAAAAAATACACCTGGTCTATCCCTTCCAACACAATGGATATGGCCAATGTGAGTTTGTTTGAACATTTAAAGACAACGGCAGCTTTTGCACATTCCATTTACACATATTACAATGAAAATCCTGTTGATTTCAGTTGGAATGCTTCTGACAAAAAACTGAAAGTAAATGAAGATAAATATCCTGTAATGTTACTTGGGGTGGATATCTCCGGTATCCAGAAATTTATTTACAATATCGCCAGCAGTAAAGCAGCCAAAAGTTTGAAAGGCCGGTCATTTTATTTGCAATTACTCATTGATTCCATGATTCAAAGGGTGATCACCCATCCTGACATACAGGCCACCATCGGCCATGTGGTTTATTCCTCAGGAGGGAAATTTTATATGATACTTCCTAATACGGATAAAGTAAAAAAAGCATTAACGGAACTTAAAAATAATTTTGAAAAAGAATTATGGGAAGAACATAAAGGGAAGATATCGGTCAACTTCGGTTATGCCGGCTTTGCCTACCGGTATCAAAAAGTGGATAACAAATGGAAATCCTGGATAAATATCGAAGGCATTGAAGGCGATAAATATTTGCATGATTTATGGAAGACGGTGGCCGACAAAATCAACCTGGATAAAAACAAGCCGTTTCAATCTGTGTTACTTGAGAGCTGGGATGAATTTTTTGATGAAAAAAGCAAAAATTTATTAGCCAAAAAAGATGCAGAAATTTGCGCGGTGACCGGAGAAGAATTGGATAAAGAAAATAGAACCGTACTCGATAAAGATGCTGACGGAAATAAAATATATGTCAGTAAACCGGTATACGACCAGGTGGAATTGGGAACAGCTTTAAAAGATGTTGATTATTTGATAACATTTAAGGATCCTAAAGAAAATGCTGACTATTTGAATAACCGAGCACATGCACATATCAAAGTTTTAGGTATCGATCATTATTTATTTGACAAGAATGAATTGACAAAAAATAAAGCTGAGTTTAGAAAAATTTCCTCGGCCGATATGTCTAGGGTTATTAAAATAAATGACACTGAACATTTTCTTGTTGGAATTGGTGGTCAACAAATCAGTTACGGATTCCAGTTTTACGGAGGTAATGAACAAGCGTATTATCGGGATGATTTGGGTAAAGTAATTGTTAACAAGGTTAAAAAGCGCAGTTTCACTTTTGAGAAAAAAGAGGAAAAGGCTTTTGATGGGTTAACCCGTATTGATCCTAAAAATGAAGACTCGCAAACTTATCTTGGTATTTTAAGAATGGATGTGGATAACCTCGGTAATATCTTTATTAAAGGTTTTAATGAAAAACAAAGAAGTTTTGCCGCTTATGCTACACTTTCGTTCTTACTTGATTTATTTTTTAGCGGGTACCTTAACACCATTCGTAACAAAGAGGAGTACAGAGACTGGGTAAACATTCTATATTCCGGTGGTGATGATGTATTTGCCGTGGGGCGATGGGATAAACTTATTGAATTTGCCGAAGAACTTCGTCAAAAGTTTAGGGAGTTTACTGGTAGAGAGGATATCTCCATTTCCGGAGGAATGGTGGCAGTCAGGAATAAATTTCCGATTGCTAAAGCGGCTGATTTGGCTGAACATGCCGAAAAAGTAGCAAAAGGCAAATTTGAAGAAAAAAATGCCATTACCCTTTTCGGTGAGACAATCTCGTGGAATGAAGAATTTGATTTTGTTAAGAATTATAAGGAGGGATTTTATAGTAGGATTAAAAAAGAGAATGGTAAAAAAATGTCCAAAGGCATTTTGCATCGGTTGATGCTTTTTGCGCAGATAAAAAAGGACAATGAACGAAAGCTGATAGAAGACAAGTCATTTAAACCCGACCTGAGCTATAAGTGGAATACTGCCTATTACCTTAAACGCTTTTCTCAAAGACATAAGGAAAATAGAAAAGAAATATATAAGGAGTTTATTATAGAAAGATTGATGCATGACTTATTTACAGATAATGATACAAACCGTCATTACGAAAAAGTCGCATTAGCCTGCCGATGGGCAGAGTTAGCTTTAAAGCTTAAAGAAGAAAAAATTAATCGGAAACCTTAAAATTTTAAAATTATGAGTGATTGTATTGCATATCCGCAACAAAAACTAAAAAAAGAGTGGATTCAAAATGAAATTGACGATTGCGCTGTTGAGTGGGCAAAATCATTTGGTAAGTATTTAACTACTACTGATGATCTAAATCCATTAACTACATCTCAAATACGCAAATTTTTTGGTGAATTAAAAAGAATTCAAGCTGCACCATCAAAGTACAAAGAAGATGTTCCTCTATTAAAAGCCAAATTAGCTTATGCAGTTGGTAGAGATAAAAAATCAAGAGGTAAATTTTCGAAGATTAGGTCTTTTTATACTGAAATTGAGAAAGGAATCGATTTTATTAGAGAAAACGAAGCAAATGACCTTTCTCGTTTTGTGAAAATTGTTGAATCCATTGTAGCGTATCATAAATTTTATGGAGGAAAAGAAAGTTAAACCCTGAAAATATGTAAATCATGAAGAAGTTAATTAAAAAATTAAAAATCAAGACACAGTTGAATGTCATAACAGGACTTCATATTGGCGATAGTAAAGACAATGTTGAAATAGGCGGAATAGATAATCCGATAGTAAGAAGGACAATAGATAATGTACCCTATATTCCCGGTAGTTCCTTAAAAGGTAAAATAAGATCGCTTTTGGAGCAAATTGCTGGAAGTGCAGAGGTGGGTGGCAATGCTAAGGTTAATGAATTATTTGGTTTTGCAAAAAACGATAAACCATCAAAGATAATTTTTCGGGATGCTTATATGGATACAAATAGTGTTCAACTTTTGGAAGAGTCAGACTATACCGATATGCCCTATGCCGAAGTTAAATTTGAAAATGTGATTGACAGAGTAAAGGGAACTGCCGAGCATCCACGCCAGATGGAAAGAATACCGGCAGGAGTATCTTTTGATGTTGAAATAATAATTAATGTCTGGTCAGATGATAATGAAGATGAACTAATTGAATTACTGGACAAAGGAATAAAAGCACTCGAGAATGATTATCTCGGTGGTTCCGGATCTCGCGGCTATGGCCAGGTTAAGTTTGGTGAGCTAAAGAAGGAGGTGGTTAGTTTCGATAATTACTTTGTTGACTAATATTATGCATAAATTCAAAGTTTATAAACTTCATTTCACCACGCCACTTCACCTGGGAGATGAAAGGGCGGATTATGACAATACATTATCGGTGTATCATTCCGACAGCATGTACGCTGCTATCACTTCCGTTTTGGCAAAAGTAGGGGTGCCGGTTCCCGATAATGGTGACTGGGGTTTTATAATCAGTAGTCTTTTTCCTTTTTACCAAAAAGGCAATAGTTCGCAAACAGTCTATTTTTTGCCAAAAATTAAAAAACAGGATGATTTTGCCCCTGAACATCGGAAAAAGGTAAAAAAAGTGGAATGGCTCGATGTCAAGTCTTTTAATGAATATATAAACGGAGAAAACTTATTTTCTACAGGATTTGACGAAGACTTGGTGAAAGGCACTTTTTTTACAAGCTCTGATATTGACGAAGGCTTCATTTCAAAAGAAGTGAACCCGAGAGTTACGGTTTCAAGGGATTTTAGTAAGGATGCCCGTCCTTTTTATATGGAACGCCTGTATTTTAAATACAATTCCGGATTGTACTTTATGGCTGTTGGAGAAAATTTTAAAACATTGGAAAAAGCTCTTGATATTTTAAAAGAAGAAGGCATAGGTACTGATCGTACAGTGGGTAACGGATTCTTCGAGTGGTCATCGTCTGAACTTGAACTCCAACTACCCCAAAGTGAATATGCTGCTAATCTTTCCCTGTTTATTCCAGAGTCAAAAGATGAAACGGCCGAAATGCTGGATGACGACCATGTGGCATACAATTTCCAAAAACGTGGGGGTTGGATAACAGACGAAGGGCTTAATACCTTTCGGAAAAACAGTATTTATATTTTCAGTGAAGGGTCCGTATTTAGAAAATTAGCTAATGAATTTGAGATTGCAGGCAAAATAGTTGATCTGATGCCGGCTCTTGATTATGACCATCTGGAAAAAGAGAAAGGCATTAAAAAACACCCAGTGTGGCGCAGCGGCAAGGCAATATTTATTCCAGTAAAAATTTAGGTTATGGAAGATTTGTTAAATAAAAAATACTCAGTTGAGCTGGAAGTATTAACCCCATTGCATGTTGGTGCGGGAAGTGAGAAAGACTGGATGAAGGGGGCGGATTATATTGAAGATAACGGAAAAATATATGTCCTTAATCAAAAAAAGCTACTAAAAAATATTTCGGTTGATGAGCTTGCAAATTTCTTAGTAGAAAAAGATGACCGCGGGCTAAAAAATAAAATTTCCGGTTCTCCCGAAACGGTATCTGATTTAGTTTTTAACAGCCCGGCTTCAACAGACAATGATATTAAAGTTTTTATAAAAAACGGCTTAACAAACAAACCGATTGTTCCGGGAAGTTCCGTAAAAGGAGCAATTTGCTCAGTTCTTTTTACTTATTTACGCAACAACCAAACTAATCCTGAGGCTGTTTTCGGCTCAACAAAAGATGGCGAAAACTTTATGCGTTTTTTTAAAGTTTCTGATGCAGATTTTGACGAAACAGCATTGGTAAACACAAAAATTTTTAATCTTTATGGAAGCACTCCTAACTTTAAGGGGGGGTGGAAACATAGTGGAAAGAAAACCACAGATGAGTTTCAAACAACTGGTTTTAATACTATTTATGAAGTATTGCTACCCGGGAAAAGAGGAATGTTAACCCTTGCATTATCGGATAAGGCATTTGATAATTTCTATAAAAATGGTCAGCCTCAAAAGAAAAGTGAAATTGTTCATAAAGAACCGTCACAAAAGTTATTTGCTATCATTAATCAACACACAAAGGCATATATCGATAAGGAAATTGCCTTTTTCAAAAAATACACCAACAATGAAACAGACAAAATTATCCATACCCTGGAAATGGTGAAAAACCAAATTCCTGCCGATAACTCTTCCTGCGTTTTAAAAATGGCGGCCGGCAGCGGTTTTCATTCTATTACCGGTGATTGGCAATTTGATGATTATAGCGTTGACAAGGTTGAAGACAAGAAAAACAGGCAAGGTAGAGTGACCGGTCACATTGCAAAATTTAGGGGGAATAAAACTGCCAAATCCCGTAAAATAGCTGTCGATGGCGAAAATTTTTATCTGATGGGATTTGTGAAACTTACGCTGTTATCGGATGAGATAAAAGCAAAAAAAGAAGCTGAAAGGCAAGCCAGAATAGAAGAAGAAAAACAAAAAGAAGCCGAGCGAAAAGCCAAAGAAAAAGCAGAACAAGAAAGAATTGAAGCAGAAAAAAGAGCCAGGGCTGAGGCAGCCCGTAAAGCTGCAGAAGAGCAAATTGCAAAAGAAAAAAAAGACAGAGAAGAACGACAAAGATTATTGGCGCAACGTGCTGAAGAAGAAAAACAACGTCAAATAGCAAATGTAAAGCAGCGGGAAAAAGTAAAAAAACAGGGGCTGGCCGTATTAAAGGAGCAAACTGATTTTTATAAAGGCATTAAGTTGATAAAGGAGTATAAGAAACAAGTAGGAGGCTCAATAAAACCGGACCAATTGGAGCATATTGCGGAATTTGTTACAAATCTCTATAATCCTGATGATAATAAGTGGCGAAGCTTTAACAAGGCATACTGGAAAAATATTAAGCAGTTGGTTAATAAGGATATTGCCAGGCAATGGTTTGATGAATTAACCAACAAAAAATAAAAAGTATAATTGAAAAATATTCTCGTCACATCCCTTGGCACTACCTGGACAATTATCCCTGAGCTATTGGGTTTTTTCAACCATGTGGATTTCCCGTTTTACGATAACCACCCGGA
>WFXA01000193.1 GCA_015490835.1 Flavobacteriaceae bacterium | reverse complement strand
GGTTACTGTCAATTGACGAAAATGTTCTGTTAATTGTATCCTCAGAGGGAATACCATTTTCTAATTTTAGAAATTTTTTAAGAAAATCTTCTTTTGAACGTCCAAACTCAACCATTTGTTTCCATGTTTCTGCTCCAGAAATCACTGAAATTATTCGAATAAGGAGGATATCAACTAAATCATGTAATTGGTTAATATGGCTTCTAGGATCGTCCATTGTACTAAAAATACTCATTAATTTGTTGTCGTTTTTCATATTGCTTAATTATTTGATAACCAACACAATAACAAATAACTATTTAATTAAACAATTTAGAATCAATGAGTTAAATATTATTTTTTCACAATAAAAAAGTATGCGTTTGCCCTGACAAAATAACTAATCATAGTTGCGAATAATTAAATAACATGTATATTTGCACCCGATTTAACACAACCTCTGGCGAAAACCGTGAATGTTGTTTTAAACATAACATAAAACCAAAACCATATAGAATGGAATCGTTAATTAAATTTGTTCAAGACGAATTTGTCACCAAAAAAGATTTCCCGAAATTCGGAGCCGGAGATACCATTACCGTGTATTATGAAATTAGAGAAGGAGATAAAACACGTACTCAGTTTTTTAGAGGTGTGGTAATTCAGGTAAAAGGAACAGGAAGCACGCAAACATTTACCATTAGAAAAATGTCCGGAACAATAGGAGTAGAACGTATTTTCCCGTTAAATATGCCTGCCCTACAAAAAATAGAAGTAAACAAATACGGAAAAGTACGCAGAAAACGTATTTATTACTTTAGAGGTCTTACAGGTAAAAAAGCAAGAATTAAAGAAAAAAGAATGTCATAATTATTGGCAAATACACAACAAAAGCGAACTCTTTATAGGGTTCGCTTTTTTTATTAACAAATGTTAATAAGTGCAGTTTATAAGTTGTTAATTATTAATACGTTATATTTCTTGCTTTTTTAAAACCTTGTCGTATATTTGAACAACAAAACGAGGTAACAGTAACAATCGTTTTATTAAAGTAACGTTCTTTAAACATTTTTTTAATCGAATCAGAGTTAAATCTAATTTAATATTTTCGGATTTTTAGAAAGATTTTCTCTGAAAGTTTATCTACGTCATTGCCTGTCGTAAGACGGTAATTTCAAAGATACGTGTTTTCAAGTTTGTTCGCAAATAAGAAAATACGAAATCTACCACTCTTCTTATTAACGTAAGTTAAAGTTGATGTAGAATAGCTAAACCAAGTGTTCTCTTTCCGAAAGGAAAAGAATTGAACCTTCAAATACTCTTCTGAGTAGGTTTTTTAAGCGGTCGAGTAATCGATCATTGAATTTTCCAATAGGTAAAATGGTTTTAGTTAACTTATATGCAAACCACTTAGTGTGTATGCGTATTTCGATTAAAAAGTGAGTTTCTAATTTTGGTGAGGATATTAACTTTAACAGTAAATAAAATCCCAAAATCTGGAAAACTCGAGTGAAACAAAACACGATTGCAAAGGTTTAATAAATTTGCTTCACACCGTAATGGTGAATCGGTAAAAGGTTGTTTCACAGAAAGCCATGTCACAGTAGCAATACTAAGTGATATGGCTTTTGTTTTTTTACAACATTTCTTTTTCTAAAAATTAAACTATTAAACAAAATTAATTCACGCCACAACTCAAAATTACTTCACACCGTGACTCAAAATTAATTCACACCGTGACTTTGAGTCACGGTGTGAATAATAAAAAAATTTATTCCGGTATTTTCAGATTAAATCTATTTTCAATAAATTAAAAAATATGTACGTTTGTAAATTCAAACTTAATAACACATATGGGAAGAGCATTTGAATTTCGCAAAGCAAGAAAAATGAAACGTTGGGCAGCAATGTCTAAAGCATTTACAAGAATTGGAAAAGATATTGTAATGGCTGTAAAAGAAGGAGGTCCCGATCCTGCCAGCAATGCGAGGTTGCGAGCTGTTATTCAAAACGCAAAATCGGTTAATATGCCTAAAGACAACATCGAACGGGCTATTAAACGTGCTACCGAAAAAGGACAAGGTAATTTTAAAGAAGTACTTTTTGAAGGTTACGCTCCTCATGGCATTGCCATATTAGTTGAAACAGCGACAGACAATAACACTAGAACAGTTGCAAATATTAGATCGTATTTTAACAAGTGTAACGGAAATTTAGGAACATCGGGATCTGTGGTTTTTATGTTTGATCATGTGTGCAATTTTAGAATAAAACCACAAGAGGAATTAGACTTGGAAGAATTAGAATTAGAACTAATAGATTTTGGTGTAGAAGAAATATTTGAAGATGAAGACGGCATACTAATTTATGCGCCATTTGAAAGTTTTGGAGCCATTCAGAAATACCTAGAAGATCATAATCTAGAAATCCTTTCTTCTGGATTTGAACGAATTCCGCAAGTAACAAAACAACTACCACCCGAACAAGTTGAAGAGGTAGAAAAATTATTGGAAAAAATTGAAGAAGATGATGATGTACAAAATGTCTACCACACGATGGAGGAAAATACAGAGAGTTAAGTATATTTTTTTACCTTCCCTTCTGCGCCTTCATACAACTTTTTAATTTTTTATATATCGAATTACATAGCAAGGTACATTTCTGCTAATTTTTCTCTTGTAATGATTTTTTTCCAATCTTCACCAAGCGCATTTTCCCATAAGGGTTCTAAACTTAAAGCAACATCAATCATGGTGTTTAATTGTTCTTGTGTAAGGTTGTTACAAATTCCTTTAGGAATAGTAATTTGGTGTTTTTTTACCATTTCTTTAAACAGCTTGACTCCTTCCGGGTAATATGCTTCTAAATGGTCAAAAACAATACAGTTTCCTATACCATGTTTGGTTCCTAATACATAGGATAAACCATAACTCATGGCATGTGCAATTCCAACCTGAGAATACGCTATACTCATACCTCCATGCCAAGAAGCCATCATTAATTTTGCTCTCGCTTCTTTATCGGAAAGCGTATCCTCTAAAAAAATTTCTTTACATAAATCGTAAGCTTTTTCGCCATAACTTTGGCTAAAAGCATTTAAAAAAGTTCCGTCAAGTGATTCTACACAATGAATAAAACAGTCCATACCAGTATAAAACCACTGGTTTTTGGGTACTCCTTTTGTTAGTTCAGGATCTAAAATAACTTGATCAAAAGGTGTAAAATCACTATTAATTCCAAGTTTGCGAGTAGGACCCGACAAAACTGTTGTGCGAGACACCTCGGCACCTGTACCCGAAATAGTGGGTATTCCCACATGATAAACGGCTTTGTTTTTTACCAAATCCCATCCTTGATAGTCGGCTGCACTTCCTTTGTTTGTAAGCATTATAGAAACTGCTTTTGCCAAATCCAACACGCTACCTCCACCTATACCGATAATACCGGAAGGTTTATAAGTAAACTCAGATTTAATTTCTTTAACGATATAATCTACCTGAGAGGTTTTGGGTTCTTCAAGTGTAGAAACGAAGATTAGTTTATCGTTAAATCTAAGGTTAATTCTATCTAAAAAAGTTGTATTATTTTCAAATACATCATCAATAAGATAAATAAAAGGAGCTTTATCTTTTCTGTTAGGTGCTAAAATCGAAGGTAATTGATTAAAAGATCCTTCTCCAAAAATGACTTTTGGCACCATTGGAAAGTTTCTGTACTGATTGTTAACTGAAGTATTATTTTTTTCTTTTAAAACTTTATTGGCTCGTTTTAAATCTTCGGGAGTATCTATTTCAATCCCTTGAGTGTTTGATATTGCCATTTTAATGTTTTTTCCGTATTCTAAAAATCGTATGCATTCTATTTTTTCGGTAGCTTCCAGCGTTTTCATAGGCAACCTATAAAAATCTAATAAGGCTTGTTTTCTAAAAGCATAGATCCCCTTGTGTTTATAATATTGAACTGCAACATTTTTATCTCTTGGATAAGGAACAGGTGATCTGGAAAAGTACAATGCAAAATTATCCTTATCTACAATTACTTTTACAACATTTGGGTCGCTTATTTCTTTCCAATCATAAATTTCGGTCATCAAGGAAGCCAAATCTATTTTTTGAGCATCTTCTTCTTTAAAAACCGAAAGTACTTTTTCAAGTCCTTCTCTACTGGTAAAGGGTTCGTCTCCCTGAACATTAACCACAATATCTACATCCATGTGTTCTACTGCTTCGGCGATACGATCGGTACCGCAATCATGATCTTTTTTACTCATTATAGCATTTCCTCCGTAAGCTTCTATTTCTTGAAAAATAATTTCGCTATCGGTTACCACGTATACCTCATCAAACAATTGTGTTGCTTTTGCTGCTTGGTAAGTTCTAACAATAACCGGCTTACCACCAAGATCTTGCATTAACTTACCCGGAAATCTGGATGCACCGTAACGTGCAGGAATCATTGCTATTATCTTCATTTAACAGGGTAGCGTTTTAAGTTTAGATTCAAAAATATACAAATGGTTGCTTTTTTAAAGACACCAAAAATAAGAAGATTATGTGGTTGATTGCCTTTTTTTCTGATGCTTTTTATAGAACTTAAAAATTAAATAGAAAATTATTACTACTAAAACAACTGCAACAAAAGGAAATACAATAGAGAGAATAGATAGTACAACGGAGGTTCCTGTTTCAACTGTAGTAACAATAGGATTGGCAAGACCACCTGTAGTTGCAGTAGATGTTAATCGAGCTGCTGTAGTATTACCTTGTACAAAAGTAGCAGTACCTCCTCCGGCAATTATTGCCAAAGCCCAAGTAAAAACAGGACTCATATCGGTAACTGTTGCAGCCATAACCGCTGTTCCGGCAACAGCAGCAAGAGGAACTGCTATGCTATCTAATATAGTATCGACCCAAGGAATGTAATATCCAAAAACTTCTACCACTGTAGCGACACTCAACGTAATAACTCCGGCAAGACTGCCTGCCCATTGCCAACTTTCATTTAAAGGAATAATATTATAATATCCGGCAACGCTTAAAACCAACAACGGAAGGAATACTCTAAAGCCAACAGCAGCAGCTAAACCAATCCCTATTGAGATGCTTAAAATTATTTCGGGATAATCCATTTTTTATATTTTTGAATTACTAAGATACCAAAAAATTAGTATTATTATAATTCTTGGTTAATTTTGCCAGTATGAATGTTGCTGTAGTTATCCTAAACTGGAACGGAAAACAACTATTGAAAAAATTTTTACCATCGGTATTAAAATTTTCTAATGGAGCTAATATTTATGTTGCAGATAATAACTCAACCGACGATTCTATCCCTTTTTTACAAACAACTTTTCCTTCTGTTAAAATAATTAAAAACAAAACAAACGGAGGTTATGCAAAAGGATACAACCAAGCTCTAAAAAACTTACAAGAAGACGTTTTTGTATTGCTTAACAACGATGTAAAAGTTACCGAAAATTGGTTAAAACCATTTATAGAAGCTTTTAAAACACAGCCCGAATTAGTGGCGGCACAACCTAAAATATTAGATTTTAAAAACAATCAATATTTTGAATATGCCGGAGCTGCTGGCGGATTTATTGATGCTCTTGGATATCCGTTTTGCCGAGGTAGAATTTTAAATACAATTGAAAAAAACAACGGTCAATATAACGATAATTGTTATATCTTTTGGGCATCCGGAGCTTGTTTGGCTATAAAAAACGAAGCTTTTAAGAGTGTAAACGGATTTGATGAAGATCTTTTTACACATCAAGAAGAGATAGATTTATGCTGGCGACTGCACTTAAAAAACAAAAAAATTAAATATATTGCCCAATCTACCGTATACCACTTGGGAGGTGCTACTTTGCAATCCTCTAACCCTAAAAAAACTTTTTACAATTTTAGAAATACCCTTCTTATTCTATTAAAAAACACAAAAGGGAATAGTGTTTGGTTTCTTATTTTTATCCGATTAGTATTAGATGGGATAGCAGGTGTACAATTTATAGTAAAATTAAAACCCAACCATTGTCTCGCCATTATTAAAGCACATGTTAGTTTTTATAAAAATATACCCAAGTATCTTAAAAAACGAAAATTAACCAAAACAACCCTAAGGTATTATTATTTACCTTCTATTATTTGGAGTTATTATATAAAAAGAAAACGTACCTTTAAAGAATTATAACTTATTTTGTGAAAGTTATGTTATAACATTTTTTTTACACCAAGAGTTTTAATAATTTTGAAAAAAATAAACAATAATCATATTATGAAGAAAATTGCCATTTTACTTGCTATTGTAGGTGTTTTGGGTTCATGTGTTTCAAAAAAACAATACGCCGAACTAGAAGCCAAACAGAAAAAAACTCAAGATTTGCTAAATACAGCAACAGTAAAACTTAATGCTTGCGAAACAGATAGAGCTACATTACAAGCAAAATTAAGTGCATTACGGGAACGCCTAGACGATCTTAAAAAAACCAACAAAGCACTTATTGAAAGCTCAAAAGATTTGACTATTTTAACCAAAATGGGTGCTCAAAACCTAGAAAAATCTCTAGAAAGTTTACGTGAGAAAGATATTAAAATATCACGCCTTCAAGACGCTTTAACTAAAAAAGATAGTGTTATGGTTGCGTTAGTTACCAGTTTGAAAAAAGAAGTAGGCATCAATGATCCCGATATTGAAATAAATGTTGAAAAAGGAGTTGTCTTTATCTCAATTGCAGATAAACTTTTATTTAAAAGCGGAAGTTACCATATTTCAAACCGAGCAAACGAAATTCTACAAAAAGTGGCAACCGTTGTTAAAGGCAAACCCGATTTTGAATGTATGGTAGAAAGTCATACAGACAATGTACCCTATAAAAAAGGAGTATTACTCGACAATTGGGATTTAAGTGTAAAAAGAGCAACATCTGTTGTTAGAAAGCTACAAGAGTTAGGTGTAAATCCTGCAAAATTAATTGCTGCCGGTCGTGGCGAATATGTTCCTCTGGTCGATAATTCAACTGCCGAAAACAGAGCGAAAAATCGTAGAACACGTGTTATTATATTACCAAAAATTGATGAGTTTTATGATATGATTGAAAAAGAAATGAAATCACTTGTAGAAGAAGGAAATTAGTTTTTATACTATTAACTAGTCTAAGAAAAACTGTTGTAGTTTTTAATAGATTTATAATAACCTAAGAGGCTACCAAAAAAGGTAACCTCTTTTTTTTTATAACTGATATTTATC
>WFXA01000192.1 GCA_015490835.1 Flavobacteriaceae bacterium | reverse complement strand
TTATTAATGTTTTTTGGGAAATTTAATTCACAAAATTAACATTTCATCGATAAAAAACAACTTTTTATCGGGATTTTTATGTAAAAATCACTTTCTTTAAACAAAATACCCAATGTTTTAAAACATTGGGTATAGAATTATTTAAATATCTTGAAATTACCCTCCAAAATCATCAAATCTTATATTTTCATCAGGGATTCCGAAGTCTTCTCCCATCTTTTGAACGGCTTTATTCATAAGTGGTGGACCACAGAAATATAATTCGATATCTTCCGGAGCTTCGTGTTTTGATAAATATTGGTCGATTACTACTTGATGTATAAATCCAACAAAACCATCTCCTTCTTTATCATTAATATCTTTTTTTACTTTCCAATTATCTTCAGGAAGTGGGTCTGAAAGTGCAATGTAAAATTTAAAATTAGGGAACTCTCTTTCAATTTCTCTAAAGTGTTCTATATAGAAAAGCTCTCTTTTAGATCGTCCACCATACCAGTAAGTAACTTTTCGGTTGGTTTTTAATGTTTTAAATAAGTGATAAATATGTGATCGCATTGGAGCCATTCCGGCACCACCACCTACATATAGCATTTCGGCATCACTTTCGTTGATAAAGAATTCTCCGTAAGGACCTGAAATTACAACTTTGTCTCCTTTTTTTCTAGAGAAAATATAAGAAGAAGCAATACCCGGATTTACATCCATCCATTTATTTTTTGTTTTGTCCCATGGCGGTGTTGCAATACGAACGTTCAGCATTATTTCTCTTCCTTCGGCTGGATAAGAAGCCATAGAATAGGCTCTTTCTACTGTTTCGGAGTTTTTCATCATCAATGGCCAAAGGCCAAACTTATCCCATTCGGTTTGAAATTTCTTTGGATCGTCGTGTTCTTCAGGGTGGGCGGTAATGTCTATATCTTTATAAGGAATTTCGCAGGGAGGAATTTCAATTTGAATATAACCTCCAGCTTTGTAATTCATATCTTCGGGTATTTCGACTACAAATTCTTTAATAAAAGAAGCTACATTGTAGTTTCTAACCACTACCGCTTCCCATTTTTTAATTCCGAATACTTCTTCGGGTATTTCAATTTCCATGTCTTGTCGTACCTTTACCTGACACGCAAGACGATATCCTTCTTGAAGTTCTTTTCGAGTAAAGTTTGGAATTTCGGTAGGAAGCGGTTCTCCTCCTCCTTTTAAAACTTTACATTCGCATTGCAAACAGGTTCCACCACCACCACATGCTGAAGGTAAAAATATCTTATTGTTACCCAAAGTGGTTAATAAACTATTACCTGAAGGAGTTTCAATAACTTTTTCATGGTTTATTTCTAATTTTACCGGTCCTGATGGGGCTAATTTCTCTTTTGCAACAAGCAATAGCGAAACCAAAATTAGAGTTAAGGCTAAAAAAGAAACTACGGTAACTGCTATTACTCCAAGTGTACTTACTGTTAAAAACATAGTTGTGGTTTATTGATTTTTTAAATTGTCAACAACAGCAGTTGATGGTGTTAACTCTGTGTTATTTTTATCTTGTGCCTTTATACTGGCACTTGTATTATCTTTTTCTGCTGGGGTCTCATCTCCTCCGGTTAACATTCCACCAAAGCTCATAAAACCTATTGCCATTAGTCCTGTGATAATAAAAGTAATACCTAAGCCTCTTAAAGGAGCCGGAACGTTAGAATAACGAATTTTTTCTCTTATGGCGGCTATGGCTAATATAGCTAAAAACCAACCTATTCCTGAACTAATACCATAATTTAAGGCTAAACCAAGCGTGGGAATCTCTCGAGATTGCATAAACAATGAGCCTCCAAGTATAGCACAGTTTACTGCTATTAATGGAAGAAAAATTCCTAACGAGTTATATAATGCAGGAGCAAATCGCTCTACCACTATTTCTACCAATTGAACCATTGTTGCAATGGTAGCGATAAATAGAATAAAGGACAGGAAGCTAAGGTCATAACTAGCGTATTCTTCGCCTAACCATGACAAGGCACCTTCTTTTAAAATATATTGATCTAACAACCAGTTAATAGGGACAGTAACAGCTAAGACAAATATTACAGCCGCTCCTAATCCTACAGCTGTTGAAACTTTTTTGGATACTGCCAGATACGAACACATTCCTAAGAATGTGGCAAATACCATATTGTCTATAAAAATAGATTTAAAAAATAATTCGATATGTTCTAACATCGTAGTGTTATTTAAAATTTTATTCTTCTATTAATTCTTTATTTCTTGATCGTTGAACCCATATAATGAGTCCGATAACAATTAATGCCATTGGAGAAAGTAACATAAACCCATTATTTTCATAACCAAAAGCATACACTCCTGTTTTGTTTATTGGGTCTCCCAGTACTGGAAAACCCAGTAGTGTGCCTGAGCCTAATAATTCTCTAAAAAAACCAACAATAATAAGGATGATACCGTATCCGGCAGCATTTCCAATTCCGTCAAGGAAAGCTCTCCAAGGTGAATTAGCCAGCGCAAAAGCTTCGAAACGACCCATAATAATACAGTTGGTAATGATAAGACCGATAAATACTGAAAGTTGTTTGCTTAATTCATAAGAAAAAGCTTTGAGTATTTGATCTACAATAATAACCAATGTAGCTACTACAATTAGTTGTATGATAATTCTTATTTTGGAAGGAATGATGTTTCTCATTAATGAGATAATTACATTACCTACTGACAATACAGCGATCACCGAAATAGCCATAACTATTGAAGCTTTTAATTGTGCAGTAATAGCAAGAGCAGAACATATACCTAAAACCTGTATGGTGATAGGGTTGTTATCAAAAAGCGGATCTAATATAAGTTTTGTGTCTTTTTTAGGTAAAATTCCCATAATTTATTTTTTAATAATTTTCTCTAAATAAGGTAAATACAATTTGATATCTTTTTTTATCATTGCAGTAAGTCCGTCGCCTGTTATAGTAGCTCCTGCAAGTGCATCAACTTCATTATCGGTTTTATCTTTGTTTAAGGGGTCGTTGTTTCCTTTGACAATAGAAATACCTTTAAATTCGGTATCTTTAAATATTCTTTCGCCTTTAAAATCATCCATAAAAAATCGTTCTTTTATATTTGCTCCCAATCCGGGTGTTTCTCCTTTATGGTCAAAAAACACGCCTTGCACTACAAAATCTTTATCTAAGGCGATGTAACCCCAGACAGCGTCCCAAAGTCCTTTTCCGCGTAGAGGGATGATATAAAAGGTTTTACCCTCTTTTTCGCCAATAAACAAAGGAAGTCTTCTTTTATAATTTCCTTTTTTTGCAAGAGCTTCTTCTTTTTTAATATCGATTAAATAGGCATTATTGTCTTCTGTAATTTTACCCCCTTGATATACCAATTGTTTGGTAATGTATTTTTTGAAAGTATTTTCTACCTCTTTTGTGGGTATAAATTCAACATCTGTATTGTTTTGGTTGTTATTAATACCCATTGCATATAAGATGTTTTGTTGTTTTTCAATACGTTTATTTTCATCTATTTTTTCTTTTAAACCTTGTGCTACACCCGCTAATAACGAGCCGACAACCAAGACCATGATAATTGAAAAAATGATGGTATAGCTGTTTTTTTCTGTAAACTTTGTCATAACTTAGCCGTTTTTACTTTAATTCGCTTGAGCCTTTTCTTTATATTTCCTTGTATCACATAATGGTCTATGGTTGGAGCAAAAACGTTCATCAATAAAATAGCAAGCATTACTCCTTCCGGGTAGGCAGGGTTAAATATGCGAATCATAATAGCTATAAACCCTATTAAGAAACCGTAAATCCATTTTCCTTTATTGGTTTGCGAAGCCGTAACGGGGTCGGTTGCCATATAAACGGCTCCAAAGGCTAAGCCACCAATTATAAGGTGTTGCCAATAAGGCATACTCATAAGTCCGTAAAATTTACTATTTTCAGAAATAATCCCCGAATCTGCCACATAGTTAAAAATTAGTCCCATAACGGCTGCACCAACAAAAGTGGAAATCATAATTCTCCAACTTCCTATTTTGGTGAAAATCAAGAATAAACCTGCAAGAATGATTAATAGGGTAGAGGTTTCTCCTATCGAACCGGGAATAAATCCGTAAAACATCTCGCTAACATTGTATGCCAATGTGTTGCCTTGTGCCAAGGATCCTAAAATGGTTTCGCCCGAAATAGCATCGGGAGTGCCTGCTTTTGTAACAGCGTCCATCACCCAAACTTTATCACCACTCATCCAAGTGGGGTAGGCAAAAAACAAAAAGGCTCTAATAGTAAGAGCCGGATTTAGAATGTTCATTCCGGTACCTCCAAACACTTCTTTTCCGAGAACTACACCAAAAACTATTGCAACGGCAAGCATCCAAAGCGGAATATCTACCGGTACAATTAACGGAACCAACATTCCGGTTACTAAGTAACCTTCTTCTACTTCGTGTCCTTTGATAGTTGCAACGATAAATTCGACACCTAATCCTACAACATAGGAAACAATAAGGAGGGGTAAAACAGCTAATGCTCCTGCCGAAAAATTTTGCCAAGTCCAAAATTCGGGGCTAAAAAATCCGGAAGAAGCCCTACTTATCTCTCCCATAGCTAAATAGTGCTGATATCCTGTGTTAAAGGCTCCAAAAATAAGACATGGTATAAGTGCTAATACCACCATATTCATGGTTCTTTTTAAATCGTCTGCCACTCTAATATGTGCACCGCTTTGTGTTGTATCGTTGGGTGTGTATAAAAAAGTGTGAAATGCGTTAAAGGCTGGCTCCATCTTGGTGCCTTGGTACTTTTTCTTTAACGAATCTAGTTTTTGTTTTAATCCCATTGTGTTATCCTATTTCTTTATACATTAAGTCTAACCCGTCTCTAATAATTTTTTGATGAGGTTGTTTTGAGATGCAAACCACTTCGGTAAGTGCAAAATCTTCGGGAGCTACTTCATACATTCCGAGAGCCTCCATTTCGTCTAAATCTTTATAAAGACATGATTTAAGCATTTGAAGCGGGTACATATCCATCGGGAATACTTCTTCATATAATCCGGTCATAACAAAAGCTCTGTGTTCACCATTGGTATTGGTTGACAAGCACATTTCTTTTTTAGGGAATAACCAAGAAAAAGTAAGTGATCGAGTTGTAGATAGTTTATTGAAAACCGGTTTTGCCCAACCAAAAAATTCGTAATCATTTCCTTCGGGAATTACCGAAACGGTATTTGTGTAGTAGCCTAAATGTCCTTTAGGCGAAATTGTACTACCCGATAATACAGTGCCGTTAATAACTCTAACATTTTCATCTATTAAACCCGAGTCGTATATAAAAGCTGCCACTTCGGCACCTATTTTGGTTGTGTAGTATTTAGGAGCTTTAACCGAACAACCTGCTAATGCAACGACACGTTCTGCGTTAAATTTACCTGTTAAAAACAATTCGCCAATTATTACCAAATCTTGCGGTGCGATTGTCCAGACGGTTTCGCCTTTGTTAATCGGGCTAATTTTGTTTATTTGAGTACCGACATTTCCAGCGGGATGCGGTCCTGAGATTAGGTGTAGTTCTATATCGTTTAGTTTTGTAAACGGGTTGGTGCTGTTTTTTCCTACCGATACGTGTACTTTTCCATTAGTTAATTTTCCTAAAGCCGTAAGGGCGGCTTGTAATTCTTTTTCTTTTCCTAAAAGAGTGAAGTCGTAATCGGCAGCTTGCGGCGCTGTGCTGTAAGCCGAAACAAAAATAGCCTTTGGCGTTACATCGGGGTTGGCAATAATATCATACGGACGTTGCTTGATGAAAGCCCAACATCCGGAAGAAAGTAAATGTTCCTTAATTTCTTCGGGTTTCATTAAATTAGGGTCAATAGTACCAAAATCCTTATAACTATCTTCAGTGTCAGCTTCAATGATTAATGTAGTAATCTTTCTTTTAGCTCCTCTTTCAATGGTAGTAAGTGTTCCGCTCACAGGGGAAACAAATTTTATTTGTTCATTTTTTTTAGCGTAAAACAATACATCTCCGGCTTGTAACTTAGCCCCTTCTTTTACAACCATTTTTGGTGTAATAAGATGAAAATCGGAGGGTTTAATAACAAATGTTCTAGAGCGTGGTGCTTTTGAAAGCGTTTTTTGGGCGTCGCCCTTAAGCCTAATGGTTAGACCTTTTTTAATCGTGATGTCTTTTGGCATAGAATAGTATTTAAAATTCTATTAATTTACTTCTAAAAAGACTTGTTTGTCTCAAAAAGTTTTTGGTTTGCAAATTTATAAATTAAAAATAGGTTAACCCAAAAAAAACACTCAATATTTTTTCAATTTATATCAAAGTATGAACCATACAATAAAGAGGCATAAATTTTGTTTATATTTACCCAATAAAATTTACTTTATGAAACATCAAAGTAATTATTTTTGTATAGTCAGTTTGCCTAATATATAGAGACATATGAAATTAAAAACACTAACCGTTTTATTTATTGTAATAGGAGGTTTTACAACATTTTCTCAGATAGCAGAAAGAGTTCCGCCGGAGTATATTAGAACAATTGAGTTTAAAGGAACGACTAAGTTAAGTCAACTTCCTATTATACGGTTAGGCGAACCGTTGTCACTTTCGTTTGATGCATTAAATGGCGATGAGGCGGATTTTTATTATACAATCACTCATTGCGATTTTGATTGGACTCCCAGTAATTTGTCTAAGAATGAATATTTAGATGGATATGATGAAATTAGATTATATACTTATGAAAATTCGCTGAATACGCTTCAAATCTATTCGCATTACACTTTAAACATTCCTAATAATGACACACGCGCAATTACAAAAAGCGGTAATTATATCTTAACAATTTTAAACGATGATGAAGAAGTAGTTTTTTCTAGAAAATTTATGGTTATTGAAAACTTGGTAGGAGTACAAGTAGCTATAAAACGGTCTCGAGATTTAAACTATATAAATGAAAAACAAGTCGTGCAATTCACTGTAAATTCAGCAGATATGCAGCTAATTAATCCGAAACAGACGGTGCATACTGTAATAATGCAAAATAGTAATTTAAAAACTGCCATAACCACACTTAAACCTCAGTATACATTAGGTCAGAAATTAATTTACAGATATGATCAAGAAGCTTCTTTTTGGGGCGGAAATGAATTTTTACGTTTTGATAATAAAGATATTCGTTCGGCTACTAACGGAATTAGATATGTTGAATTAACCGACATCTACAACAATTATTTATTTACCAACGCACCTCGAAGAGATAGACCCTACACGTATTATCCCGATATAAACGGAAACTTTGTAGTACGAAATATTGACGCTAGAAATCCAGATATTGAAGCCGATTATGTGCGGATGCATTTTTCGTTAAAGTATTACGAAGAGTTAGGCGATAAGGAACTACATATTTACGGCAATTTTAATAATTGGACAATTGACGGCACTACGTATCTTGAGTATGATGAATCTTCAGATACGTATGTGCTTTCAAGACTTTTTAAACAAGGATTTTACAATTACAGGTATGTACTGGTAGATAAAGACGGAAGTATTAATCAAGGTGCTGTAGGGGGAGATTTTTGGCAAACCGAAAACGAATATACCGTACTTGTTTATTATAGAGAACAAGGAGGGCGATACGACAGAATTATAGGAATAGGACAGGCAAATTCGACTATTATTAATAACAACTAATTGTTCTCTGGGAATCGATATGTCCATATCTTTTAAGTTATGAACCTTAGCTCCATAAATCTCTATACAATCGCCGTTTTTTATCATAGTTTGCAAAAGTACTTATTTACAGTTAATTTATTGTATAAGTTTGGTTAATTTAATGTATAACTCGCATTGGTTGCGTTTATACTAAAACCAATGCAACAGCCTCGATAAAATCGCTTGCAGGCAGAGAATTAAGCCTTTGTTAATAGATTTATTTGGAATAGGAACGCGATGGAATCGCGCACCAGCGGGGGATGGTTTAGGACATTGCCTATTAAGGGATAGTGTCTATCTTTTTAAATTTTATTTCCCCTGCTACCGCACGAATCCCTTCGTGTGGGGTTTTATTTATAAGTTATTATTAACATTAATCAAAACTACGAAAAACAAATATATCTTCTAACAAACCTTTTCCGCTTGAAGTGGGCGGTTAGATTTTGTTTGCGTGGATTTTAATATTCTAAGGGTTCTTTTCTGGCGTAACGTACACGAATAATGTAAATTGCTTTTTCTTCAATAAGATATGATATTCTGTAAGTGTGTTTTTCGTAAGCTCTAATGTTTCCTTTGTTATTTTCTTTGAGTGAATCTGATTTATAAATCTCCGGATTTGTTGCTAATATTGAAGCGGATTCATAAACTTCTGTAATTATTCTTGTTGTCGTTTCAATAGATTCGGATTGTTCTAATAAATCTAAAAACGCTTCGTTTAATTCTGCAGCAGCTTGGTGTGTCCAGATTATTATTTTTCCTATTGCCTAATACGTTCTCCCATTTGTTGATGTGTATATGTTTTTCCGCTTTCTATTTGTGCAATAGATGCATCGATTTCTTTATTATATTGCTCAATACTTATGCGTTCTGATGATACTTTTTTTCTGTATTTCAATATATTTTTAAAAACTTCTATTAATGTTGGGTCTTTAACATTATCTAATTCTTGATGTATCCATTTTATTTCTGCTTTTAAATCCATAACTTTTGTTTTTGTTAAACAAATATACAAATTTTGTTCCGGTTCTTAATTTATTTCAAGATAACAGAAGGGTTCACCTACGGAAAACAAAGTCCTTGTTAATAGATTTGTTTAGAATAGGAACGCGATGCAATAGCGTGGCAGCGGAGTCTTTTTACAAGTATAGTTTTTTATTTTTCCTTATAAAACCACCTGCTTTGCAGGTGGTCATGTTCTTCTGGCTTTGCCTATCTTTGTTGTATGGGCAAATATAAGAAAC
>WFXA01000191.1 GCA_015490835.1 Flavobacteriaceae bacterium | reverse complement strand
GTACATTATTTGTTCTTTTTCAAGCTGAAATATAAAAATATATTATTACATTTATACATAATTTTTAACCATTAACACAATGAAACTAAAAAACATTTTCTCACTTTTTACTATTTCGCTTTTAATTGTAGCGTGTAGTCAGAATCCGTTCACAGGAAAGAAGACATTGGCATTAATACCCAATTCTCAAATTTTCCCTATGGCATTGCAACAATACAAACAATTTTTATCTGAAAATAAAGTTGTAAAAAACACTCCTGAAGCAAACAAAGTAACAAACATCGGACAAAAAATTGCTGTTGCTGCAGAGCGATATTTAAACGCTGTTGGATATCCCGGTTATTTAAAAGATTACAAATGGGAATACAACTTGGTAGACGACCCTGCCGTTAATGCTTGGGTTATGCCGGGCGGAAAAGTTGTTGTTTACACCGGGATATTGCCTGTTACTCAAACCGATGCCGCCTTAGCTGCAGTAATGGGACACGAAGTGGCGCACGCATTGGCAAACCACGGTCAGCAACGAATGAGTGCCGCCCAACTGCAAATGCTGGGTGCTGTTGCCGGAAATGTAGCTTTTTCAAAAGATCCTAAAAAACAAAAAGTGTTTAACGATGCATATGGTATTGGTTCTACTGTTGGGGTGATGTTACCTTTTAGCAGAAAACACGAAAGCGAAGCAGACCGAATAGGCTTAACATTAATGGCAATTGCAGGGTATGATCCGGTTGAAGCCGGAAATCTTTGGGTAAGAATGAGCCAACAAGGCGGACAAAAACCACCCGAAATTTTAAGCACACACCCATCTGATGAAACACGAATCAATAACATTAAAAAATGGATACCCGAAGCCAAAGCCGAAGCCAGAAAATTTGGAGTAACAAAATTTATTAGGAATTAAACTTTTGAGTTTTTAAAATAAGTAATACTTTAGGAGCCACCTTAGCGGGTGGTTTTTATTAATTTGTGCATGGCAAACGTAGTAAAAGGAAGCAAAAGAATACTAAATGCTTGGGCATTTTATGATTGGGCAAACTCGGTTTATAGCCTGGTCATTGCTTCTGCCGTGTTTCCCATATATTACAAAGCACTATTTGAATCTACCGGTACTAACAGCATCATTATTTTTGGTTTTTCAATAAGAAGTACTCCTCTCATAAGCTATATCACGGCTTTTGCGTTTCTAATCGTTTCGCTACTTATTCCTATGTTATCTGGAATTGCCGATTATGTGGGAAACAAAAAATCATTTATGAAGTTTTTTGTTTACCTCGGTGCTCTATCATGTATCGGACTTTCGTTTTTTAGCTTAGAACATATTTATATTAGTTTAATAACCTATTTTTTAACCTTAATAGGGTTTTGGAGCAGTTGGGTTTTTTATAACTCATACCTGCCCGATGTTGCTTATCCCGAACAACAAGATGCATTAAGTGCAAAAGGTTTTTCGCTGGGCTACATAGGCAGTGTTATTTTATTATTATTTAATCTTTCAATGATTCTATTTCCCGAAACATACGGATTGGGAGAAGGCGGAGAAGCAAAATTAAGAGCCATGCGCTACTCATTTATTTCGGTGGGCGTTTGGTGGATGCTTTTTAGTCAATATACTTTTTATTACTTACCTAAAGGAAATAAAAACGAAGGAAAAGTAACCACACAAATCATTTTTGACGGTTTTAAAGAATTAAAAAAAGTATATTTATCACTTTCCCGAAACATCACCTTAAAACGATACCTCGCCGCCTTTTTTGTGTATATTATGGCTGTTCAAACCGTTATGCTGGTAGCAACTTATTTTGGTGAGCAAGAAATACATTGGGGAAACGATATTCGAAAAACCATAGGTCTTATTTCCAGTATTTTGATAATTCAATTAGTAGCAATAGCCGGAGCGCAGCTTACATCCAAGGCTTCCGAAAAATACGGAAATATCCCAACACTAATCTTCATTAACTTTTCCTGGGCAGCCATTTGTGTTGTTGCTTTTTTTATAACACAACCCATTCATTTTTATATAACGGCAGGCTTTGTAGGCTTGGTAATGGGAGGAATACAAGCACTTTCCCGCTCTACTTACTCTAAGTTTTTACCCGAAACCGAAGACACCGCTTCCTACTTTAGTTTTTATGATGTTTCTGAAAAAATAGGAATTGTAATAGGAATGTTGATCTATGGAATCATAGACCATATTACCGGAAGTATGCGAAATTCGGTACTGTTTTTAATAGTATTTTTTGTGGTAGGAGCATTTTTATTGCTTAGAATTCCAAGAAAATCATAAAACTTCACAATATTTTATTTAAGTTTGCTGTTATTACAAAAAAAGATTTTACTACTTATGAAAAAGACCTGTTTTTTTAGTTGGATACTTTTTATTACACTTATGTTTCAGTTTACATCCTGTGAGAACGAAACTCTTGAAGGTGAATTTCCTCAAGAAGAGGAGGTTACTGTTGAAGAAGGACAATTTAAAGCCAATGTAGAGGGTAATAACTTTATAACTAATTCTGTTACTGCCGTTCTCACAACACAAGATAATGTGCTTACGATAACTGCTGTAAAAGCAGACACCGGTGAAGCTATTATATTAAAAGTAGAAGACCCATTACCGGATACTTTTAATTTAACCCTGGGAAATCCTTCATTGGTAAATAGCGGAAGTTACCTAGATGGTGTTAATAATAACAATCCTTATGTTTCTGCTTTTGTATTGGGAGGCTCCGGACAATTACAAATTACCGAATGGGATACTGCCTTAAATAAAGTATCAGGAACTTTCAGTTTTATTTCTTCGCGTATTTTATTAGATGCCAATGGAAATCCGGTTACTGATGCAAACGGAAACCCCGTTATAGAAACTAGGAATGTTACCCTAGGTGAATTTAATAAAATTACTTTTACCATAGACGATACAAATAATAACGGTGGTGGAAACAACAACGCTACAAACGATGTTTTATTTGCTAAAGTGGATGGTGTTGATTTTATTGCTGAAACCATTGAGACAACACAAACCACTGTTGGCGAAAACGATATGATTAATGTTATAGCTCACAATACAAACGGTCAATCTATTAGGCTGGATTTCCCCCAAGATTTAGGTGTTGGTACTTTTCCTATGGAAACAATTTCTGATGGAACTAAAATCATAGGACTCTACAATGCAAACTCCGGTGGAGAAAATTTAACCTCTAATCCGGGTACACTTATAATTACCCAATACGATACAACAGAGGGAATTATAAAAGGAACTTTTGAATTTACCGGAAGCGACCCGTTAAACATAGACCCTACTATTGTTGAAATTACAGAAGGTAATTTTGAATTATACAACCTCGATTTAGCAGTAGAAGTTAATAGTACGTTCTCTGCCGATGTAAATACCATCACGTTTAGCCCTGATGAAGTTGTTGTAACACAAGATACGTTTAATGGTGTAAATAGAGTAAACATTACTGCTAAAAACACAACAACCAATCAAGAATTAGGAATTTTATTTCCTAAAGAAATCACAGTAGGGACTTATGCAATGGAAGCCTTACTTGTTACCGGAGATGAAAAAATAGGTATTTACACACCCGATATTAATAATTCGGCTACCTTTAAATCTAACACAGGTACGTTAACCATTACCGCTTACGATACCGAAACAGGAGTTATTGAAGGTACATTTGAGTTTGATGCCATAGACGTTACCGGAAACGATCCCGATGTACACCAAATAACCAACGGTGTTTTCTTGGTTGAAATTCAATAAACAAAATATAATTTAAAACAAAAAACCCGCTGTTTCATTATAGCGGATTTTTTTTAGATAAATATAACGTGCAACACTTAGTGCCCGGTAATATCTCCTGATCCTATGATTTTAGTGCTAAGAATTTC
Organism: Flavobacteriaceae bacterium; assembly: GCA_015490835.1. Lineage (GTDB taxonomy): Bacteria > Bacteroidota > Bacteroidia > Flavobacteriales > Flavobacteriaceae > Marifrigoribacter. The sequence goes on along the minus strand of WFXA01000191.1, from coordinate 201 downwards.
CGGATTTCCTTTATAGGCAATATCTCCCGAACCGTTTACTCTAGCTTTTAGACTTTTAAGAGCAGAAACTTTAACATCTCCCGATCCCGAAACATACGCTTCGGTATCTTGAGATAGTAACGAATACCCATTAAAATCACCACTACCACTAAGCTTTACTTCTAAATTTCCGGTAGCTCCTGAAAGCTTCACATCACCACT
>WFXA01000190.1 GCA_015490835.1 Flavobacteriaceae bacterium | reverse complement strand
CCATAGGCGGAACCATAAAATACAGTAAGTATCATCCCGGTAAATACTTGGTTGCTTGGCATCCTAAAGCATCTGAGGAAAACGAACGAACAACCGTTGTGGTACACGCTACAAAATGGGGCGATATAATGTATAGACAAATTGCCGGAGCAGTAGCAAAACGCATCGTAAATTATGCAAAAGAGGGCGATCAGGCAATACAAACAGAAGATAGTGGTTTTATTAAATTTGGTTCAAGAGTAGATGTTTTTTTACCTTTAGATGCGAAAATCACCGTGCAACTTAATCAAAAAGTTAAAGGAGGTATTACCATACTGACAAAAAAATGACACCCGAAGAATTAGATATTGCGTTTAAAGAAGCAGTGGAAAGTATTAACAAACACACACAACCCTTTCCTGCAGATTTTTTATTGCGATTGTATTCGTATTTTAAAGTTGCAACACAAAACCAAGATCCTCCCGGTAGCAGCAACCCGTTAATTAATGCGTTTAAAACCAATGCTATTTTTCAAAATAGAGATTTAAGTATTGAAGATGCTAAAAAAAAATATATAGAAGAAGTGAATCGTTACTTTTTATATAGAAAATGAATACGAAATTAAACATTGCTATTTGACTATTTAATCAAGTTGAAGTACTGGATTTTGCCGGTCCGTTTGAAGTATTTTCAGTAGCTTCCAAAATTCACAACCACCAATTCTTTAATGTTTTTACTGTTTCAAAAGAAAACAAAATTATAAAAAACAGTAAACAATCTTCAAGTTATTGCAAACCACACCTTTGTAACCCATCCTAAAATAGATATTCTTATTATACCCGGTGGCGAAGGAATAAAAAATTTACTTTCAGATACGTCGTTATTACAATGGATTAAAACCCAACACCAAACTGCACAAATTACAATAAGTATTTGCTCCGGAGCGGTTCTTCTAGCTAAAATCGGACTTTTAAAAAACAAACCTTATTGTACCCATCATCAAGTTTATACTTTTGTTGAAAAAATAGATAAAACGGCTATCGCTAAAAAGAACAAACGTTTTGTTCAAATAGATTCTATCTATACATCCGGAGGAATTTCTGCCGGTATTGATTTATCTTTTCATGTTTAAAAAAAACTTACATCCCAAAAAATTGCGCAATCCGCCGCAACGTATATGGAGTATAATATCCAAAATTTCAGTTAAAAAATTACTGTTTTTTTACTCATACCAACTTGCTTTAGTATCTTCGCTGTAAATTTTAAAAAACTTCGTACTTGAACTATTCGGTATACTTCTTATTGTTATTTATAAGTTTTCCTTTTTTTTCGGAGGCACAAATAAACGTATTGCATAGAGAAAAGAAAACACAAGTAAGTATTCAATCAGGTTATCTTGAAAAAAAACCCGAATTTCCAGATGCCATAATCTATACAAAAGACCAATCCGGACAAGTTTATATAGTTCACGAAGGTGTAGAAATGTGGTGCGATCAAGCCTATGTTTATACCAAAGATAATTTTGTAAATGCCTACGGAAATGTACGTCTTCAACAAGGCGATACCATTACTATGCGAAGCACTTATGCCGAATATAATGGCAACACTCAGTTTGCATTTGCCAGTGGAAATGTTGTCTTTACCAATCCGGATACTTCATTAAAAACAGATACGCTTTACTTTGACCGAATAAAACAACAAGCCTATTATCGTAGCGGAGGAACAGTACAAGATACTGCAAGTACACTTACCAGTAAAATAGGAAGATATTTTGCAAAAAGTAAAAAATATCAATTTTTATCTAATGTAGTTATAACAAATCCTAAATACACCGTTAATTCACAACAATTAGACTTTTATTCAGAAACCGGAGGTGCCTACTTATACGGCGAATCCACAATTGTAAGTGATGCCAGTACCATTTTTTGTGAAAGAGGTTTTTATAACACCAGAAACAACACCGGTTATTTTGTAAAAAATTCGAGAATTGAATACAACAACCGAACGCTTTACGGCGATAGTATTTACTTTAACCGGACAGAAAAATTTGCATCGGCAACAAACAATATTAAAGTAATAGACACGCTAAACAAAACAATTATAAAAGGACATTATGCCGAAGTGTTTAGGGCAAAAGATTCGGTTTTTATTACCAAAAGAGCCGTAGCTATCTCTATAAAAGACGGCGATTCTATTTATGTACACGCAGATACGCTTCAGGTAACCGGAAAACCTAAAAAACGAATCATTAAAGGATTTTACAAAGCCAGAATGTTTAAAAAAGGACTTCTGGGAGAAGAACCCACTAGCGGAAAATGTGATTCTATTTATGTAAATCAAAATCTGGGAATTACAAAGCTACTGAGAAACCCTGTACTTTGGAGTGGTCAAAATCAAATAACAGGAGATACCATTCATATTCTTTCTAATAAAAAAACCGAAAAACTAGATACACTCAAGGTTTTTAAAAATGCTTTTTTAGTTCAAAAAGACAGTGCCGGTTACAACCAAGTAAAGGGAGAAAGGCTTATTGGATTGTTTACCAACAACCAATTAGATACCGTAAACATTATTAAAAACACGCAGGTATTATTTTATACAAGAAACGATAAAGACGAATTAATAGGGATAAATAACACGGTGTGTAGTAAAATTCAGATGTATTTAAACAATCAAAAAATAACCGGAATAAAATTTTTACAAAAAGTTACCGGAACTTTAAACCCGCCCTCCTTATTACCGGAAAATGTGAGATTACTCCCCGGTTTTAAATGGCGTGGAGAAGAACGGTTGTTAAAAGTTAATGACTTATTTAAAGGAAAACCTAAGCCCAAACTAGTTAAAATAAAAGGAATACCCCTACCCGATGACGAAGGTGAATTTTTTGACGACCTATTGGACGAAAATATCACGATTCCGGAAGCTTCAAAACTAAAACCCAAAGATTTAAAAAACAATCCGGATAATAAACCTATGGTTAATCCCAACACAAAAAAAGAGAACAACAACCCCTAATGAACAACGATTTTTTTCTATATCAAGCACAAACAACTCCGCACCCGTTAAAAATAGAAGTCGCTCGTGCCTTAGGAAGTTATATTGTTGACACAAACAATAAAAAATATCTTGATTTTATTGCCGGCGTATCAGCCTGTAGTTTAGGGCATTGCCATCCAAAAGTAGTCGCTGCAATAAAAGAGCAAACCGAAAAATACTTACACGTAATGGTGTATGGTGAATTTGTATTACAACCTGCCGTTGCGCTTTGTAAACTCCTTGCAAAAAACCTCCCTGAACCACTTACCACAACCTATTTAACCAACAGTGGCACCGAAGCTGTAGAAGGAGCTTTAAAACTTGCAAGAAGAGCAACCGGAAGGCAACAAATTCTTTATGCAAATTTTGCTTATCACGGAAATACCATGGGATCAATGAGTGTCATGGGTTTTGAAAAACGAAAAGAGTCTTTTAAACCATTACTTCCAAATTGTGATGCAATAACCTTCAACAAAGTTGATGATTTAAAAAAAATTACAACAAAAACCGCAGCGGTAATTTTAGAAACAATACAAGGAGGTGCCGGATTTATTTTACCAAAAAACAAGTATTTAGAAAAAGTAAAACAACGCTGCACAGAGGTAGGAGCGTTACTTATTCTCGATGAGATTCAACCCGGTTTTGGGCGTACCGGAAAGCTATTTGGTTTTGAACACTATAACGTAATCCCCGATATTTTGGTATTAGGTAAAGCAATGGGAGGCGGTATGCCCATAGGAGCTTTTACTGCTTCAAAAAAACTAATGAGCCTATTACAAAACAACCCTAAACTAGGACACATTACAACCTTTGGAGGGCATCCGGTTATTGCTAGTGCAGCGTTAGCAACCTTAAAAGAGCTAACCCAAAGTAACTTAATATCACAAACACTCGAAAAAGAAAAGCTTTTTAAAAAGTTATTGGTTCATCCTCTTATTAAAGAAATAAGAGGGAAAGGACTTATGCTGGCTCTTATTTTAGAAACACCGCAAATAGCTTCAGAAGTTATACTTACTTGTAAAGAAAAAGGGTTGCTTCTTTTTGGGCTGTTATTTGAACCAAAAGCCATACGAATAACCCCTCCTTTAACTATTTCTAATAAGGAAATAAAAGAAGGGTGTAGCATCTTACTCGAAGTACTAAACAACATTACGAACAGGAACACTTCCTTAAAAAAATAATAAAATCAAACCCTTAGCAGACAAACATACCACTTGTTAATAACTTCGTTAACAACAAATAAGGCTACACAACTATACATACCGTTACATTAGTATATTTAAAATAACAAAAATAAGCAAACCCCGCGTATGCAATTAAGTGAAGACCAAAACAATAACAAAGCCTCCTTGTCGCGTTTTGAATCTATGCTAAAAACCAATAGTGTTTTCTTCTTTGACGCTGACGAATTTGAAGAAATAATACACTATTATATAGAATCCGGAAAAATTGCGCTTGCTAAAAAGGCTACTAAACTAGGACTAGAGCAACACCCTTCTTCGATAAACTTAAAATTATTTCAGGTAGAAATGCTTGTTTTTGAAAACCAACTCAATCAAGCTGAAGAGTTACTGAACAACCTTTCATTACTTGAAAAATCTAACGAAGAAATTTTTATTCAAAAAGCCAATATTTATTCACGAAAGCATAACCATAAAAAAGCTATCCTGTATTTAAAACAAGCATTAGACATTACAAGCGATCCGCCGGATGTGCTTTCATTAATAGGAATGGAATACCTTTTTTTAGAAGATTATGAAAATGCCAAATGGTATTTTATGGCGTGTTTAGAGGAAGAAGAGGAAGACATTTCTGCATTATACAACGTAATATATTGTTTTGAATACCTTAACCAAAATCAAGAAGCAATAGATTATCTCAACGATTATCTAAACAAAAACCCTTATAATGAAGTAGCTTGGCATCAAGTAGGAAAGCAATATTACCAACTTAAAGAATTTAAGAAAGCGCTTGCGGCATTCGATTTTGCAATTATAAGTGATGACACATTTATTGGTGCCTATCTGGAAAAAGGAAAAGTATTAGAAAAACTAAAACGTTACACTGAAGCTATAGAAAGTTATACCGTAACGCTAGGATTAGACGATCCTACTTCGTTTGCTCTATTACGAATAGGCAGGTGTTATGAGAAATTAGGAAGTAGTGAACTCGCCCTACAATTTTATTTAAAATGTGTAGAAGAAGATGGGTTGTTAGATAAAGGCTGGATCGCAATAACCGATTTTTATATTAAAAACAAAAATTATAAAAAAGCACTTTATTATATTAACAAAGCCATTAATATTGATGCCGAAAATGTGCTTTACTGGAAACGTTATGCTACTATTAATCATAGGTTAAACCTTTTTGAAGAAGCCGAATATGGCTACCGAAAAGCATTAGAACTCGGCAATTACGAACTGCAAACTTGGCTTTCAAGGTGTGATATTTTAATACATTTAGGCGAGTTTAACGCTGCCATTAAAAATTGTTTTCAAGCAATAGATTTTTATCCCGATTCTGCCGAAATAGAATTTAGATTAGCAGGTCTATTCTATATAAACGGGGATATTCAAAAAACTAGGTTCTACCTTAAAAATGCGCTTAAAAATAACTTTGAGTATAGTTTTATTTTAGAAGAATTGTTTCCTTCGGTTTATAAAAACAAAAAGATTCTTCAAATAATAGAACAACATAAAAAACCTTCGATATAAAATACGTATTTTTGATACCTTATTTAAGGCTATTTAAAGTATGCAAAATCGCACAGCATTTCAATACATCATCATTTTATTAAAAGGAATGGCAATGGGAGCCGCCGATGTTGTACCCGGTGTTTCGGGCGGAACGATTGCTTTTATTTCCGGCATCTACGAAGAACTTATTACAACCATCCATAAGCTTAATTTTTTATTTTTTAAAACTTGGAAAAAAGAAGGGTTAAAAATTGCTTGGAAAAATTATAACCTATCTTTTTTAGTAAGTTTGCTTATTGGAATTGCCATAAGTATTCTTTCGTTGGCTAAAATAATTACCGTTTTATTAAAAAACCATCCTGTATTGGTTTGGTCATTTTTCTTTGGGTTAGTACTTGCAAGTATTCTTTATGTAGGTAATCAAATTACAAATTGGAAAATCTCAACTTGGGCAATTTTAATTCTATCTTCTCTACTTTCATATTGGATAACAATTGCCGAACCTATTGGATCACCGGATAGTACTTGGTTTTTATTTATTGCAGGATTTATAGCTATAATTGCTATGATTTTGCCTGGTATATCCGGAGCTTTTATATTATTATTACTAGGTGCCTATGCTACTGTAATAGGTACGCTCACACAACTTAGTGATGGAATTACAAAATTAGATACTTCTTTAATAGGACAAGCCATCTTTAAACTTAGCATCTTTGGGCTGGGTGCATTAATAGGAATCAAAGTTTTTTCAAAAGCTTTAACCTGGATGTTTGACAATTATAAAAACCTAATTCTCGCAACATTAACCGGTTTTATGATTGGTGCGTTAAATAAAGTTTGGCCTTGGAAAGAAGTACTTAAATATAGAATAAATAGCCACGGAGAACAGATTCCGTTTTTAGAAAAAAGTATTTTACCCATTCATTTTAACGGAGATGCACAATTAATTTATGCAATAATTCTGGCTATAATAGGTTTTCTTACAATCTTTTTACTAGAAAAATTGGCAACAACAAAAACATCTTAAAAAAATGGCTCAACCTCGCTCTTTTACAGATAAGTTTTGGTTGGTATTAAAAGGATTAGCCATGGGAGCTGCCAACAAAGTACCCGGTGTCTCGGGAGGTGTGGTAGCTTTTGTTGCCGGTTTTTATGAAGAATTTATTTATTCGCTACAAAAAATTAATAAAAAAGCTTTTGCTCTACTATTAAACCGAAGGTTTAAAAGTTTTTTCCAATACATTAACGGTTCATTTTTAGGGTTATTAATCTTAGGAATGGTGATTAGTTATTTTAGTGTTTCCAAAATTTTAGATTATTTTTTATTACACTTTGAACTTTATGTATGGAGTGTGTTTTTTGGAATGATTGTAGGTTCTATTTATTATATTTCTAAAGACTTTGGCAGATGGACAAAAAAATATATCGCCTACCTATTAATGGGTATTATTGCCGGAATAAGCATTAGTTTTTTAGAACCCGCAAAAGAAAACAGCAACCTTATTTTTGTGTTTTTTTGTGGAATCATAGGAGTTTCCGGAATGACACTTCCCGGACTCTCAGGCTCCTTTATTCTCATATTGTTAGGTAATTATGTGCTGCTTTTGGTAGATTCTGTGAATGCACTTTTTGATACACTTTCAGAAATCTTTCAGGGAGATTTTTCATTTATTGAAAATGTTGCACGAATGCAATTATTAAAAGTTTTGGCAGTTTTTTCTTTAGGATCTGTTGTTGGTTTGGTTACCTTATCTAATGTTTTGGGTTATTTATTAAAACATTTTAAAAAAACTACATATGCTATTATCATTGGTTTTATCACCGGCTCATTAGGAGTGGTATGGCCTTGGAAAACAAAAATTTTTGAAACAGACGCTACCGGAAATATTCTTTTTGATGCTAACGGAAGAGAAATAATTAAAAGTTATAATCGTTTCTTTCCGTCAGAATTTTCGCAGCAAACTATTCTTTCAATTTTCTTTATTATTGCAGGCATATTTATTGTAGTAAGTTTAGAGTGGTACCAAAAAGCAAAAACGAAAAATAATGGCTAAATACGGGTTAATAGGTAAAAACATTTCATATTCCTTTTCAAAAACATTTTTTACTGAAAAATTTGCTTCCGAAAAGAAAAAACATACCTATGAAAATTTTGATATAGATTCTATTGAAGAATTTCCTGTTATATTAAAAAATAATCCAACATTAAAGGGGTTAAACATTACCATTCCGTATAAAGAAGCCATTATTCCATATTTAGATAAAATAAATCCTGAAGCGTTAGAAATTGGAGCTGTAAATACCATCAAAATTTTAAACGATGGCAGGCTAATGGGATATAACACAGATCATTTTGGATTTGCTAAAGCAATAACTCCTTTTTTACCTTTAAAAGAAAAAACGGCTTTAATTTTAGGAACGGGTGGTGCTTCAAAAGCCATATATCATGTTTTAAAAACGCTGGGATTTACAATTCAATTTGTTTCCCGAAACAAAACTAAAAACGCAATTACTTACCAAGAAGTAACCCCAAGTATTATTGCTAGTCATTTTTTGATAGTTAATACCACACCCTTAGGAACTTTTCCGGATATTGAAAAAACACCTAACATTCCGTATCAAGCCATTACAACTAATCATTTTTTATTCGATTTAACATACAATCCACCCCTAACAACATTTATGAAGTTAGGCTATCTCGAAGGAGCAAAAGTGAGTAACGGGCAAAAAATGTTAGAATTTCAAGCATACAAATCTTGTGAAATTTGGAAAAACTAGATTTCTTCATCATTTTAACCAAAAATTGCGTCCTATCTTTGCAGATTAAACAGTTGTTAGTATCTTCACCGCAAATAAATTTTGAACCTTAACATTGAAAAAAATGTCTGAAAAAGATTTAAATCAAAAAAATACTCCTTCTACCGAAGAGCAAGAAATTTTAAAAACCCAACCTACTAAAAGTCAAGAAACAAACAAAATTGATAAAGCGAGTATCCCACAAGCCGAAATTTCTACTGAAAAATTAGAAGAAAATGACGGCAACAAAAGCACCCCATTAGATGAAATAGAAGATACAAGCTCTGAAAAGGAGAAAGAGAAAGAAGGTGACGGAAAAGAAGAAGAAGGAAAAGATTACGAAACCTTTTCTCTTGAAGAACTCGTTATTGAATTTAAATCATTGCTAAAAAACAAACCCATTCAAACAATTAAAAATAGTGTTGAGACAATTAAAAAAGTCTTTAATACTAAATTTAATGAAGAGTTAACAACTGCTAAAGAATCTTTCTTGGCAGAAGGGGGAAATATTATTGATTTTCAATATACTTCACCTATAAAAAAAGAATTTAATTCTCTCTTATTTGATTATAAAGAAAAACGAAACAATTATTTAAAGCAACTTAAAAAAAATCTTCAAGAAAATTTAGAGAACAGATTGGCTTTAATTGAAGAGTTAAAAGGATTGTTAAGTACCGAAGAAAGTATTAACACAACCTACAAGCACTTTAAAAATATACAAGAAAAATGGTTTGAAGCAGGACCTATTCCTAGAGATAAATATGATATTGTTTGGAATACCTACCGTCATCACGTAGAAAACTTTTATGATTTTTTACACCTTAATAGAGAATTTAGAGATTTAGACTTTAAACATAATTTAGAACAAAAACTTAAAATTGTACAACGTGCCGAAGAGTTAGGTCAAGAAGAAGACATCAACAAAGCATTTAGAGAACTGCAAATGCTTCATAAAGTATGGAAAGAAGAAATAGGACCCGTAGCCAAAGAATATAGAGACGAAATATGGGATAAATTTAGTGCTGCCACTAAAATAATACACGACAAAAGACACGTATACCTGGCAAACCTAGATGCTATTTTTGAAGAAAATCTTCAAAAAAAGAAACAAATACTCGAAGCTATTCAGGATATTGTTTCTAAAGTATCACCCAACCATCAGAGTTGGCAAAATGCTATGAAGAAAGTTCAAGAATTAAGAGACTCGTTCTTTAAAATTGGTAAAGTACCTCGTTCAAAAAACAAAGAAATCTGGAAAGAGTTTAAAGAAATTACTTCAAGTTTTAACAAAGCAAAAAACGCATTTTATAAAGACCAAAAGAAACAACAGTTTGACAATCTTGAAAAGAAAAAAGAATTAATTAAAATTGCTGAAGAGAATAAAGAAAGTGATGATTTTCAGGCAGTCACCCCTTTAATGAAAAAAATTCAAAATGACTGGAAAAAAATAGGACATGTACCTAGAAAAGAAAGTGATAAAATATGGAAACAATTTAAAGACGCCTGCAACTATTATTTTAGACGATTACACGAAAAGCAAAACGAAGCCAACAAAGAAGAGTTAGAACATTTTGAAGCTAAATCTAAATTATTAGATTCGTTACAAAATATAAAACTTTCCGGCGAGCCAAATAAAGATATAGCTAAAGTAAAAGACTTTATTAAAGAGTGGAAAAGCATCGGTAAAATTCCGTTTAGTAAAAGAAGTATTGACAAGGAATTTAATACGACACTCGACCAAATTTTCTCTAAAATCAAGTTAGGCAAAAAAGAAATAGAACTTATTAAATTTGAAAACAAACTTAATACTATAGCATCAGATGAAGATGCAAGAAAATTAAACAACGAAGCTTTTTATATTACCAAAAAAGTAAACGAAGTAAAAGATAAAATAAGACAGCTTGAAAATAATCTTGGATTTTTTCAACACGTTGACAAGAATAACCCACTCGTTAGAGATGTTCACAAAAACATTGCTAAACATAAAGAACAACTAGATATTTGGAAAGCTAAGCTTAAAAAGATTAAAAATATTTTAGGATAATGTTGATTTTTGTGTGTACAATTTAATAAAGGATTTAAAAGAACTGCAGTTTTTTAAGTATTAGAACAAAACCTTTACGGAAGCAACAGGCTGGGGCTCAAACAAAAAGATTTAGTAATTTTCGACTCCAACAACCCCAACCCAAACCCCAATTACAATGCACTGGCAAGTACCGGCTACAAACGCTACGAGCTAACCAACCACCTCGCAATGTATTAAGTGTCGTAATTGATAAAAAAATCCGAGAGGATTTTCTATTCGGGTTGTATTCCCTAAATTAGTCGCTTAAATAAGACACAAACCATATGTATCTGTTAAGATAAATTATAAAATGAAAAAATCACTACTAATTCTATTATTTATACTCATTAAAATTGCAACCGTACAATCTCAAACACCGCCAATTGTCTATGTTGCTAGTGATGGAAGTGGCGATTTTAATTGCGACGGAACAAGCGACCAAATCGAAATAAATCAAGCATTAGACTTTGTTGCAAACAATTCAGACTACACAACGGTCTATCTTAAAGGTCCAAACACTTTTTGGATAGACGAACCCATCTTTATTTCAGAAAACACTACACTAGAAGGCGACGCTAATGCGGTTGTTAAACTCATTGATAATGCCGGATGGAACACACAATTTAAACCCTTAATTGGGCAAACAGGAATTTCTTATACATCAGGACTGGGAGACCCGAGTACAACTACCGGAAATATTACCATAAGAGGTTTTGAAATTGATGGAAACAGACAAAACCAAACGGAACCTTCCGGAAATTCATATTATAGTGCCATTGTGTTACAAAATTGCTACAACATAACAATTAATGATATGTATATTCACGATTGCTTGGCAGACGCACTTCAAACAGGATATGATTTATATGGTTTTGACATTAATCTTCAGTTTTATAACAATCGCATACATGCGAGCGGGCACGATGGAATAATTGTTATCAATTGTGAAAACTTTGAAATTCACGACAACATTTTTACAGATAACAGAACAGATGCTCATATTAGAGTACAAGATTGTAATCATTTTAAAATTTACAATAATATTGGAGGAAATGACCCAAATAGACAATACTCCGGTGGCATAGGAATTTCGATGCAAGCAGGTGGTTATACACCTTTAAATGATGCCGAAGTCTATAATAATTATTTTTATGGTAAAGGATACTATTATGGAATTTGGCTTTGGCAAACAAGTGGTGGTGGCACATTACATACACACGAAAATGTTTACATACACCACAATATAATTTCTTGGTATCAAAAAGGAGGTATAGGAATAGAAGGTTTTCATAACACACGTATCGAAAACAATGTTATTCAGTCCGACGGTGGACTCGAAAACTCATATCCTGCTCCGGGAATTGTATTTTTAGGTGGCGACCCAACAAATAACATAACCGGATTTCAAACCACGGTAAAAAATAATATTATCGTAGATAATATCACTTACGGAATAGACAACCAAGATCCGGCAAATCATTCATTTGTGTCTGAATATAATTGCATTAATGGAAACCTTTTGGGTAACTACAACAATGTAACATCAACAACAGACTTTTACAATAACCCCCAATTAGCAAGCAACCTTTTTAATATTTATACAAATATTTATAATATTCATTGGCCAAATGCCGTTTCAACCGGAAATTTTGAAGGCGATTTAGGAGCAAATGAAGCAAAATTGAAATACCATCTAAAATCGGAAATTGGTCGTTGGGGCGGAACACAATGGGTTATTGACGATTCAACAAGTCCTTGCATTGATGCAGGCGACCCTACCTATGATTTTTCTAACGAACCTACCCCAAATGGAAGTAGAATAAACCTCGGCGCTTTTGGAAACACCGCTTACACATCCAAAAGTTCAAACCCGTTAAGTATGGTTGATTATACCAATGCAGACGTTTATATATATCCAAATCCGACAACAGATAAAATAATTCTTACAAGTGAATTATTAAATGCCGAATATTCTATCTACACATTAACAGGAAAATTAATAAAGAAAGGCAAATTAATCACAAATGAGATTGGAATATCCGAATTAAATACCGGGATTTATATTCTTAAAATCATGAATAATGAATCGGGCAAAACAAAACAATTTAAGATAATAAAGAGTGAGTAAAACGAACCAATTTCTGTTTAAAAACTAAAAAAAAAGGGCTCTATGTCAAATATAGTGGGTAATCAAATTTAAGTTTTCCGCATATGAAGTAAATCATATTGATAAAATTCTTTGTGTTTCTATATCCTCTTGCTCTTGTTTTAGCAAGTTGAATTTTAGAGTTAATACCTTCAAGT
>WFXA01000189.1 GCA_015490835.1 Flavobacteriaceae bacterium | reverse complement strand
TTTTGTCAGGAACTTTGCCGAAATCTCCTTCAAGAATCATTGAAAGATACCCGCGAATTGAAGTTAGCGGAGTGCGCAACTGGTGTGTCGCAATTGAGAGAAACTCGCTTTTTTCTTGATCAAGCTTTTTAAGTTTTCTGTTTGTACGACGCAACTCTTTTGTAATATGCTCAAGTTTTTCGTGGGATTGTATCTCTCTTTCCATACTGTTGAGTAGCGCTATACTTACTGTCACTGTGACGATAAATACCGAAGCGTTCACAAGAGCACCCCAAAAATCTTTTGAACTTAAAAACTGAATTAGCAAAATTAACCAAAGTACAAATACCAAGATATGCGCGCCTATTATGCGTAAATCAAAAACTTTGTATCTAAGTATTCCTATAACAATTACAAAAGAACCGAAAGCCGTGCTTATCGGTCCCGCCCAAATAGCAGAAAAAACACCAAATATGGGCAAAATTAAATGGGTTATTATTCCAACAACAACAGACAAACCGGTTCCGATTAAAACGTATAACAGCGCAAGCTTATCTTGTCTGGTTTTGATTTTTCTCCAGTGAAAAACTAACAGAAAGTAAGACCAAACAAAAACACTAACAAAAATCAAATCATAAAATACAAGCCAAATTTGACTTAAAATCGGCTGATAAAAACCTTCTTCAAAATAAACGCCTTTTATTAGAAATGTGGGTATAAAAGATGGTGTCGACATTAAAACCCAAGCCAGCCATGATAATTTGATATTTAAAACTTTTGTGGGTTTCTCTTTTAAAAATGCTTCAACGAAAAACAAAAACGAAATGGGCATCAGCGCAGCCGCGGGATAAAGGAGGTGATATAGGATATATGCAACATAATCATTTTGCGTTATAAAAATAAGATAACGCAAAAAACCCCAAACCCCGGCAGTTAAAGTGAAATAGAAAAATTGTTTTGTAGTTTTTGATTTTCTGTTTTTTGCATATACAAAAAGACCCAACAGAGTAGGAAATAAAGACGCTATTAAAACAGTTAGAGAAGTTGTATTAAGTTCCAAAAGCACAACTTAATGATATACCAAAAACCTTAGCTGACAAAAAAGTTATGCACAATATCTTTCCACATTTTTAACTTCTTCGGCTATTTTATTCAACAAATATTTGGCTTCCTTTTTATATTTTTCCGACTTTTTCTTAATCGTGTCAAATTTAGGCATATCAGCATATCTAAATGGTCTACCATATCTTAAACAAATTGTTGTGCGAAAATGTTTCGGATGCTTTTTTCTAACTATTGCAATCGGTACTATAACAGCGCCCGTTTGCGCCAGATGAACCGCAAAACCATATGGCTCTCTAAAATCCCCATTCTCGGGAATCTTACCTTCGGGATAAACACATACGGAATGATTGCGTTTAAGTAATGCCCAGTGAAGCTTCAACGCTTCTTCATAAGTTTCATTTTCATCAAGTGAGTCATATGTTACACCCTCCCCTCTCATTTCATGAGAACCTAAAGCATTAAAGGTGAGTTTATTATATACGAAACGTCTCCATCCAAAATCTTTGCTTTGATAATATTTTATATGTTGGGCAACATAAAACATCGGAAAATGATAATGAAATGGATTAATACCGGTTAAAACAAGCATTATATCCAACTCTCCGGTGTGTTTAGAAACAAACAACACACCGGATTTATATTTCTTTTGCATATCCGCCGCCAACTTTAAATTTTCTCTGCCACTTATTTTTAATCTGTAAAACGTGGAAATTCCATATCTCCAAGGGACCCAACTTATAAGTTGAGATATGGAAGCGATCAGAAGATACCACCAAGGCAAATGCCTTTTTGCCTCTACAGATTCTGTAGACAAAAATCCCAACCCGAATCTTTTAAACAATGATTCGGTTTTTTTACTTAAAAATTGATGCAAAGATAAAACCGCGTTAGCTGTTTTGCTTAACGTCTTCATTCCAAATCGGGTTGTCTCTATCATCTTCATGAAGCAATTTTACAAAATTGGGATAAATATGCCATGATGATTTATCAATTGCGGAATCTTTGTAAAGTCTTTTTTTGTCGTGGTTAAACGGACACCACCAAATTTCAACAACTTGTACCAAATACAGAGAGTACCTAAGTAAAGCTACAGATAACGGACAGTACATTTTACAGTTAAAAATCCAGAAATATTTCCACAAAAAGTGAGAAATTTTTGATTTTTTACCTGTAATTTGAGTTTTTGAAGTATACCTGTGAGAAATCCATGCCGGCACAAAATCGGTAAACTTTTTCAGGTTTTCAGCCCCGGTCATTTTAAGGTGCATTCTTACAAAAAATACTCCAATTATAATAAAAGGAATAGCGACAATTATCGGAACATAAATTAATGGAACCGCTAAAAGCCTTTGCCAAAGAGGTCTTTTGAAATAAAATTTTCCTATATCCACCCTTTCTTTAATTATTTGTGTTTTATTATTCATAATTATATTAATTTTAAATAACATATATTTAATGCATGTCAAACCCCCTCTTCTTTCAACTCTTCCAATAATTTTTTTGCTTTTCTTGAGAGTTTTTTGGGCATTTCCATTTGCACCTCAACCAATAAGTCTCCCGTTCTTCCTCCAGCTTTTATTCCCTTCCCTTTTAATCTTAAAATATCTCCATCTTTTGTAAAC
>WFXA01000188.1 GCA_015490835.1 Flavobacteriaceae bacterium | reverse complement strand
GCTGTTATTATTTACAGTTGTAACAGTGAGGCAAACACCATTATGAGCAATACTTTGGTCCACCTTTAGTTGTTGCGAAAGAGCGCTCTGAACATGTATATGTAAATTGCCTGAATCTTTCTCTAATTTGATAACTTTTCCTAAAGTTTCTATAATACCCGTAAACATGATTTTCAATTAATTACATTTGTACCACAAAATTAAAATATAAAAAGGGATAAAGAGGAAAATGAATAAAGAAAATAAAATAAAAGTAGGAATATCTATAGGCGATTTAAACGGAATAGGCAGTGAGGTTATTTTAAAAACCTTCAAAGATTCAAGAATGTTAGATTTTTGCACACCGATTATCTTCGCCTCGACAAAAACAACGTCTCATTTTAAAAAAATGTTTGATGTAAGTTCTAATTTGCATGGCATCGACGATTTAAATAAAATACTTTCAAAAAAAGTAAATATTTATAATGTTTGGAAAGAACCAGTTGAAATAAATTTTGGAAAAGAAGATAAAAAAATAGGCGAATATGCAATAAAATCTTTAATCGCAGCCACGCAGGCACTTAAAGAAAATAAAATTGATGTACTGGTAACGGCTCCTATTAACAAAACATCTATTCAGTCTGAAACCTTTAAATTTCCCGGTCACACTAACTATTTAGCCAAAGAGCTTGAAGGAAAAGCACTAATGTTTATGATTTCAGACAAGCTAAAAGTGGGATTACTCACAGACCATGTTCCGGTAAGTGAGGTTGCTGCACACATCACACCCGAGTTAATTCAAGAAAAAGTTTCTATCATAATCCAATCTTTAAAACAAGACTTTGGTGTTGTAAAACCAAAAATAGCAGTTTTAGGCATTAATCCTCATAATGGCGACCATGGTGTTATAGGTAATGAAGACGACACAATCTTAACACCCACACTTGACCAATTAAGAAAAAAAGGAAACTTAGTATTTGGTCCTTATGCAGCCGATAGTTTTTTTGGTTCAGGAAACTACAAAAATTTTGACGCTATAATTGCTTCTTATCACGATCAAGGATTAATACCCTTCAAAACCCTTTCTTTCGGAAAAGGGGTAAACTTTACCGCGGGACTTTCTAAAATTAGAACCTCCCCAGATCACGGAGTAGCATACGACATTGCAGGAAAAAACGAAGCGTGCCACACCTCTTTTAAGGAGGCGGTTTTTGAAGCAATATCAATTTATAAAAAAAGAAAAGAATACCTTGAAATCACCAAAAATCCACTTCAGAAAAAGCAACTGAAACCTTTTCAGAAAAAGATTTAAAAGAAATAAACCACAATATAAATATTTTTATATCTTTGCACCCGCCTTATTTGTATGAGGTGGCTGTTAAACAGGCGTTTGATTATGAAAGAACTGAAAGAATTTACAATCCCGTTTATCGGGTTAAAACTCGGAGAGCACCTGTTTAATTTTAAAATTAATAACACGTTCTTTACAAATTTTGATTTTAAAGATTTTAATAGCGTAGCTATTAATCTAGAAGTAGTACTTCTTAAAAAACCAACCCTCTTGGAGTTTACAATACAGTTTAAAGGATTTGTAAACATTAATTGTGACGTTTCTAATGAAGCCTACGATCAAGATGTTTCGGGAGAGTACCATTTTGTAGTTAAGTTTGGTGATGAATTCAATAACGACAACGATGAATTGCTAATCATTCCTCACGGAAGTCATCAGGTTAATATACAACAATATGTTTACGAAACCATCGTTTTGTCTTTGCCTGCAAAAAAAATTCACCCCGGAGTGGTTAACGGCACATTAAAATCTGAAATTTTATCAAAACTCGAAGAACATAGTCTTAATAAGACAACAAAAAACAAAGACGAAGTAGACCCAAGATGGGATACCTTAAAAATATTATTAACGGATAAAAAAGAAAATAAGTAATGGCACATCCTAAAAGAAAAATCTCAAAAACCAGAAGAGATAAAAGAAGAACACATTACAAAGCAAAAGCACCTCAAATTGCAACAGATCCAATCACAGGTGAAGCGCACTTGTATCACAGAGCACACTGGCACGAAGGTAAATTATATTACCGGGGTCAAATAGTTATAGATGCCACCGAAGAAATAGAGGCATAACACAATGATATTTTATTTTAAAAACTCTCGCAATCTTGTGAGAGTTTTTTGTTTTTTACTTTTCTAAAATTTAAAAACAACGTATTTTGCACCTGTTTTTAACCATTTTTTAGTATTTTTCGCTCACTTTTGCCGTCATAGTGAATTTAATTAAAAGATATGAATAGAATAACAGCAGCCATAACAGCTGTAGGAGGCTATGTTCCGGACTACGTACTAACTAACCAAATGTTGGAAAACATGGTTGATACAAATGACGAATGGATAACAACACGCACCGGAATTAAAGAACGCAGAATTCTTAAAGAAGAAGGAGAAGGAACCTCTTATCTTGCCATACAGGCAGCAAAAAACCTTCTTGCCAAGAGTAAAACCAATCCTAAAGACATAGATCTTGTTATAATGTCAACAGCAACGCCTGATATGCCCGTATCTTTTACTGGAGCCTATGTTGCTACAAAAATAGGCGCAGTTAATGCTTTTTCTTTCGATTTAACTGCCGCATGTTCCAGCTTTTTATTCGGAATGTCAACAGCTGCAAAATATATTGAATCCGGAAGATACAAAAAAGTACTCCTCATAGGAGCCGATAAAATGTCCTCTATTATTGACTATGAAGATCGCGCCACGTGTATTATATTTGGAGATGGTGGTGGAGCCGTGTTATTTGAGCCCAACACTGAAGGGTATGGCTTGCAAGATGAAATACTTCGAACAGACGGTGAAGGAAGACCACATCTTAAAATAGAAGCCGGAGGCTCTATACTCCCGGCATCTAAAGAAACAGTCGAAAAAAAACAACACTACGTGTTTCAAGACGGAAGAACCGTTTTTAAATTTGCCGTTTCAAAAATGGCAGATGTATCGGAAGAGCTACTGAATAAAAATACTATTAAAGAGATAGATTGGCTCGTACCGCACCAAGCCAACAAACGCATAATTGATGCAACGGCAAACCGCTTAAATTTACCCGAAAAAAAAGTGATGATAAATATTCACAAATATGGAAACACCACCTCGGCAACGCTTCCACTATGTTTGGTAGATTATGAAAAACAACTCAAAAAAGGAGATAAACTTGTTTTTTCCTCATTTGGAGGTGGATTTTCTTGGGGAGCAATATATCTCACTTGGGCATATGACTCAAAATAATAAAAACAACCAAAAACTAGTAATATGGAATTAAAAGAAATTCAAAACCTAATTAAGTTTGTCGCAAAATCCGGAGCCAGTGAAGTAAAACTGGAAATGGATGATATTAAAATTACCATAAGAACCGGCTCGCATCACAAACCGGAAGCAACATATATACAGCAAATGCCTGCTATGGCACAAGCCCAACAAGTTGCTTCACCACAGCAGGAGATCCAAACACCACAAAAAGAAACACCTTCCGAAACATCAAATGATTCAAAATACATAACCATAAAATCTCCAATAATAGGAACTTTTTATCGGAAACCCTCACCGGACAAACCGGTCTTTGTAGAAGTAGGTGATGCAATAAAAGAAGGAGATCCGTTATGTGTAATTGAGGCAATGAAACTTTTTAACGAAATAGAAAGTGAAGTATCCGGAAAAATAGTTAAAGTATTGGTAGATGATGCTACACCGGTAGAATTTGACCAACCACTTTTTTTAATTGACCCGTCTTAAATTTGTCAAACCTTAAATCGCAAAATTAAACCTTATACAATTAGGATTTTTTATTTGAGATTTATTATTTCCAGAAGTTATGTTTAAAAAAATACTTATAGCCAATAGAGGCGAAATAGCTCTACGCATCATTAGAACGTGTAAAGAAATGGGTATTAAATCTGTTGCGGTATATTCAACAGCAGATGCAGACAGTTTACATGTTCGGTTTGCGGACGAAGCGGTTTGTATAGGACCACCACCCAGTAATCAAAGTTACCTTAAAATCCCAAATATTATCGCAGCGGCAGAAATCACAAATGCCGATGCAATTCATCCGGGTTACGGATTTTTATCGGAAAATGCCCAATTTTCAAAAATTTGTAAAGAACACAATATTAAGTTCATTGGAGCCTCTTCGGAAATGATCAGTAAAATGGGCGACAAAGCAACTGCAAAAGCAACGATGAAAGCGGCAGGCGTGCCTACTATTCCGGGTAGTGAAGGCTTGCTAAAAGATTTTAAAGATGCCGAAAAAACGGCAAAAAAAATGGGCTATCCGGTGATGCTTAAAGCCACAGCCGGAGGTGGAGGTAAAGGAATGCGCGCCGTATGGAACCCCGAGGATTTAAAAGAAGCTTGGGATAGTGCCAGACAAGAATCTAAAGCGGCGTTTGGAAATGATGGTATGTATATGGAAAAACTCATTGAAGAACCCAGACATATCGAAATTCAAATTGTAGGAGACAGTCGTGGCAAAGCATGTCACCTAAGTGAAAGAGACTGTTCTGTTCAAAGACGACACCAAAAACTTACCGAAGAAACTCCGAGCCCGTTTATGACTGAAAAATTACGTGATGAAATGGGCAAAGCTGCCGTAAAAGCAGCCGAATACATAAAATATGAAGGAGCAGGTACAGTTGAGTTTTTAGTAGATAAACACCGCAATTTCTATTTTATGGAGATGAACACGCGTATTCAAGTAGAACATCCCATTACCGAACAAGTAATAGATTTTGATCTAATTAGAGAACAAATTAAAGTAGCGGCTGGAATTCCTATTATTGGCATAAACTATGCTCCAAAATTGCATGCCATTGAATGTCGAATAAATGCCGAAGACCCCTATAACAACTTTAGACCGTCACCCGGCAAAATAACAGTTCTTCATGCACCGGGCGGACATGGAGTAAGGTTAGACACGCACGTTTATGCCGGATACACAATTCCACCTAATTACGACTCAATGATTGCAAAACTCATAACAACCGCACAGACTAGAGAAGAGGCAATTGCAAAAATGAGACGCGCACTTGAGGAGTTTGTTATTGAAGGAGTAAAAACCACCATTCCGTTTCATCTTCAATTAATGAATCATCCGGATTTTATAGCAGGAAACTATACAACCGCTTTTATGGATAGTTTTCAGATGAAAGAACCTGAAGATGAATAGAAAATTAAAAAAAAGCCGGCATCATTGCCGGCTTTTTTCATTCTTAAAAAAGAAATAAAACTACTTGTTTTCGATATATCGTCTAGAAACTTCGTCCCAGTTTATTACATTAAAAAATGCATTAACATAATCGGGTCTGCGATTTTGGTAGTTTAAATAATAAGCATGCTCCCAAACATCAATTCCTAAAATTGGGGTTCCTTCACAACCTACATTTGGCATTAACGGATTGTCTTGATTTGGAGTAGAGCACACTTCTACCTTACCTCCTTTGTGTACGGTAAGCCAGGCCCAACCAGATCCAAACCTTGTTTTAGCGGCAGCAGCAAATGCATCGGCAAATGCATCAAAACTTCCAAAAGCATCATTAATAGCTTCGGCTAAAGCACCGGTTGGTTTACCTCCGGCATTGGGTGCCATAATTTCCCAGTACAAACAATGATTATAATACCCACCACCATTATTTCTAACGGCTTTGTTGTTCATATCTAGATTTCCTAAAATAGCTTCAATACTTTTGCCCTCCATATCGGTTCCGGCAATTGCGTTATTAAGATTGTTGGTATATCCCTGATGGTGTTTGGTTAAGTGTATTTCCATTGTACGCGCATCAATGTAAGGCTCTAAAGCATCATAGCTGTATGGTAATTTTGGTAATTCAAAAGACATAATTTCTATATTTAAAGGTTAAACTTACTTTTTTCCAAAAATACATAATATTCTTTTTACTTTCATTAAAAAAAAAGTTTGTATCACTTATAACCCTATAGATAATTGTTATAATGTGTTTTTTCTAAACTTTATGTACCTTAGTAAAAAAAATAAATTTTGAAAAACACACACACCTTTACTATTTATGATGCTGCTGCCGGAAGCGGAAAAACATTTACGTTGGTAAAAGAGTATCTTTCGGTTATTTTGGGAGCTAAGGATAACGACTATTATAAATATTTACTTGCTATTACTTTTACAAACAAAGCTGTAGCCGAAATGAAACAGCGTGTTCTTAATACATTAACAGAATTAGCCGAGTGGAATGAGGAAAAAAACCCTTCAGAAATAGCAAAAGTCTTATCTGAAGAAACCAATTTTACGTTTTCAGAAATGGCGATAAAAGCGGGGAATGTTTTAAAACACCTTTTAAATCACTATTCGAACTTTACTATTGAAACAATAGACGGTTTTAACCATAAACTTATAAGAACCTTTGCAAAAGAGCTAAAACTAGCAGCCAATTTTGAGGTTTTTTTAGACATCCTGCTTCTTATTTCTGAAGCGGTTGACAGGCTTATTGACAAAACAGGAGAGAACGAAAACAACACACGTTTTATTCTAGATTATGCACTCGAAAAATTAGATGATGATAAATCTTGGGACATAACAAAAGACATAGCAAAAGCAGCCAAATTAATTTACGACGAAACAAATGCAGATAAAATAAAAACGTTGTTGGAAAAAGACACTAAAACATTTATTAAGTTTAAAAACCAATTACTTTCTAAAAAAAGAAAATTATCTCAAGAAGCAAAAACAATAGCCGAAGAAACACTTGCGCTTATCTCGCAATCGGGAGTTGAGTTTAGCGATTTTTCGGGACAATATTTACCTAAATTTTTAAAGAAAATTTCGTTGAGAGATTTTGCAGTTAAATTTGAACTAAAATGGCAAGAAAAACTTATAACCGGCGAAGCAATGTACAACAAAGGGTTGCCAAAAAAAGATCCTCATACCGCTTCGGTAATGGAAGCCATTCAGCCAAAGATAACTAAACAGTTTTTATCGATAAAGCAATTACTTTTTAAAATACAATTAACCGAGGCGTTATTAAAAAACATCACACCGCTTTCGGTTATTAATTTAGTACAACAAGAAATAGAGCAACTAAAAACAGAGCGAAACATTTTGCCTATTTCCGACTTTAATAAACTCATTAATAAACAGATAAAAAATCAGCCGGCGCCTTTTATTTATGAACGATTAGGAGAGCGTTTCCGACATTTTTTTATCGATGAGTTTCAAGACACATCTGCCTTACAGTGGGAAAACTTAATGCCTTTAATCGAAAATGCTTTGTCACAACAATACCATGACGGCAACAAAGGTTCGTTATTATTAGTAGGAGACGTAAAACAATCAATTTACAGATGGCGAGGAGGTCTGCCCGAACAATTTCTAAATCTTATAAATCATCACCAACCTTTTGTAGAAAAACAACAGGTTAAAAGTTTAGACACAAACTATCGAAGTCGAGAAGAAATCATTAAATTTAATAATCGGTTTTTCAGTTACCTCTCCGGATATCTTGGAGACCCCAAACACAAAAAACTTTTTGAAGACGGAAACAAACAAAAACACACCAAAAAACAAGGTGGGTACATAAACTTCACTTTTGTGCTGGACGACGAGGAAGAAGATAAAAAAGAAACACAAGCCAAGGAAGTTTTGGCAATTATAAAAAAACTAAAAGAAAATGATTATAACTATAAGGATATTTGCGTTTTAACTCGAAAAAATGAGGAAGCTGCTTATTTGGGAAAATATTTAATGGAGGAAGACATTCCGGTTGTTTCACCAGATAGTTTATTACTGCAATATGCTTCAAAAATAAAATGTCTTATTACAGTTTTAACACTTACTCTTTATCCCGAAAACGAACAAGCAAAAATAGAACTGCTTTACTTTCTTCATAAGCACTTTGACCTACAAATAGACCAACACACCTTTTTTTCGGAATTACTAAATACTTCACCAAAATCTTTTTCAGAAAAACTAAAAAGATATAGTATAAATCTAGATTTTCAAATACTACAAAAATCAGGTCTTTATGAAGGTTGCGAATATTGCATTCAACAATTGGGTTTTAATAAAGAATCTGACGCATACTTGTTTGAATTTATGGATTTTGTATGGCAATTTGAACAACAGCCACTTACCGGAAAACAACTTTTTTTAGAACAATGGGAACTAAACAAGAACAAGCTAAGCGTAAGTGCCAATGAAAATATAGACGGTGTACAGTTAATGACAGTACACAAAGCAAAAGGACTGGAGTTTGAGGTGGTAATTTTTCCGTATGCCGAAAAAGACATTTACAAAGAAATAGAACCAAAAGCTTGGTATGTCTTAACCGAAGAAGAAAATGAATATCCGTTTAACGAATTTTTAATTAATTACAACCAACAGTTGCAACTATATGGAGGAGAACAAGGAGCATGTATTACTGAAGAACGAACCCATCAATTAGAATTAGATAATTTTAATATATTATACGTTGCTTTTACACGAGCTATTGATCAATTATATGTACTTTCTGAAAAGCCAAAAGATACCCAAAAAGACAAGCCTATTTCAAAATTCAATCAGTTTTTTAAAGCGTATTTTTCTTCAATTAATATATGGAATGACGACCAATTAATCTATGAACAAGGGGCTTTTTCCCCGCCGGAAATACAGGAAAATAATAGTAATAAAAGGTTGCAAATTACTCCTAATTATAACTCGGTATTTTCTGAAGCACAACAGCTAAAAATAGCTGCCGGAAATGCTCTTTTATGGAAAAATAACTTACACCTTTCGGTTGAAGAAGGAAAAATGTTTCATTCACTAATGGCAAAAATAAAATACCATCAAGATTTTGATGCATTCAAACAAACCCAACCAATTAATCGGGAGATTAAAAACAAAATTGAGTTACTGCTCTCGCATCCTAAACTAACCTCACTTTTTGATGCTTCAGTGTCTCAAACTATTTATACTGAAAAAGAAATTTGTAATGCAAAAGGCGAAATTATTATTCCTGATAGAATTAATATTTCTACCAACAATGAAGTGACAATTGTAGATTACAAAACCGGCAGCAAAAACAGCTCGCATCAGCTACAAATTAATCAATATGCAGAAGCCTTGTCTAATATGGGATATAAGATTATTCACAAATATTTGGTTTATATTTCAGAAACGTATCCGGACTTAGTTAATGTGAATTAAATTCAATAAAGATTGCATAATGATTATCCTGTTTTTTCACATCGTCCTAAATAATAAACCATCTTAATTAAAAAAGTATCACACCCTATATTTTATCTAAAAAAACTACCTTTGTAGTATCAAAAACAAAAAAAGTAATGTACGGAAAAATCAAAGAACATCTTGCTCAAGAATTACAAGAAATAAAAAACAACGGATTATATAAAAAAGAACGAATTATCACTTCGCCACAGGGAGCAGTAATCAAAATTAATACCGGTGAAGAGGTTATTAATTTTTGCGCCAATAATTACTTGGGATTGTCCAACAACAAAGAGGTTATTGAAGCTGCAAAAAAAGCAATGGACACGCATGGTTACGGAATGTCTTCGGTGCGATTTATTTGCGGAACCCAGGATATTCATAAAGAATTAGAGCAAAAAATAGCCGATTTTTATCAAACAGAAGACACCATTCTTTACGCTGCAGCTTTTGATGCAAATGGTGGTGTTTTTGAACCCTTGCTAACCAAAGAAGATGCTATTATCTCAGATTCATTAAACCATGCCTCAATAATAGATGGTGTACGTCTTTGTAAAGCAGCGCGTTATCGATACGCAAACAGCAATATGGAAGATTTAGAAAAACAACTTATTGCTGCAAATAACAACGGTGCCAGACATAAGATAATAGTAACAGACGGTGTTTTTTCTATGGACGGAATTGTTGCTCCTCTCGATAAAATATGCGATTTAGCCGATAAATATGATGCTATGGTTATGGTAGACGAATGTCATGCGGCAGGATTTATAGGAAAAACAGGAAGAGGAACACTGGAAGAAAAGGGAGTTATGGGAAGAGTAGATATTATTACCGGAACACTTGGCAAGGCTTTAGGCGGTGCAATGGGAGGCTATACAACCGGAAAAAAAGAAATAATTGAATTGCTTAGACAACGGTCACGACCGTATTTGTTTTCTAACTCCTTGGCTCCTTCCATAGTAGGCGCATCTATAAAAGTTTTTGATATTTTGGCAAACGACACCACATTGAGGGATGTGTTACAGTCTAACACTCAATATTTCAAAAACGGAATGAAAAAATCTGGATTTGATATTATTGATGGTGATTCAGCAATTGTTCCCGTTATGTTATATGACGCTAAACTTTCTCAAACAATGGCAGATATGCTGTTAGACGAAGGAATATATGTGATAGGCTTCTTTTATCCGGTTGTACCAAAAGAGAAAGCGAGAATTCGGGTACAACTATCAGCCGCCCATACTAAAGAACATCTTGACAAGGCAATAACTGCTTTTACAAAAATTGGGGAAAAATTAGGGGTGATTTAGCTTAAAACCATAAATTTTGATTATATTTACACTATATTTGAAAAAAAATTTATAGATTTGCTTTTGTTAATAACTTATAACAACTTACTTTTGCAGTCAATAACACTTAAAAATTAAACAATCGAATATGAAACATCTTAGCAAATTTTTAGTTGCTTCCCTACTAGTTTTAGGACTAAGTACGGTAAATGCACAAGACCAGAACAACCCCTGGGCTATTGGAGTTGGGGTTAATGGTGTAGACTTTTATCCTATTGGTATTAGTGATACCGGCAGATTTGGAGAAGCTACGAAAGGAGATATTTTTGACGAGTATTTTAACCAAAATGACCACTATAATATAGCTCCTCTACTTTCTCGAGTTAGTATAAATAGATATATAGGAAGTGGTTTTACTTTTGGTGCCGCTGGAGCCGTAAACAAAATCACAAAAGTGGGAGACACAAGAGTAGACGGTATGTCTTACTATTCAGTAGATGGAGAAATAAAATATGCTTTAGGGCAAATGCTAAAAACAGGATGGTTTGACCCTAATCTTGGTATTGGTGGTGGTTACACTTGGGTTGATGATATAGGATATGGAACAGCTAACGTTATCGCTGGAGTTGATTTTTGGCTTTCAGAAAGTTTAGCACTTCAATTCCAATCTACTTACAAACATGCGTTTGAAGAAAACTACGGTGCAACACATTTCCAACACGTAGTTGGGGTTAAATTTAAATTTGGTGGAAAAGATACAGATGGTGATGGAATATACGACCAAGATGATGAATGTCCTGAAACTCCGGGTCTTCCGGAATTTAATGGTTGTCCTGATACAGATGGAGACGGTATCGAAGATAGAAACGATGCTTGTCCTAACACTCCCGGTGTAGCCGAATTTAATGGTTGTGCAGATACAGACGGTGACGGTATTGCCGATCCTCAAGACGCATGTCCTAATACTCCCGGTATTGCAGCTCTAAACGGATGTCCAGATTCTGATGGCGACGGTATTAAAGACAGCGAAGATGCTTGTCCTAACGAAGCCGGACCAAGAGCTAACAAAGGTTGTCCTTGGAAAGATGGTGACGGTGATGGCGTGTTAGATAAAGACGATAACTGTCCAGAAGTAAAAGGTACAGTTGCAAACAAAGGTTGTCCAGAAGTAACCGAAGATATAGTTAAAACTTTAAATGAGTATGCTAAAACAATATTATTCGATACAGGAAAATCTTCTATAAAAGAACAATCTTACAAAGTATTAAACGATATTGTTGCTATTATGAAAGAGTACCCTAACGCTCATTTTGCAATTGAAGGACACACAGATAGTGTGGGTTCTGCAAGCTCAAATATGAAACTTTCTGACGATAGAGCAAACTCTGTAATGCAATACTTAATTTCTAACGGAGTTGCATCATCTCATTTAAGCGCACAAGGTTTTGGAGAAGATAGACCTATTGCTTCTAACAAAACTAAAGCCGGAAGAGCTTTAAACAGAAGAGTAGAAATAAGATTAGTGAAAAACTAACTTAAATACTAAATAAATTTTTAAAAACGCTCCGATATTTCGGAGCGTTTTTTATTTTTAGGCTATGGAATCTTTTTTAGAAACATCATTATCCGTTATTTTAAACAAACAAACAAATCTCTCTCAAGCGATTTTTGTGTTTCCTAGTAAAAGATCAGCTAACGCATTTAAAGACAAATTAAAGCAAACAGTTTCTAAAACCAGCTTCTTTCCAAAAATTTTAAGCATCGAATCTTTTTTTGAAGAGGTTTCAGGTTTAACAATTTTACCCCCAATAGAGTTATTATTTACGAGTTATTCATCTTATTTAAAAACAGAAGCATTTTCAGAGAAAGATGATTTTCTAACTTTTGCCTCTTGGATAAACACTATTTTAAACGATTTTAACGAAATAGATCAGTATTTAGCCCCTGTAAATTCATTATTCTCTTATCTAAAAAATGTTCAAGAAATAAACCACTGGTCTCAGCAAGAAAATAAAACCCCTTTAATAACAAATTATATTAAGTTTTGGGAAGCATTACCTTTTTTTTACAACCAGTTACGAGAAGACCTTTACCAGAAGAGTTTCGGGTATCGAGGAATGGTTAGCAGAAAAGCTGCCGAAGATATAGAACACTATATACAACAAAACAGTAAAACACCTCATTATTTTATTGGATTTAACGCCTTAACTAAAGCCGAAGAAGTTATTATTCAAGAATTATTAGAAACAGGAAATACAACTGTATTGTGGGATGCCGACAGTTATTTTATAAACGATAGGCAGCATAGTGCCTCTGTTTTTATGAATAAAATTTTTAACGGTTGGAAATATTATCAATCGCATCAACCACAAATAGTTTATTCAAATTATCAAGAAAAAAAAGACATTACCATTGTCGAGGCTTTAAAGAATATTTCTCAAGTTAAATATATCGGTAACTTAATTAGAAGTTTTTCTGAAGAAAAGCGAAACAAAACAGCCATTGTTTTAGCAGATGAGAAGCTACTAAAACCCTTGCTGTATTCCATTCCAAAAGACTGCGATTTTAATGTAACAATGGGATTGCCCTTAAAGAATTTGCCTTTGTACGAATTTTTTACATCTATCATTAAATTACAGATTAATTACAACCACAAAAAATTATACTATAAAGATGTCTTAGCTATTCTAAACCATCCTTTAATAACTTTTTTTACCAAAAATGCACAGGATGCAGTCAAAAAAATACATAAAAACAATTACAATTACCTTTCTGAAAATCAATTTTTTTCGTTGTTAAAGACAACAAATCCAGAATTAACGTTGCTTTTTAGTAAATGGAAAAATAACGACTCAATTAACAATGTACAACAACTAATTAACTATCTAAAAGAACAATCGATTTCTACTATTGATGTTGTTACGTTGTTTGAATTTAATAATTTAACGAGTACTATTAACCAGTCTTTAGGTAAAAACATCCAATCTCTTTCTGTTTTTTATCAGTTGCTTTCAGACTTTGCGCAAACCACAAAAATTAATTTTGAAGGGAACCCCAATGAAGGTATCCAAATTATGGGGTTACTGGAAACAAGGGTATTAGATTTTGAAACCGTAATAATAGCCTCTGTAAATGAAGGGATTTTACCATCGGTTGTGCACAGAAACAGTTACCTGCCTTACGATGTAAAAAAACAATTTGGTTTGCCGTTACGTTTTGAAAAAGAACAAGTGTTTGCCTATCATTTTTATCGTGTCTTACATAGAGCTACCGATATCACATTGTTATATAATGGCATTTCAGACGGTCTTAATACCGCCGAAAAAAGCAGGTTTATTTATCAAATAGAAAACGAAAAAATACCCAACCATACAATAAAACATATTGTTTTATCTCCCAATATTAAAATCAATAAACAGCAACCGGTAACCATTGCTAAATCACAAGGAGTTTATCAAAAACTACAAAAAATGGCTGCATCCGGATTTTCTCCGTCTGCGTTAATTAATTACATTAGAAATCCCGTAGATTTTTATAATACATCAATATTAGGAGTAAAAGAGCCGGATTTAATTGAAGAAGATATAGCAGCAAACACCTTTGGAACCATTGTTCATGACACACTCGAAAACTTGTATAAACCATTAATAGGAACACCATTAACTAAAGATAATTTACTAAAACTAAAAGAAAAAATTAACACAGAAGTTGCCCTTCAGTTTAGTAAATATTTTCCTAAAAATTCTTTTAAAATTGGGAAAAATTTGCTGGTATTAGAGGTGATTAAAAGATATGTGAACAATTTTATTTCTCATGAAATTTCAGAAATTGAAAAAGGAAACACGATTACAATTCTTGAGCTGGAGCGTAAATTGCAAACGTCAATTTATGTTAAAGAACTCGATTTTAACATTACTCTAAAAGGAAAAATAGATCGCTTAGATCGCTTTAATGACGAACTAAGGATTATTGACTATAAAACAGGAAAAGTAGAAAATAAAGACTTAAAAATAGTTGATTTTAATCAAATTATAACCGATTATAATTTCAGTAAATCTTTTCAGGTATTAGCCTATGCATTAATGATTTACTACACTTATGGTTTTCAAAAAGCGCAAGCAGGGATTCTTTCATTTAAAAATTTAAAAAGTGGTTTTATGCCGTTTGGTATTAAAGAATCACCTGCTCAGAGAAGCAAAACGTACCATTGGGTAACCAAAGAAGTTTTAGAAATGTTTCAAGAACAACTAAACGCGTTATTAGTTGAAATTTTTAACCCCGAACAACCGTTTGTAGAAAAAGAAATATGAAATGAGCCAAAACTTTTAAACTCATGAAAAAGATAAAAAATCAAATTTTAGTTTCCAAAAATAAAAAGCCCATTATATATGATGTGTTTTTTAAAGATGATAACAAACCAAAACCTGTAGTTATATTCTGTCATGGTTACAAAGGGTTTAAAGATTGGGGAGCGTGGGATTTAGTTGCCCAAATGTTTGCAAAAGCGGGGTTTTTCTTTTTAAAATTTAATTTCTCTCATAACGGAGGCACTACAAAACAACCCATAGATTTTCCCGACTTAGAGGCTTTTGCAAATAACAATTTTAGCAAAGAACTGGATGATTTAAACCGTGTTTTAGACTTTTTGTTTTCCAACAATCCCTTTTCTTCTCAAATAAATAAAAACAATATAAATCTAATAGGGCACAGTAGAGGAGGAGGAATTGTATTAATTAAAGCCGAAGAAGACCCGCGAATAAATAAAGTAATTACATGGGCGAGTGTGAGTGATTTTAGAATACGATTTCAAGAAGAAACACCTGAGTTTAAACAATGGAAAGAGACGGGCGTATTGTATATTGAAAACGGAAGAACCAAACAACAAATGCCACATTACTTTCAATTTTTTGAAGATTTTCTGGAAAACGAAGAACGATTTACCATAAAAAGAGCTGTTACAAAATTAAAAAAACCGTATTTAATAGTACACGGAACAAAAGACCCAACCGTAAACATAAATGAAGCAAATCAATTACATAAATGGGGGAATGCAAGTAAATTGTTTGAAATAAACGAAGCAGACCACGTTTTTGGAGCAAAACACCCTTGGACGGATAATGATTTACCTAATCATCTAAAAGAAGCAACACAAGCCAGCATTAATTTTTTAAAATAAAGTGCCGGTTTTTTAATTGGGTTTTAGTACTTTCGCAGTCTAGTTTTGGGGATGTAGCTCAGCTGGCTAGAGCGCTTGACTGGCAGTCAAGAGGTCGTGGGTTCGAGTCCCATCTTCTCCACAGAATAAACCCCATTTCGTTGGGGTTTATTCCTATTTACTACTCTTCCCCTTTTAAAATTAATAAAGGAATACTAGTATGAAAATCTTTTTTTAAGATAACATTTCGATCCCATAATTTTTTAAAAAACCCTCTTTTTCTTCTAATTACGCATAACAAATCGGGATTATGAGATTGAAAATGTTCTAAAACCCCTTGAAACAGAGTAGCGTTTTTAGTTACTTTAAACGATACTGCTAGTTTTTTTAGATTGGGATCTATTTCTACTTCATTTTTGGATAAATCCGGCGTAACAACTTGTAAAATTTTTAGCTTCGCCGAAAACACCTGAACAAATGTTTTTAACATATTAAATAGTCCTTCTTTTTCAAGATGACCGTTTTTTAAGGCTAAAAGAATCGATTCAAATTTTCTAAATAAATATCCTTTAGGGACAATTAATAGCGGAATATTTGTTTGTTTAACTAATTTTGAAGCTACTTTCCCTAAATACACCTCTTCTTTTATATCGATACTTTGTGGCGAAAGTATTACTAAATCTATGTTTAGTTTTTCAGATAGTCGTTTAATTCCTTCAAAAGGGTCACCTTTAATCGGTTTGGCAATTACTTCAACACCTTTGGTGTCAACCTGTGTTAATACTTCTTGCAACAAGTCTTCACTTTCTTCAATTAATAGTTGATTTACCTTTGTAAGTCCGGCAACTTTAGAAAATTCTTTGTAGAGATTAATAACATAAA
Source organism: Flavobacteriaceae bacterium (assembly GCA_015490835.1). Taxonomy (GTDB): domain Bacteria; phylum Bacteroidota; class Bacteroidia; order Flavobacteriales; family Flavobacteriaceae; genus Marifrigoribacter. The sequence goes on along the minus strand of WFXA01000188.1, from coordinate 15,998 downwards.
CTTTAGCTCCTGTCATTGCTGCAAAATTAATAGCATATTTTAGGTTATTAACTCCGTTTTCTTTGTTTCCGATTGGGACAAGTATGTTTTTCATTTTTAGTAGTGGTATTTATCTGTAACTTTGTGAAAAAATATAGCGAATAAATGATTCGTCTTGCAAATATACACGAAATACCCAAAATATTGCATATTACAAGGTCTTGCGCTAAAGAAATGATGCGCCAAAACATTTTTCAATGGAGTGAAAAATACCCTATTAAAGAACTTTTTTTGCAAGACTATCAAAGAAATGAATTATATGTAAAGGAACTTAATAATATTATTATAGGTTGTATTGTTTTAACTTCTCAAATAGACGAACCTTACAAAACAATATCCTGGTTAACACCCGATTATAATAATTTATACGTTCATCGACTGGCAGTGCACCCTGATTTTCAACACCAAGGAAATGCTCAAAAACTAATGACTTTTGCAGAAGAGTTTGCTTTAAAAAACAACTATGTATCTATTCGTTTAGATACCTTTAGCAACAACAAACGAAATCAAAAATTTTATGAGTTAAGAGGATATCAAAAAGTTGGTAAAGTGTATTATTTAAACCAAAGCAATGACCCGTTTTATTGTTACGAACGCCTATGCAACAAATAGATATTTCGTTTAAACGCATACAGCAACTAGCTATTCCCGCCATTTTATCGGGTATTGCAGAGCCTATACTTTCTGCTACCGATGCTGCGGTTGTGGGCAATATCCCGCAAATAGGTACCGAATCACTAGCCGCAGTTGGCATTGTAGGCACTTTTCTATCTACTATTATATGGATTCTTGCACAAACACGAAGTGCCATATCGGCAATTATTTCGCAAAAATTAGGAGCCGGAAAAATTAAATCGTTAACAACATTTCCGGTGCAAGCCATCGTGTTTAATGTATTATTAAGTGTGTTTTTATTGTTTGCTACTTATTTTCTTGTGGAAGAAATATTCGTGTTTTTTAAAGCAAAAGGAACCATTCTCACATTTAGTTTAGACTATTATTACATTCGTGTTTGGGGGTTTCCGCTGACCCTGTTTACCTTTGCGATATTCGGGATTTTTAGAGGGTTGCAAAACACGTTTTATCCTATGATTATTGCCCTAATTGGTGCGGTATTAAACATTGGGTTAGATTTTTTATTGGTGTATGGAATTGAAGGAGTTATAGAGCCAATGGATGTAAAAGGTGCTGCTTGGGCGAGTTTAATTGCACAGGCGGTTATGGCATTGTTATCCCTTCTTTTTTTGTTGAGAAGAACAGATGTATCCTTGCGATTAGGAAAAAAATTACATCCCGAAATCAAGCAATTGGTTTCTATGAGTTTTAACCTGTTTGTACGATCTATTGCTTTAAACATTGCACTGATTATAGCTACTCGTGAAGCAACAGCATTAGGTAAAGAATACATTGCAGCACATACCATTGCAATGAATTTATGGTTATTCTCTGCTTTTTTTATCGATGGTTATGGTGCGGCAGGAAATATTCTTGGTGGAAGATTATTGGGTGCAAAACAATATAAAAATCTTTGGACATTAACCAAACGTGTAAATCTTTATAACTTGGTAATTGCACTATTGCTAGCAACTGTAGGAGTACTTTTTTATAACAAGTTAGGTGCTATTTTCACTAAAGACACTGCCGTTCTTTCGGTTTTTTACGGGGTTTTTTATTGGGTGTTGCTCTCGCAACCGGTTAATGCTATCGGATTTACCTTAGACGCTATTTTTAAAGGGTTAGGAGAAATGAAGTTTTTACGAAACACACTCCTTGCAGCTACCTTTCTAGGCTTTGTACCAACCCTATTTATTTGTAGTTATTACAACTTAAAACTAAACGGAATTTGGATAGCTTTAATAGTTTGGATCGCTTTTAGAGCCACCGGTTTAATAATTAAATTTAAAAACAAATATTACCCGAAAGCAAAATTATAAAAACAATACCTTTGCATTAGAAATTCAAAAATAATGAAGATTAGAATCACCAAACAATTTTCTTTCGAAACCGGTCACGCACTCTATGGCTACGACGGGAAATGCAAGAATGTGCACGGTCATAGTTACAAACTTTATGTTACGGTTATAGGCGAACCCGTTACCGATAACAAAAATGTTAAATACGGAATGGTAATCGATTTTGGCGACCTTAAAAAAATGGTAAAAACCAAAATTGTAGATGTCTTTGACCACGCCACCGTTTTTAACAAAAACACACCACACGTTGAGTTGGCTCACGAGCTAGAAAAAAGAGGGCACAATGTGTTGTTGGTAGATTATCAACCTACCAGCGAAATGATGTTATTAGATTTTGTAAATATTATAAAAGCCGAGTTGCCGCCACACATAAAGCTTCACTCCTTAAAATTACAAGAAACCAACAGCAGCTATGCAGAATGGTTTGCCGACGATAATTAGGTTCGAGCTTATCGCCGGTAAATGGTGGCTTAGCACTATCCTTAACACAAAAAATTAACGTACATTTGTTTTATGCAAATACCTCAAGGAAAAAAAATTTATTTCTCCAGCGACAATCACTTGGGAGCACCTACATATAAAGAAAGCCTTCCGCGTGAAAAAAAGTTTGTACAATGGTTAGATAAAGTAAAAGAAGATGCTGCAGTCATTTTTTTATTGGGCGATTTGTTTGATTTTTGGTTTGAATACAAAACTGTTGTCCCCAAAGGCTTTGTCCGTGTACTGGGAAAACTTGCTGAAATAAGTGACTCCGGAATACCAATCTATTTTTTTGTTGGCAATCATGATTTATGGATGCGCGATTATTTTGAAACGGAACTTAACATACCGGTTTACTTTCAGCCCAAAGAATTTTCCTTTAACAACAAAACCTTTTTTATAGGTCATGGCGACGGAAAAGGACCCGGAGACAAAGGCTACAAACGAATGAAAAAAGTATTTACCAATCCGTTTTCAAAATGGTTATACCGTTGGTTACACCCAGATATTGGTGTTAAAATTGCCCAACATCTCTCTACCAAAAACAAACTCATTTCGGGAGAGGAAGACAAAACTTTTTTGGGCAACGAAAAAGAATGGCTCGCCCTTTATGCCAAACGAAAACTAGAAACAAAGCATTATGATTATTTTGTTTTTGGACACCGGCACCTTCCTATGGAAATTAAAGTAGCCGAAAACTCAACCTATTTTAATATTGGCGATTGGGTAAACCATTTTACTTATGGTGTGTTTGATGGCGATTCTTTTAAACTGAAAGAATACGGCGCCAAAATAACATCAAAACACCGGTTATAAATTTCTAAACTATAAAGTTATATTTGTAGTTGAATATAGTAAGGAAAATATGTTGACTGTTTTTAACACCAAAATAAGCATGAACTTAATCAACAAATATTTTGTTAATCAAAGTTTTAGTATAAAAATGTTATGGGCTGTGATTTTTATTATTATTGCTTCTAATATTGCCTATTTTTTAGGTATGATGGTTTGTAAATTGTCGTATTAACATTAGCAATACTATTTATCCCTTAACATCCTTCACCTTTAGCTGAAGACTTTTTGTGCCGTTCCATTCATTTTCATCAATGGTAAAAATGGCTTTAAAGAGTTTTCGGTTTTTAATAAGTTCATATTTTTCGCCTAGATTAAACCCAATACCCACTATTTTTCCGGTTTCGTTTTGAGTTGCTGTAAAACGCAAGTGCTTTCCATCTTCACCCACTTGTTTTCCGTAACCCGTATCTTGCAGGTTTTCAGCCATAAAAACAGGAGTCATATTTCCGGGTCCAAAGGGCGCAAATTGTTGCAAAATTCGGTGCAGTTTTGGAGTGATATCACTAAGATCAATTTTGGTATCTATTTTTATTTCTTTGTTGAGTAATTTTGGGGCTATTGTTTTTGTAACCACTTCTTCAAATTTAGCTTTAAAAGCATTATAGTTTTCTTCTTTTAAGGTAAGTCCTGCTGCATATTTATGCCCACCAAACTGCTCGATATGTTCCTTACAAGCTTCTAAGGCTTCATACACATCAAAATCTTTTACACTTCGTGCCGAAGCCGCTAATTTCTCACCGCTTTTAGTAAAAACTAAAGTTGGTCGATAATAGGTTTCTGTTAATCTGGAAGCAACGATACCAATAACGCCTTTGTGCCAAGTTTCATCATAAACCACTGTAGTAAAGCCTTCTTTTTCATTGTTTTTTTCTATTTGCAACAATGCTTCTTGGGTAATTCGTTTATCGGTATCTCGCCTTTCTGTATTAAAGGTATTAATATCTATGGCATATTGTGTGGCGAGGTTATAGTCTGTTTCGGTAAGGAGTGTAACCGCATGATTTCCGTGTTTCATACGTCCCGCTGCATTGATTCTGGGAGCTATGATAAAAACCACATCGGTAATAGTAAATTTTTCTTTATTAGTTTGTTGCATAATGGCTTTAAATCCGGGGCGGGGATTTTCGTTAATCACTTTTAATCCGTGATAAGCTAAAATTCTATTCTCTCCGGTAATAGGTACAATATCGGCACCAATTGCAGTAGCTACCAAATCTAAATAAGGAATTAAATCTTTAATTGTTTCGTTTCTGTTACGTGCTAATGCTTGTATGAGTTTAAAACCTACACCACAACCGCAAAGTTCTTTGTAAGGATACTTGCAATCTTCTCGTTTTGGGTCTAAAACAGCAATTGCATCGGGTATATGTTTGCCGGGTCGGTGATGGTCGCAAATAATAAAGTCTATGTTTTTTTTATGGGCATAAGCAACTTTATCGATGGCTTTTACGCCACAATCTAAGGCAATAATTAGACTAAAATCATTATCGCAAGCAAATTCGATACCTTGATATGAAACGCCATAGCCTTCGGTATAACGATCTGGGATGTATGTGGCTACATTTGGGTAAAACGTTTTTAAATAAGAAGATAGTAATGCCACGCTGGTGGTACCGTCTACATCGTAATCGCCGTATATTAATATGTTTTCTTGGTTAGTTATTGCTTTTTCAATTCTAGTTACTGCTTTATCCATATCCTTCATTAAAAACGGGTCGTGTAATTGGAGAAGGTTGGGTCTAAAAAAATTTTTAGCTTCTTGGTAATTGGTAATTCCTCTTTGAACCAGAAGTGTTGCAATAATGGGAGCAACCCCAAGCTCTTCAGAAAGTGTGTTAACTAATTTAGGTTCGGGTTTTGGTTTAAGAGTCCAACGCATAGATGCAAAGTAAAGGAATGATTAAACTGCAATTTTGTTTGTGTATGGTTACGAAAATACAATTTTTTTGTACATTAGTAGCAATTAAACTAATTGCTTTTTGTGTTTATATTCCCCCTTAAAAAGCATAAAATTATTTGTTATGAACAAAAAATACTTTGTATGGGTACTTGCCCTAATTGGTTTTTTAGGGTTTTCGCAAGACGGAAGCCCGGATCTTAGCTTTGGAAATAATGGGATTGTAGAAACAGATTTTGGTAATGATTGGGATTCCGGTATGCTCGTAACCGTTGCACCCTCGGGCACAATTTTTGTCGCGGCTATGGTAGCTTCTTTATATCCGAATGATAAAATAATAATTAGTTATTTACCTGATGGAAACATCAATAATTCGTTTGGAACAAATGGTGTTTGGAACGATGCTAATTATCAAAATTCATATTTAAAACTAAAAACTACAGGGGAAGATTTGTTGATTTTAACTACCAATTCTTCTGGAGATTCTATTCTTATTAAATTACTTGCTAACGGAACATTAGATACTGCTTTTGGTAACAGCGGGGAGCTAGTTGTTGCAACCGGAGACCAAACAGCCCGAGATTTTATCGTTTTGGAAAATAATAATATCCTTGTCTTAGGGAAGCAAACTAGCGGAGGCATTTCGCAACTGGTTCTTAAGCGACTTTTGCCTAACGGAAACTTGGATACTGCCTTTGCAACCAACGGAGTAGCAGTGCTTCAGGTAGCAGACGAAACAAATTCTCCTTCAAGATTGGTTACGGATAATACCGGAATGCTCTTTATTTCGGGAAAATATAAAAACACCGGAGAAAACACCATTAACGGAGTAGTAAAAGTTTTGTCTTCGGGAGTTGCAGATGCCGATTATGGCACTAATTCTATAGCTCAAATACCTGCAAACAATAACTACTCTTGTGGAAAAATAGGCGTATTAAGTAACGGAAGCATTATTTCTTATTGTAATTATGTAGATAATGTTAATGAGGTAATTTATTCCGACACATATAAATTATTACCTGATGGAGTGCCGGATACCTCCTTTGGAAATAATGGAATAGTTGATTCCTATGGTTTTGGGGATGTTTTAATTCAAGAAAACGACCGAATTATAATATCTGATTTACCGTGGGACTTTTTTGAAGGTGGAGGATATATAACTATAAGGCGTTTTCATCAAAACGGACAATTAGACACTAGTTTTCAATTTCAAAATAATTATTCAGAATTGGGTAATATAAATACCGTTTTTCAACCGGACGGTAAAATTCTTTCGGTTGGCACCTCTATGTGGTATAACGGCAATATTAACATTGTCCTTTTGCGATACAAGAATAGAGTATTGGGTGTAAACGATAACGCTCTACAAAACCTTAGTGTTTATCCCAACCCAACATCGGGTGAAATTAGAGTTAAAGGACTTACAAAAAACAATCTGCCGTATCAAATTTTTGATGTTACCGGAAAAAAGGTGCAAACCGGCGTGCTACTAAACCAAAAAACCACCCTTGATATTTCTGCGTTACAACAAGGAATATACTTATTTAAAACACAAAAGTTTACAGAGAAGATAGTCAAGTTTTAATCACCTGTCTTAAAGCCCGCTAGCTTATAGTTAATCCATTACTTATGCAGTCCTTATCCGGATTGATAAAAACCAATGAGCCATCGGGTGTTTCGGTCATTAAAATCATTCCTTGACTTTCTACTCCTCGTAATTTTCTGGGAGCAAGATTAACCAAAACCGTTACTTTTTTACCCACTATTTCTTCCGGCGAAAAACTTTCGGCTATTCCCGATACAATGGTTCTTACGTCTATTCCGGTATCTACCTTTAAAACCAATAGTTTTTTGGTTTTAGGCATTTTTTCAGCCTCAATGATGGTTCCTACACGCATATCGAGTTTGGTAAAATCATCAAATTGAACGGTATCTTTTTGAGGTGTTATTTGAGGGTGTGTTTTTTCCATTAGATTTTGTTTTTTGGTTGCTTCCAATTTATCTAATTGTTGTTGAACTTGCTCGTCTTCTATTTTACTAAAAAGCAATTCGGCTTTTCCTATGGCATGTCCAGCCGGTACTAAAACTTCTTTTTCAGAAATAGCTTTCCACACGAAAGAATTTTTTAACCGGAGTATATTTTTTAACTTTTCTGAAGTAAACGGCAAAAAAGGTTCGCTTAATACCGATAGTGCCGAAGCGATTTGCAAAGCAACATACATCACGGTTTTTGTGCGTTGTTCATCGGTTTTTATGGTTTTCCAAGGTTCTTCGTCTGCCAAGTATTTATTTCCCAACCGTGCCACATTCATCATTTGGGTTTGTGCTTCTCTAAAACGATACCGTTCTATACTATCTGCTATTACCTTGGGATAATTTTGCAGTTGTGTTAGCACCTCTTTGTCTATTTCAGAAAAATTTGAAGGAGTAGGCACAATGCCATCATAATATTTATGGGTAAGCACCACCACGCGATTGATAAAATTACCAAAAACAGCTACGAGCTCGTTGTTGTTTCTTGCTTGAAAATCTACCCAAGTAAAGTCGTTGTCTTTGGTTTCTGGGGCGTTTGCCGTTAGCACATAACGCAGTACATCTTGTTGATTTGGGAAATCTTCGAGGTATTCGTGTAACCAAACCGCCCAGTTTTTACTGGTAGAAAGTTTGTTTCCTTCGAGGTTTAAAAACTCGTTTGCCGGTACGTTTTCGGGTAAGATAAAACTTCCTACGGCTTTAAGCATAGACGGAAAAATAATACAGTGAAAAACGATGTTGTCCTTTCCTATAAAATGCAATAGTTTTGTGTCATCATTTTTCCAATAGGGTTCCCAATCTTTACCTTCTCTTTCTGCCCATTCTTTTGTGGATGAGATATACCCGATAGGCGCATCGAACCAAACATATAATACTTTTCCTTCGGCACCTTCCACCGGAACGGGAATTCCCCAATCCAAATCTCTTGTAACGGCTCTAGGTCGTAATCCATCGTCCAACCATGATTTGCATTGCCCTAGCACATTGGTTTTCCAGTCGTTTTTATGTTGTTCTGAAATCCATTGTTTTAACCAGTCTTGGTATTGGTCTAACGGTAAAAACCAGTGTTTGGTTTTTTTAAGGGTTGGCGTGTTTCCGGTAATAGCAGATTTAGGATTTATTAAATCGGTGGCGTTGTGCGAGGTTCCGCAAGCTTCGCATTGGTCGCCATAGCTTTCTTCGTTACCGCATTTTGGGCACGTGCCTACCACAAAGCGGTCTGCCAAAAACTGCTGCGCTTCTTCATCATACAACTGCTCTGTAGTTTGCTCTATAAACTTCCCTTTTTTATACAATTTTTTAAAAAAATCGGAAGCAGTTTTATGATGTATTCTATCCGAAGTACGCGAATAATTATCGAATGAAATACCAAAATCTTCAAATGATTTTTTTACTATTTTATGGTATTTATCTACTACTTCTTGAGGTGTTATTCCTTCTTTTTTTGCTTTTATGGTAATGGGTACGCCGTGTTCGTCGCTTCCGCAAACAAATAGGACATCTTTGTTTTGAAGTCTTTGATAACGCGCATAAATATCTGCCGGAACATATACACCGGCGAGGTGTCCAATGTGAATGGGTCCGTTTACATACGGTAATGCGGCGGTTATAGTATATCTTTTAGGTGCTTGTTTCATGTTGTGGTTTAAAAAAGCAAAAGTAACTAAAAAACACGGTATTTGTGTTATTCTTTTTTTAGACCTTATAAGTTTGGGGTTATATTTAGTAATGAAAAAATATCACAGCTACTCTATAAAAAAACCTTACTAAAAGTAAGGAAAAACCATACAATCGGCTGTAAATCAAAATTTTAACACAAAAAATTTGTAGAGTCTCATTTTTTTTTTTATAGCTTAGCCCACAATTCCCCGAAAAAGTAAAAATGCTTGCAAGCCATTTTGCAGTACCGGTTGCAACCGGTACTGTGACAAGAGTTGTATTGTTTAATTTTAAAAATTAGAATTTATGAAAACAAAAATTATTACTTTATTATTTGTAAGCATATCTTGGTTCACATTTTCGCAAGAATATGTAGAGTGTGCAACGGAAGAAAACACAGCACCAGATCCACAAGGTATTTTTAGTTATTCGGTAAACCCAAGTCTTTATACTAGTGCAGACCCATTAGTGCTTAATGTAAAATTTTGGAAAGTAAACGGACCCAATGGAGAGTTTTATACAGATTTTGACCCTAACCAAACATTAGAACATATTGCACGGCTGAATATTGAGTTTAACCAGTTTAATATATTCTTTAAATATCGAGGATGGCAAGAAATAGATAGTCCACCGGACGTAATAGATAGTAGATATGAATGCATAAATTGGGATGCAAACGGGAATTGTATACAGTATGGCTGTGTAACCTATCCGGGATCTGACCCGGACGGATATTCTAAACTAAATCGTTGTCAGATAGGTCCTTTTTTTAATTATGTAAGTAGCAATAGCAACTACAACGATCCAAATGCGATAAATATTTATATTACTTCATGGAATGAATCTTTTGGAGGTGTCGCTCAAAGTATTGGAGCTAATAAATTAGTTATTAAATCAGTACAGGTAGGAGCAACAGAAGGTAAAGGGTTGGTGCATGAAATGGGACATGCCTTAGGTTTGTCGCACACACGTTCTTCAAACGAACATGTTACCCGAGACCCCAACGACCCCAATTTTAATGCCACAACTGCCGGCGATCGCGTAGTAGATACGGCAGCTAACCCTGGTTTTAAATTAAATTCGTGCTCAGGTACAGACCCCGCTTGTTATCCGTATATATTACCCGATTGTACGTATGATCAAAGTAGTCCGGAGATGGATAATGTCGGTGTATTATATAAACTTGAAATAGATTATGAAGACGTCATAAACGTTATGGGTAATGCGTATCTATGTCAAACCACGTATGTGTCTCCCGGACAAGGCATACGTATGCGAGAAAAAATACAATCGGCACCGGTGCTTATAAATACCTTAACCGATGTTCCTTCTTTATACGAACCTTATGCCGGCGAATATTATCTTGCCGGACCGTACGACCTACACCAATATACGCCTTTGTTTCAACCCGGTTTTGAATATCGTTTTGTAGAGTGTAGCGGCAATTACCCGCAACCGGCAGATTATTACGATGTATCATTCTCCTATAATCTAAACACCATTTTACTAAATGTGGCTAAAACCGAAACCAACTACGGTAGTATCACCCACCCCAATCATAGTGCTATTTGGATTAAACACGAGCTTAACGGCAGTCAAGTATTCCCGCAACCCCGTAAGTGTTACGACAACTATAATAAAAAACCGGGCAGTGGTATAGTTACTAAGTTTAACGACGGAGTGTTAAATACCAACGTAACGGTTATGCCCCAAGACTCTACCGCCATTAACAACCCGCAGTTAATACAAAACCTACAACCCGGTTTGTATAAAATAGATAAGGTATATAACAACGGAGCTACAGAGCAAACCGTTATTATAAAACAAAACAATTAATTTTTTGTAACTTTACTTCTCCCGGTACTTTAGAAACGGGAGAAGTTTTTAATTTTAAGCATTATGAAACGTTTATTTCTAAGTTGCATAAGTTGTTTTTTACCTTTTATTACCATAGCGCAATCCGGTTTTGGAGATTCTGTACTTATTAGCGCACTTCCTTTTCAAATAACAAAAGTAATTACAGCAGATATAGATAATGATGGGGATAATGACGTGGTAATCTCCGGACAAAATGCTAACAGTATTGCTTGGTATAAAAATTTAGACGGAGAGGGTACATTTGGTAGTGTACAATATATAACCCAAGCATTAACTTTTACACAATCTCTAAGCATCGCAGATTTAGATGGGGATGGTGATTTAGATGTTTTGGCTACTTCATCAAGCGACAATAAAGTGGTATGGTACAAAAACCTTGATGGAGAAGGTGCGTTTAGCTCGGAAATAATCATTGCTACAGGTGTTTTAAATCCAAAGCAGGCGATAGCATCAGATATAGATGGGCTAATAGGGAAAGATGTAATTATAGCCTTGAGAGATGAGAATCGTATAATCTGGTATAGAAACTTAAACGGAATGGGGTCGTTTATAAATCAACAAAATGTTTCAGTAGAACCAACAGGCGTTTTCACCATAGACGCTATAGATATAGATGGAGATGGTGATAATGATATTATAAGTAATTCACCTAATAATTATAGTTTATATTGGTATAAAAATAATGGATTGGGTATTTTTGAGACTCATTTTATAACAAATGATACTTTTGGAGCTTCTCTTGTAACTGGAAAAGATATTGATGGAGACGGTGATAATGATTTGGTAATTTTTGAAGCGGGAGGAGATAAGATTTCTTGGTTTGAAAATTTAGATGGATTAGGATCGTTTAGTATAAAAAAAGTTATTGCAAATATATACAGACCAAGCGATATATTTGTTTCAGATATCGACAATGACGGTGATTTAGATATCTTAACTACCTTTGTTGGCGATGGTAAAATAGCGTGGTTTAAAAATTTAGACGGGGCAGGCACTTTTAGTAACCGTATAATTATAGATGATTATGCGTCGTCATCTATTGTAGGAGCAGATATAGACGGCGACGGGTATAAAGATGTTGTAACTGCCAACAATGGTCTGTATGATTTAGTCTGGTACAAAAACCTTACTTATCTCGGTATTGAAGACCAACTCTTACAAGCACTAAGTATTTACCCAAACCCGGCAACCAACGTTTTACAAATAAACAACCCTAATAATGTGGTAATAAAACAGGTAAAAGTGTATAACGTATTGGGCGAAGAAGTTTTGCAAGTGCAGGGTAATAATGAAACCATAAATGTGTCCAACTTACACCCCAGTGTTTACTTGGTAAAACTAATTACACAAGAGGGCGTTAGGAGTTTTAAGGTGGTGAAGGAGTGATAAGCAACACTATCCTATAAAGTGTGTAAGTTAAGAATAACTCAGGTTAGATTTTTTAATTAAAGTCTGACCCTTTTTTCATATATAGTCAAGAACTGGTTGAGGATAATTCCCCAATTTCTAATAGGCATTGACCATTTTTTGGTTGCTTCTCTTACAGCCAAATATACGGATTTCATTACAGCTTGATCTGTTGGGAACGATAATTTGTTTTTAGTGTATTTTCTAATTTTTAAATGGTGTGTTAAAAAGAAAATTTGTATTTTTAGAAAATAAAATAAAAAACTTTCGTGAAGTTTCGTTTATCAAACATAATTTTTTTTGTGTTTATTTTGAGTTTATCGATTACTTGTTTCTCTCAAGATTCTACAAATGATTTAAAAAACAGTTATTTCGACAAGCTTTTAGATTCGTCAAACTTTTTTTATGGTAAAGGAAAATTTAAAAAATCTTTTTCATTAAATCAAAAAGCACTTGATATAGCATTTAAATTGGATGATCCCTACCGATTGCATCAAGCTTATCGATATTTAGGCTACGATTTATGGGCTTTAAAGGACACCATACTTTCTTTAGAACATTTTAAAAAATCTGAAGGCTATGCAAAGCAATGCAAAAATGATACAGCTACTGCCGTTACATACATGGACTTGGCAAATATCTATTCTTCAAAAAAAGATTTTAAAAAAGCGCTTATTTACCATAACAGATCTATTAATCTCTTTACCAAAATGAAAGATTCGGTAGGGATGGCAAAAGCACATTACAATACAATTATTTCTGCACTTGAAGCAAAAAACTATCCACTGGCTTATCAACAAATTCAAGAAACTCTGAAGTTAAAAAAATTTTTCGCCCATCCATCTTATGCTATAAGTATAGACAATTTTTATGCAGAGTATTATTTCGGTATTAAAAATTATAAGAAAGCTGAAGAACACCTGCTAAAAATTATAAATAATACAAAAAAAGAAGAACTCCCCTTAGAGCTTCAAAATGCTTATTATTTATATGCAAACTGTTTGTACCAACAAAATAAGTATAAAAAAGCATTTGAAGCTTATGAAAAATATGATGAGCAAAGAAAATATATTGAATCACTAGATAACACTTCCGATGAAGATATTATTGAAAAATACGAACTTGCAAAGTACCGCGAAAGCATTAAAGCCGTAAAACTCCAAAATCAGCTTCAAGCCGAACGCTTAAGTAGCAAAGAAACTTTAAATAAAGTATTAGCCCTTTTTTCTTTTGTCGGGTTGCTGTTATTTATTGCCTTGTACTTAGCGTATAATAAAAGAAGAAAATTAATTGAATTATTGCAAAAGAAAAACAAAGAGTACCTTGTAGCAAAACAAGAGTCTGAAAGATTATCTAAAACAAAAATAAAATTCTTTTCAACAGTAAGCCATGAACTACGCACACCTCTTTATGGTGTAATAGGATTAACCTCTATTTTGATGGAAGACAAGTCTTTAAAATCTCATGAAAAAGATTTAAAAGCATTAAAATTTTCTGCAGATTACCTTTTAGCCTTAATTAATGACGTGCTTCAAATAAATAAATTAGAGTCTGATAATCTAGAGTCAGAATTTACCTCATTTAACTTAAAAGAGCTCATACATACCATTATTTCCTCTTTTGAATATATCTGTAAGCAAAACAACAACGTTGTTACCGTAAATGTAGATAAAAACATTCCTCCGCTAATAAGAGGGAATTCTGTAAGATTATCACAAATTTTAATGAATTTAATAGGTAATGCCTGTAAATTTACTGAAGACGGAAAAATTACAATTACGGTAATTAAAGAGGGAATAAAAGGAAATAATGCCTCCATTAAATTTATTATTGCCGATACCGGAATAGGAATTTCTTTAGATAAACAAGAAACTATTTTTGAAGAGTTCTCGCAAGGTAGTTCTTTAAACTATAATTATCAAGGCACAGGCTTAGGATTACCTATTGTAAAAAGATTATTAGAGCTTTCAAACTCAAAAATATATTTAGAAAGTGAGCTCGGAAAAGGATCCTCTTTTTGGTTTACACTTTCTTTTGAAATTATTAAAGATATCAAAGAAGAGGTTTCTGCAGGTATATTAGATGTAACCGTTTTAGAAAATAAACAAATTCTAATTGTAGAAGATAATAAGATTAACCAAATGGTTACTAAAAAAATATTAGAAAAAAATCATGTGATTTGTGATCTGGCAGAAAACGGACAACAAGCTGTTGATAAAGTTAAAAACAATCACTACGATCTTGTACTTATGGATATCAATATGCCAATTAAAAATGGTATGGAAGCCACAAAAGAAATAAGAACATTTAATAAAAATATTCCTATTATTGCTTTAACCGCTGTTGAAATTGACGAATTACGACATAAAATTTTTGATTCGGGAATGAATGATATAATTGTAAAACCTTACGATATGAAATTATTTATACAAACCATAATTAAAAATTTAATAAACAATTTAAAGGTTTCTTAATATTTGAGTAGCGCGCCTTAATGTTTCTTCTTTTTTAGCAAAACAAACCCGTAATACTTTATAATCAATACCTTCTTTATTAAAAACCGAAGTAGGAATGGTTGCAATCCCATGTTTTTTAGTTAGTTCTTCAGCAAAATCGACATCCCTTTTGTTAGAAATCTTTGAAAAATCCAACAACTGAAAATAGGTTCCTCTGGATGGAACTATCTGAAATCCGGAATCTTGCATTTCTGAAATAAAAAAATCTCTTTTCTTTTGATAAAAATCCGGTAATTTCAAATAATGAGAAGCCGTTTTTAAATAGGTAGATAGTGCTTTTTGTACTGGGTAATTTACAGAAAACACATTAAATTGATGAATTTTCTGAAACGCTTTCATTAAATATTTTGGCGCAACACAATACCCAACTTTCCAACCTGTATTGTGAAATGTTTTTCCAAAAGAAGCTACGATAAAACTTCGATTCGATAATTCTTCATACAGCGCAACCGATTGATGTTTAATTCCATCAAAAATAATATGCTCATAAACCTCATCGCTAATAACAAATAAATTATTTTTTTCCACAATTTCTTGTAACGCTACCAAATCTTCTTTTAACATCACACTTCCCGAAGGATTATGCGGACTATTAATAATAATTAATTTGGTTTTAGTTGTAATTTTATTTTTAACCTCTTCCCAATCTATTGCAAAATTAGGTGCCGCCAATTGTATCGAAATAGTTTTTCCACCAAAAAGTGAAATCGTTGGTTCATAACAATCATAAGCCGGTGTAAAAATTAGTACTTCATCTCCTTTATTTATAAGCGTTGCTATAGCTGTAAAAATGGCTTGTGTTGCTCCGGCAGTAACGGTTACTTCTGTGTTTGGACAATACGCTTTTCCATATAGAGATTTTAGTTTCGTTACAATAACGTTTCTAAGTTCTATATCACCCTGCATAGGAGCGTACTGATTGTATCCGTTTTTCATTGCTTCGGAAACCAGATTTATTAAAACCTCATCGCTATTAAAATCCGGAAACCCTTGCGAAAGATTTATTGCATTATGTTCTTTTGCCATTTTGCTCATTATGGAAAAAATGGATGTAGTAACGTTTGGGAGTTTAGATATATTAGATATAAAGGTCATTTTTTTAAGCAAGATAAAAAAAAAGGGCTCTATGTCAAATATAGTGGGTAATCAAATTTAAGTTTTCCGCATATGAAGTAAATCATATTGATAAAATTCTTTGTGTTTCTATATCCTCTTGCTCTTGTTTTAGCAAGTTGAATTTTAGAGTTAATACCTTCAAGT
>WFXA01000187.1 GCA_015490835.1 Flavobacteriaceae bacterium | reverse complement strand
CTATTAGATTTGCAACATGTTCACCTACATTCCCTGCTCCAACCACGGAAACAACAGGTCTTCTGTAATCAGTCATATATTTTCCTCAAGAGAGATTGAAAATTAACAATTAGTCTATTACTTAAACAGCTTACTTGTCAATAAAACGGAAATAGTCAATAAGGAGATGGATTAGTAGGTTTTTTACATTATTGTATTTGTTTGGTATAGTGGTTGTCACTATTTAAAAAAATTTTTTATTGTACGAAAAATTTTTAAATCCATATTTACTAATTTTTCTCATATAGAAGTCGAAGATAATTAGATATGATTTGCGCTACTACAAAGACAAATAAGGATACAAACTTTGGGAAGTAATAAATTTAAGTTTATGCGTTATATTATTGCCTTACAAGAAGCATTTGCGGCAATGGTTCCTTTTTTCCTTTTTTCTTCCATGGCAGTCCTTTTTTACTATACCATCCAGTATTTTAAAATTTCATTACCATTTATCGAAACAAAGGAAGTTCAGTCTTATGTAAGAGCCTTTAATCAATTTTCTTCTATAATAGCAGTAGCCGCAATTGCTTATTTCCTTGCTAAACGTGTTAGCATATCACAAATCATTGCTATACAGTTATCTTTAGCAGTTTTTGTAACTATTGTTTTGTTTGAAAAAACTGTTTATCCATTAGAATTACCCTATGGTTTTTCTATCGGAACACTTTATGCACCCATTGTTTCAACGTTTTTCCTATACATACTTTATCCATATTTCTCACTAAGACTTCCCCATATGGTGGGAAGTAGGCATATTTACCAGCTTTTGGATTATATTTTTGTTTTTGTTATTGCATATTTTATTACAATAGTCATCTACATCACCATAAGTTATGCAATTAAGCCGGAGTTAACGCTTTTAGTCACATTAAGTTCTACCCTCCCTGATACTATTGAGTTTTTCTTGCGAGATTTGGTTGCTCAGATTTTCTGGTTTTTTGGAGTCCATGGGCAGCGTATTGTAAATGCTATTTTTGGAAAAGATATACTTGAACAAATGATTGTTGCTAATCTTTCTTATGCTGAATTTAACAGGTTGTTTGTAATGTTAGGAGGTACCGGTACAGGACTATCATTGCTTTTTGCCTTACTTTTTGCTGCAAAAGAAAAAGTTTTTAAATATCTTGCTAGAATTTCTATTCCATTTGTTGTATTTAATATAAACACATTACTTATATATCCTTTAATTGTTTTTAATAGGTATCTTTTATTTCCATTTATTTTTGTTCCACTGTTTAACTTCCTTGTTGGGTATATATTCGTTAATATGATAACTATTAATTGGTCGGATATATATATACCATGGACTACTCCTCCAGTTGTAAATGGATATCTAAAAAGCGGTGGTGATTTTCGTGTTATAGTATTTCAAGTTTTTTTGTTATTAATTGATACTGTTATATACTTGCACTATGTAAGAAAATTTTTTAAGATGCAATCGATAAAAAATCATGCCTCTGTACTAAAAGAGAATCTTAATATCCGTGAAAAAATAGAATCAAATTTAGGAGTACATTCTTACCTTATTGAGAGAAAGGTTATTGAATCTACTGCAAAGTTAGAAAAAATTTTACCTACACTCAATGAAGAAAACTTGTTTGTATACTATCAGCCAAAAGTAAAAGTAAAGGACAAAACCTGTAATAGCTTTGAGGCTTTAATAAGATATAAATGTGAGGGAAAGTTGACTGGTCCATTTTTCTTAAATGAGATTGAACAAGCAGGACTTGCTCCTATTATGGACGTATGGGTTGCTAAACAGGTAAAAGTGGATTTAGAACAGTGGAAAAAAGAAAGTTTTACACCAGAGGTTAGTATAAATATTCACCCTGATACATTACTAGATTCGAAATCAGTTGAGATAATTATTTCTACACTTAAAAATGAGAAAATAAAGATAGAAATCGTTGAACGAGGGTTTTTCATTGGAGAAAAGGCGATAAAAAGTTTACAAAAATTTCAAAAAGAGGGGTTTGCCATTTCTATAGACGATTTTGGTGTGGGGTTTTCTAATTTGGAAACGCTTATTAAGTATAATATACAAGAAATAAAATTGGATAAAGCTCTAATTGATACAATAGAAAGCCAAAAGGGCTATATTGCATGTAAAAAAATAGTGGAACTTTGTCATGAAGAAGGTTATATAGTGGTTGCAGAAGGGGTTGAAACAAAGAAGCAATATGCTTTAATAGAAAAAATGGGAATAGACTATGTTCAAGGTTTTTTCTTTTCACCTGCACTACCTCCAAAGAAGGCAAAAGAATTTGCTGAAAACATGAAATATATATAAAGATATAAAATCTAATTAATATAATCCAGAAAGATGTTTTAGAATTTTAAATATGTTTCTATTAACACAAGTTGACGAATATCTGTACGGGCAAATGTTGGCGAATTATTATACTTAACATAACGATATTCAAGATTAAATTTAGATTTAAAAAATTTAAAACGATAACCGATGCGCCATCCCCATGCATTACCAAAATTTTTGTTATACTCAACATATGCTAATTCACTGTAGATTCGTCTACTCTTTTTCCTGTATACTATATTTAAACGTATAATAGATTGACTAACAGCCACTTTCCTAACAGCTCCTATAGTTTCTCCAGTGTTCATAATAAATCCATATAAAGCTGTTCCCCAGAAACTACTATTACTTCCTACTCTAAGGCGATAGTTTCCTTCATTTATGTAACCTGAAACAAATGATAGATTAATACTGTTCCACTTTGAACTACTTTTTACTGCAAAAGCATAAGTAGTACGTCCATCTGGCATTTTTCCATTAACATAAGCACCTTGTAATCCAATATTAAAGCTACCAATTTTTCTTTTAATAACACTCCAAAATGACCATGTATCTGAACCTTTTGAAAAGTAAAAATCAGGTGCATAATAAATAAATATGTTTGAGGTAGTGTTTGAGAGCGATTTGTTCTTTATGCCAAACATATAGATTCCTTTGTTTTTACTACTTTGGTTTAGCCTGATAACAGTATTTACATTTACACGATTTAGAAATAACGCACCTATAAGAGTAGTTTTAGGAACACTTTTATTTTCAATTACAATACTATCAAAAGAATCTACAATTACTGCTGCATCTCTATAGGAACGAACCCATGGTGATATTTTGCTATAAATTTCCTGGCGACCTATTTTAATATTAGTATGCATATATTTGAAGGTAAAATATATTTGAGAAAGTTCACTTGAATTTCTGTTCCTATTGATAGTAACAACAGCGGGTCTATCAGCAATATCTAATCCTAAGTTGCTCCATTTTGCCCATTCTATACCAAAACCAAAACCGTGTACAGGATTTTTCTTAATACCTAAAATCAAAATAGTGGAAAAAGCATTGTTCCATGTATCTGCCCAATATACATCTGCACTTTGCCTCGTAGGATATTTAAAGTCCAATATTCGATAACTAAATCC
Source organism: Flavobacteriaceae bacterium (assembly GCA_015490835.1). Lineage (GTDB taxonomy): Bacteria > Bacteroidota > Bacteroidia > Flavobacteriales > Flavobacteriaceae > Marifrigoribacter. The sequence continues at coordinate 830 of WFXA01000187.1, read as the reverse complement.
AACAACTCCCCAGAAATTTATGTCTTTGTACTTTAAAGTTTTTGCGGGACTTTCTGTGAAGGGAATTAATATTCCTAAAATTACTTTGATAAAAATATAATGACGAGCCATTGGAAAAGAATTTACCCTCTAATAAGTAAAACTTTAAACACAATCTTATATGTTATATATAAAAGAGAATTGCCCTTATATTTTTTAAACAACGTTAATATTTACAATTTCACTCAATTGGAAAAAAGAGAGCTTAAAAAGCACCTCTTTTTCCCTTATACTATTCTACCTATATAATTCTCTTCGGAATAATTTAAGAGTTAATCACTCGGTTGCGTAACTGTGTAGTCCCGGAAAATACAGATTAACACCAAAGTAACATATTAAAAGCATTATAAATCCTGCAACTACAATCCACGCAGCCGTTTTTCCCTGCCATTTTCCAATAGTCCTTCCATGTATATACGCAGCAAAGAAAAGCCATACGATTAACGCCCAGTTCTCCTTAGGATCCCAGCTCCAGTAGCTTCCCCAAGCTTCATTAGCCCATGCACCGCCTAATATAATAGCGGCAGTCCATATTGGGAAGGATATAGCAACAGCCTTCAGAGTTACATCTGACATCAGATTCTTAGACGGCAGATATTTTGAGATAGGTTTTAGTACATATGTTGAAAAGTATATAAAGAGAAGAAGGACAGATATAAATATAACTCCAAGGAACATAGTTTTTAAATCCTTTGCTCCATTTAGTACCAGATAACCAAGGGGTATAAGTGTAGCCAGCGAAACGAAGAAACCTATAATGTGCAGTGGCTTTACATCACTATTTTCATTTT